>JAJYAE010000167.1 GCA_021779695.1 Acidobacteriota bacterium | reverse complement strand
TGTGAAGAATGTGAGGCATTGCAATTGGTGCAGTCATCGTAAAAGGCAGCCAACTCGCGCGGGTGGCCGGACGCGAGCTGCAACCAACTGAGGAGTCGAAGATCTGCGCCTTGCAGTAGGCGTGTCGTGGTGTGCCGGGTGAGCGAGGCATTCCAGACGGTGAAGGTATCGTACGTGGAAGGGCCCTGCGGATTGCTGCGCGAGGTTGTGACAACGAGTGCGGCATCGTACTCCACGCCGATTTCGCGAATAGCGGTCCAGTTTTCTGCGGCGAGCGAGCGTGTGACCCAGTCCACGACGCTCTGGTCCTTCGTCGAGTGAAAATCGACCCAGTGGAATGAGTCTGGACCCTGCTGGGCGAAGATGGGGCAGGCGGCCGCGAGAAAGAAAGAGATGCATGCGGCGAATCGCACGCTCGAAAGTCGGGACATGCCTTCAGGTTAAATCAGACGAGCGCGATGCAGCGTCAGATCCCCAGCTTGCTCCAGATGGCGTCGATCTTCGCTTTGGTCGCGCTGTCCATTTCGATCATGGCCGGCCAGGGGCGCTCGAAGCCTTCTGCCTTCCACTTGCGCGTTGCATCGATGCCCATTTTTGATCCGTAGTTGGGCAGGCGGCTCGCGTGGTCGAGCGAATCGACCGGGCCCAGAGTGAATTGGATATCGCGCTCCGGGTCAATGTTGTTGGCAACGCGCAGCACGACCTCGCCGACGTCCTGCACATCGCAGTCTTCGTCGACGACGATGATGCACTTGGTGAACATGGCCTGACCGAGCGACCAGATCGCGTTCATGACCTTGCGTGCCTGGCCTGGATAGCTCTTCCTGATCGAGACGAGCATGAGGTTGTGGAAGACACCCTCGACGGGCAGGTGAACGTCCACGATTTCGGGGATGGTCATCTTCATCGCGGGAAGAAAGATGCGCTCGACAGCCTTCCCCATCCAGGCGTCTTCCATGGGCGGTTTGCCTACGATGGTTGCGGCGTAGATGGGGTCTTTGCGGTGGGTAATGCAGGTGAGATGGAAGACTGGATATTCATCGGTCATGGTGTAGAAGCCGGTGTGGTCACCGAAGGGGCCCTCTGTGCGCAGTTCGCCGAGCTCGACGTAACCTTCGAGAATGATCTCAGCACGCGCGGGCACTTCAAGGTCAACGGTTTCACAGCGCACGATTTCGACGGACTCACCGCGCAGAAAACCTGCGATCATGAACTCTTCGACCTCGGGCGGTGCGGGCACGATGGCCGAAAAGGTTGTAGCGGGATCTGTCCCGATGGCGACCGCGACTTCAAGGCGCGACCCCTTGAGATTTCCCATGGCAACCTGCGGCAATCCACCTATAGGACCACTGGGAATGGTGACCGCGCCGCCCGCTGATTCCGCCATGGCAGCGACTCGGGCCGTACGGGGACTGGCGGCTGCCTGCTGCTCCGCGGCGAGACGCATGGCCTCGCGGTAGTGTTCGGCTGCGACCTTTTGCCGCTGCCAGTGCATGCCAGTTGTGCGACTGTCGTGGACCTGCATGCGATACATGCCGATGTTGCGCTTGCCGGTGCGTGGATCGCGGGTATGGACGCAGGGAAGCGTGATGAAGCGCCCGCCGTCGTGGGGCCAGCACTTGAGGATGGGGAAGGCGTTAAGATCGAAGTTTTCTCGCAAGATGACTTCTTTGCAGGGAGCCTCTTTGGCGCTCACGGTCTTGGGAAACGCGCTGGTCAGCGCGCCGAGCTGCGGCAGCATCTTGAGCTTGTCCATCAGACCCTGAGGCGGCTTGAGATTCATCAAGCCATGAATGCGCTCGGCGACTTCGTCGAGACGCTCGACGCCAAGCGCCATGGCCATGCGGCGCTCGCTGCCGAACTGATTTATGAAGACCTTGTGACCAGGATGGCCTTTGATGTTTTCAAAGAGCAAAGCGGGACCGCCGGGCGGATAGTTCCCTTTTGCGCTGACGTGCGCGCGTGCGGGGCCGTGGGCGCCGATCTTGGATGCACGATCCGTAATCTCCGTGATCTCAAGCTCGGGGGATACCTCTTCGTGAATGCGCTTGAGCTCGCCGCGCTTCTCGAGGAATTTGATCCAATCACGCAAGTCATCGTGGGCCAAGGTTTCGTGCTCCATTCGGTGGATGCTGCTCTCCTTCATATTACGGCGTGCAGCGTTGGGAGCGGACGGTCAAGCGGGATGCCGACCGGCTACTTTTGATTGGATCAGGGATCTTTCTTTGAGGGTGTGAATGTGCCAAACTCCGGCGGACCGCATCCAAGGCACAAAAGGAGACTCCCCAATGCAACGTCCTCCCCTGCATCGGTGCAAATCGTATCTCAAGCATCCCAGGCCTGAGCTGGCAGCAGCGGCCATTTCGTGGAGCGTCCCCAACCTGTGCACGGCTTACAATTGGCCGGCGCAACGGATGGGCGGCGGGGTGATTGCCATCGTGGAACTGGGCGGCGGCTGGGTGCCGTCGGATATCGACGCGTTCTTTCAATCGCTGGGCCAGCCAACGCCTTCGATCACGGACGTGAGTGTGGATGGGACTACGAATTCACCGAACCAGGGTGGGTCGGCGGGGGATGCGGATTTTGAAGTTGCACTCGACATCGAGGTGGCCGGCGCATCTTACTATGCGGCAACGGGACAGGCAGCAACGATCCGAATGTACTGGGCGCAGGACATCGCCTCGGCGGTCAAGGCAGCGACAGCGGATGGATGTGACGTGTGTTCCATCTCCTGGGGTGCGGACGAGGCCAACTGGGGCAGGACCGCGGCAGAGGGGATGGAGGCTGCTGCAGCGGCGGCAACAGGCGCGGGGATGGTGGTATTTGCGGCGGCAGGCGATAACAATTCGAGCGATGGAGGCCCGACGCCCGCTAATGTGGACGTACCGGCATCGTGTCCGCACGTAGTGGGATGTGGGGGAACAAACAAGACCGCGACGAGCGAGACAGTGTGGAATGACAATCCAGGACAGACAAACGGCGAAGGGACAGGTGGGGGCTACTCAACAATTTTTCCGGTGCAGGCTTTCCAGATCGGGGCGCCGGCTGCACCGGCAGGCGGAACAGCCGGCAAGGGAAGAATGGTGCCGGATGTAGCGGCCGATGCCGATCCACAGACTGGCTACCAGATCTTTGTGCACGGCTCGGCAACGGTGGTGGGCGGAACGAGCGCAGTGGCGCCCCTGTATGCAGGGCTGTTTGCCGCTCTGGGAACGAAGCTGGGCTTTGTGACGCCCACGCTCTGGCAGAATCCGCAGGCCTTTCACGACATCACCCAGGGCAGCAATGGGTTCTATAAAGCCGGCCCCGGCCCGGATCCGTGCAGCGGATTGGGCGCTCCGATTGGGGCCCGTATCGCGGCGCTTTTCTGAGCCTTCAGGGGCGCGCTATTTTGCGGGTACGGCCACCTGCACCAGGGGTTGGACGGGCGGCACGGCATCCAGGGGGTAGCCAAGCCGCTTCCATTCGTCAAAGCCACCCCTCAGCGGACGCACCCGCTCAAAGCCCAGCTTGTGGAGAGTGAGGGCGGTTTTGGCGGCTGTGGCCTCGTTGGGGCAGGTGCAGTAAAGGACGATGTCGCGGTCGCGAGGAATCTCCTGGACCCGCTCGGCGAGTGCTTCGGGGGAAACGTGCAGAGCTCCGGGCAAGGTGAACGGATCGGGGACGAGCTCGAGGGGGTGGCGCAGATCGACGATGAAGACTGGCTCGCCGGCGTCGAGCTGGCGCTTGAGTTCCTCGGGCTCGAGGCGAGCGTCCACGAGCTTGCGAAGAAAGAGTTGGCGGCGATACAGCCGGCCGATGAAGAACGCCACGATGCCCAGGACAAGCAGCGCACCAGAGAAGCGACCGACCCAGTTCAGCAGGCCAGGATCACGCTTGAGAGCATCGCCGAAAAGGCGGCCGCCAGCGAGCATGCCGCCGACCCAGAGAAAGGAGCCGATCCCGTCGTAAAGCAGAAAGGAGCTGATCGACATGCCGTTTTCCCCGGCAACTGGGGGCGCAAGAGTGGCCAGGCCGGGAACGAACTTGGCGATGACCAGAGTGAATGCGCGGCGTTCCGCGAAGGAATTTTGGGTCTGTCGCACGCAGACGGTCGGCTCCAGCGAAAGCTTGCACAGGATGCGGAGAACATGATGCCCGAAGCGGCGACCGATGAGAAACCAGGCCGTATCTGCGATGAGGGAGGCAACGACTCCGGCTGCGAGAGCGAAGACCAGGCTGAGCTCGTGCTGCGCCGAGAGAGCGCCTGCGGCCAAGAGAACTGGGATGGCGGGCAGCGGCACACCGAGCTGCTCCACCAGAACCCACACGAACAAAAGGAGATAGCCGTAGACGAGAAGGATGTGCGTGGGCAGCGCCATGAGAGATTCCTGCGGGTTACTTTACACAGTGGTGGGTTGAATGGCTCGCATACAGCCGAAATGGAGCCGCAATCAGGTTCGTTAATCTATGGGATGAGCGGGGAATGAATTCGTCGCAATCTCTCGGAAAAGGTTTGCGGCCTGGACGATTTGAAGGAATCAGGAAAAAGGCCGCCTCTGGGGCGGCCTGAAGCTGAACCCTGAAGCTGTGGCTATTGGGATGCGGCTTGCGAAGAGGATGTGGAACCCAGAACTTTAGCGCTCTGCTGTTCCCCACCCGCAAAGTAGTCGCGGTCCCAGAGATTCTTGTAGAACTCGCCGGTGAGCTCCGCAGCGCGAGGGCCAAAAGTGGGACGGCCACCCTCAAGGAAGAAGACGGTCACCATGTTGCCGAGTGGAGTCTGCGAATAAGACGCGAACCAGCCAAAGCGCGTCCCCTTGTCGGAACAGGTTCCGGTCTTGCCGAAGACCGGTAGCTCCTGGAAGTTGATACGCAGGCGCCGCGCGGTACCGTACTGGACGGCACCGGCCATACCGTCCTGGAGATCGGGCACGTACTTTGCGATGTTGAGAGTGCGCTTCACCCTGGGCTGGAAGTCTTTAACTTCCTGCGGAGAGGTGGGGTGTTGCAAGTAGTAGAGAGTGCCTCCGTTGGCAATGGCTGCGACAAGAGCACCGAGTTGAAGCGGCGTCAGGGATACGCCCTGACCAAAGCTGCACATACGCCCCACTCCGCCTTCTGAAGCGGGGATGGGCTGATCAGGATAGACACCGAGCTGCTCGCCGGCGATGTGATAACCAGCCAGCTCGCCGAGGCCGAATTGGGTAGCGTAGTGGCGCACTCGCTCAAAACCCAGTTCGCGACCGAGTTCCTCGAAGTAGAGGTTATTGCTGTGGGCGATGGCCTGGGTCATGTTCATCCGGAAACCCTGAAGCTGCACCATGGTGTCGCGCGTAACCAGGCCCTCAGAGAGCGCGGCCAACGCGACGGAGAGCTTGATGGTGGAGCAGGGCTCGGCGCCGGGAGAGAGTGCGAGCTTCTGATTGACCATGGCGAGGATGCGGCCATTGGCGGGGTTGATGACGACGGCGGTTCCATTCATGTCACCGAGCGCATCAATTGCAGCCTGCCGAACGACAGGGTCTTCGCCTGCCGTGACGTCGGAGACGCCGATGGGACCATCGACAAAGGAACTCGCGGTGAATCGCTCGTAGTAGCGATGGCGACGCGTGCGGAGGCTGGCTCGGTGAAGGGTCGCGCTGCGTCTTGTGGACGAATGGACAGTGTGATGGGATGCGGTTCGCGTCGATGCAGGTCGCGCCGATGCTGTGCTGGTCGATGCGCGGCGATGCGCCGTGGCATGATGGTGCGCTCGCGCGTGAGCAGTCAGGTGCTGATTGCCTGTACGGGAGTGATGCAACGCATGAGGCGCATCGAGGGCGGACGCCGTGATGGCGAACCATGCAGATACAACTACCGCAAGCCCCAGAACCCAGGCGCAAGAGCGTTTCATTCAGCCAGTATCCTCCCGTTCAATCCTCTGTCGTCCCGCGTCTTCACTCCCGGACCACACTTCGGTAATTGCGTCTGGACCGCGTTGCCGCAGCCCGACCTACCCGCGCGATATACCTGTGGACGCGAGAAAAGCGCGCAACATTGCTCCTGGGGCCGGTGGCAGTGTTGTTTCTTTCTACAATACCGGAAAATGGCCCGCTATGCTGCGGTGAATCACCGGAAAAGGTGCAGAAAGAGGACCTGTTCTGACAATTCCACGCTGGCTGGACAAGGGATGGAAGCCCGCGCTCCTGGCTACACCCTGCGAGAGGTCTAAAACTGCAGCCTCCGCATGAAAGCCGGCACATCCAGATCGCGTTCAGGCTGCTCGGCAGGCTCGGCAAAGAGCGACGAATCCGCCGTAGCCGCGGGCTCTTCAACAGTGGCGGCGGAGGGCATCTCGTCGCCCATCTCTGGCGCGTAGTCTCGCGGCAAGGGAGTATAGGCAGGCTCTTCGGCCAACTCGGCGAACTGAGGCCGGGTCGAGCTTGCGCTGGCCTGCTGCGGCTCTGCCACAGCAACTGCGTGGGCGACGGCGGAATGCGCAGACGCTGTGGAGGAAGCCGGAGCTTGGGCAATGGGCATGCCACCGTCCTCCTCTTCGCTCTGGAAACGGGGCTGCGTGGGAACCTTCTCGGTGAGAGGCTGCGTCTCGCGCATCCAATTTTCCGGGGCAACCACCGGCACAGTGACGACGGGGGTCTCTTCGACATTGAGCATGCGTGCCCGGCGCTCCGGCATTTGATCGCGGAAGCCGGTCGCGATGACGGTGATTTTGACTTCGTCCCCCATACGCTCGTCCTGGACGGCGCCGAAGATGATATTGGCATCTTCGTGGGCGGCGGACTGAATGAGCGAGGAGGCCTCATTGACCTCAGAAAGCTTGAGGGAACTGGAACCTGTGATGTTGATGAGGATGCCACGCGCGCCGTCGATTGCGCCCGCTTCAAGAAGAGGCGAGGCCATGGCGGCCTGGGCCGCTTCGGCCGCGCGGCTCTGGCCGGAACGCACGGCAGTTCCCATGACAGCGTGCCCCATGCCGGCCATGGTGGTCTTCACATCAGCAAAGTCGCGGTTGATGATGCCGGGGATCGTGATGATGTCGCTGATGCCCTGCACTCCCTGCCTCAAGACGTCATCGGCGATGCGGAAGCTCTCAAAAAAGCCAGCATCCTTTGCGACAGCGAGGAGCTTTTCATTTGGGATGACGATCATGGTGTCGACGCTTTCAAGAAGCTCTTTCAATCCACGCTCGGCCTGCTGGAGGCGGCGCTTGCCCTCAAAGGCGAAGGGGCGCGTGATGACAGCGACCGTGAGGATACCCATCTCGCTGGCGAGCGAGGCGATGACTGGCGCGGCGCCGGTTCCCGTTCCGCCGCCAAGGCCCGCGGTGACAAAGACCATGTCAGCGCCTTCCAGGGCCTCAATGATTTTTTCTGAGTCTTCGAGGGCGGCACGGCGGCCCACGTCGGGGTTTGCGCCCGCACCAAGACCAGAGGTGAGCCGGACGCCGAGCTGGAGCTTGACCGGAGCCTGGGACAGCTTGAGCGCCTGCACATCCGTGTTGGCTGCGATGAATTCAACCCCTTCAAGCCCGGCCTGAATCATGCGGTTGACAGCGTTGCCGCCACCACCGCCCACGCCGATGACTTTGATCCGTGCGCCGCGGGGGCTTTCGTCATGAAACTGAATTCGCATTTCGCCGGCCGTATTTGATTGCTGGTCCATAAGGCGTGGGCCTCCTTCTCCAACTGGGGTTAAAAACTTGCCGCAAAGATCGCACGCAGCTTAGCGCGCAGGCTATTGCTTTCAGCTGCGCGCGTGACCCTGGTGCGATGTGCGTACAAAAGCATTCCGATCATGACGGCGAAGGCTGGATTGGTGAGTTCGCCCGGCATGTTGGACAGGCGCACTGGCATCCCAGTCCGCGCGGGCACTCGCAGCTGCATCTCCGTCACATCCAGCATACCGGGCAGAGCGGCGCCGCCGCCTGTTAAGACACAGCCTGCGCCCAGGGCGTCCATGACGCCGCCGTGGCGCAGACTTTCTTTCACGAAGTGCACCAGCTCGCGGGCCCTGGGTTCAAGGATCTCGGCGACAGTGCGCAGCGCGAGGCGCCGCGGCTGGGGATTGGCGATATCGATTTCGGCATCCTGGGGAACGGCCGTGACGACGGCATGACCAAACTGGCGCTTGAGGTCTTCTGCCTGCGCCACGGACAACTGAAGACCTACGGCCAGGTCGTTGGTGAAATGCGCGCCGCCGATGGGGATCGAGGCGGTATGCGCGACGGCGCCCTCAAAGAAGACAATCAGGTCGCTGGAGTGCGCGCCGATGTCGAGCAGGCAGACACCAAGCTCACGCTCGTCGGAAGAGAGCGTCGCTTCAGCGGCGGCAATCGACTCCAGAACAGCTTCAGTGACTTCGAGGCCGGCGCGATTGGCGCAGGTGATTGTGCTTTGCATTGCGCCGCCGGAGCATGTGGCGATGTGCAAGTCGACTTCAAGGCGGGCGCCAACCATGCCGATGGGGTCAAAGATGCCGGGTTGATCGTCGAGGATAAACTGGCGGGGCAGCAGATGAAGGATCTCGCGATCGGGTGGACGCTCCACGGCGCGGGCGCGATCGATGGCGGAGCGCACATCGTCGCGGGTGATTTCGCGCATGCGGCTGCCAAGATCGAGACCGCCGTTGGTGTTGACGCCCCGGATGTGTGGACCGCCGACGCCAACCACGCAAGCATCGACGTTGGCGCGAGCCGTCTGCTCCGCGTGGTCAACGGCCGCCTTCACGGCGCGAGCCGCCGGGCCAAGATCCGCGATGAGCCCTTTGCGCATGCCGGCGGACTCAACCAGGCCGTGTCCGCGATAGCGCAGCGCACCCTCATTGAGATCAGCCACGAGCACGCGCGTCCATGCACTGCCCACATCCAGCACTGCAATCAGATTTTCCTGCTTCTGGCTCATCGTTCTTTTCCGTTCACATTCCCTTCCCTGCAGTCTGGGTCTGGGTTGATTTCGTTTTCGCAATCCCCGGTTTGCTTTGGTGATGCGCGGCGCGCCGGGACGCTGCGCGCTTCCTGGCTCGCGCACGCGCCGCGCGCTGACGAGCGGCGGCTCTTTCAATCTTCTGCTGGCTGGGCCGTTTTTTTGCAGCCTTGGCGCCGGCGGAGGGGTGCTTCTTTGCCGGCAGATGCCTGGCGCTGGCGGTCTTCACGAGCTTCGGGACCACCGGCTTCTTCGAGGCCGCCGGAGGGATGGCCTGCGCCCTGGAAGGAACCGTGGCGACGGGGGCGGACCGGGCAGGAGCGGCTGTTTTCAACAAGCTGGCTGCAGGATGGGGCGTCGGGCTCGAGGATTGGCTGGTGGGCTTGTCTGCAGTCAGCTTGGGTGTTGCCGTTGAGTCGCCCACGGCGCCCGGCGCCATTTGCAGGACGACCTGCCGGTCGTAGCGCAGATCGACTTCGGCGAGCTTTGGATACTGCTGACGCCATTCGGCGATGTGTGCTTTGTATCGC
>JAJYAE010000166.1 GCA_021779695.1 Acidobacteriota bacterium | reverse complement strand
AGTCTCAAAGCCAGAAGGTAGAGTCGGGCCGCGCGTCGCTGGTCTTTGCGGCTCACACTCGGAGAGCTACTCGCAGACGTATCTCCCTCACCGGCCTGATCAAGCATCCCCGCAGAGTCGCTTGTCGGAGATGCGCAGGTCGAGGCGGTTGCCGTGCGCGTGCCCATGCCGCCAACTGCAATCAGAAGGGCCAGAAGCGAGCAGGGGATGGAATGGCAACGCAGAGATCTCACGGGGTGTTCTCCTCGGCGGCCAGGAGGTCAGCCAGGCTCGATGCACACGCCGTCGGTTCATGGTGCATCAATTCCGCAAAACTAAAGTTTCCCGTAGCCACAGCAATCACGGGCAGGCTGTTGGCGCGCGCAGCCTCGATGTCCCGCGGCGTATCGCCTACCACGCAGACGCCTGCCATGTCGGCTCCAAGCATTTGTGCTTTGCGCGCAGCGCGCTCAATCAATCTGGCACGAACAGGTGCATGATCACTAAAGCCGCCAAACCTGAACCACTCCCGCAGGCCTGCTTTCTCAAGCTTGATCCATCCAATCGCTTCCAGATTTCCAGTGGCGACGCCGAGTATTGCTCCGCGGCGTGCGAGATGATGGAGAACTTCGTGGACTCCTGGCATCAGGTAAGGCTGTAACTCGTGGCGGCGGTCTGTCACATGCCTGCACATTGCTTCGAGGATTGCCGCAACCTGCGGCTCCAGCACTTCAGAAGGTATTCCGGCCTTTTCACAAGCCTCGCGCAGAATCGCCGTGTCAGTGCTGCCGTGAACCGCAACACCATCCAGCGTAATGCTGTGGCCGGTCACATGAAGCACTCCCGCAGGGATCGACTCAAAGTGAACGCGGTCGCGGCTTCGCAGCAAGGTACCGTCAATATCGAACAGGTACGCACTCTGCCGATCCCAGTCAAACCCGGGACGGATATATACGCGCGCTTCTGAATCTTGGTGGATGGTCTGCATCACCTGTAAGGAGGATTAGCCCTGGCGATATCCCTGGCGCACCACTCCAAATACAGGACGTTCGCTGCGCGGAGGACGCTTGACCGTGGCGCGCACTTCCGCAAGGCTCAGGCCCAACTCGGCCATGGTGCGGCTCAGCGTATTGCGATGCATGCCCAGCTCTTCAGCCGCCTTGCACTGGTTTCCACGGTTTGCCAACAGCACTTCGCGCAAGTATTGCTTCTTGAATTCGCGCACGGCTTCTTCGTAGCGAACGCCGCTTGAATGCATCTGGGTCACCAGAATATCCAGTTCTCGTTTCACGTCTCAGCCTCGTTCTTATAGCTTGCCACATTCGGGTTCTGCATGACTGCGAATTTCAATGCGAAGGCTCGCTTTGGCGGAGCCAGCTCGGCGCCAACTCCTCCAACTTGTTCAGTTGATCCTGGATGCGCGTTGAAAGATCATTGGGTGTCACATGCGTGCTCAGATGGCAGGCTTGAAAAAAATACTTCGGCAACCGCGACTGGGTCAACCACGGCTCCTTCGGATAAAACGCCACGGTTACCACGACGCCGACAGTCACCAGGACTGCACCCTGAAGTAATCCAAACGCGGCACCCACGATTCTGTCGAGACAGCCCAGTCCCATCTTATGCAGGATCCGGGAAAAGACACTGCCCAGCAGACCACCCAGGAGCGTGATGAGGAGGGTGATGGAAAGAAACGCAACGGTCAGCGAAATCGCGTATGTATCCGCAATTCGCATGTTCAGCATGGCCCGATTGAACATGTTTCCGAGGGTTCGATAATTCCACGCCGCAAGAATCAGGCCAGCCAGAAGCCCGCCCATGGTGAAGATCGCACGAACGAATCCCTGCAGAAATCCACCCAGCATCGCTGCCGCCAAAACCACGACAATGATCCAATCAACGGCGGTCAAGGGATGCAGCCTCCGGTTTAGATTTCAAGGGATCTCCCGGTGAGTCGCCGGTATGCTTCCAGATACTTCGCCTGTGTCTGTTCCGCAACCTCAGGCGGAAGACTCGGCGCAGGCGCTTCCTTGTTCCAGCGAATCTGCTCAAGGTAGTCTCGGACATACTGCTTGTCGAACGAAGGCTGTGCGCCGCCGGGAGCCCAGGCCGCTGCATCCCAGAAACGCGACGAATCTGGAGTAAGCACTTCATCGGCAAGCACGATACCCGCATCAGTTGTTCCAAATTCGAACTTGGTGTCCGCCAGGATCAGGCCTCGCTCTTCCGCATGGCGTGATGCTCGAGAGTAAATTTCCAGCGTGAGCCGGCGCAGCTCGGCAGCAGCCTCTGCTCCGACCAGGCTTTGCGCCTGGGTAAAGGCAATATTCTCGTCGTGCGCGCCATCCTGACTCTTGGTCGCAGGCGTGAAGATGGGCTCGGGCAAACGGGATCCGTCCTGAAGACCTTCGGGGAGCTGGATTCCACAAACCGTGCGCGAAGCCCGATACTCTTTCCAGCCCGAGCCGGCCAGATAGCCGCGCGCAACGCACTCGATGGGGAACATTCTGGCGCGCTGAACAAGCATTGAGCGGCCTTCCAACTGATCCCTGAATGGATGAAGAGAGGCAGGGAACTGCCTGACGTCTGCCGTGACAAGGTGGTTGGGAACGATGGACTCCATCAGCTCAAACCAGAAGAGGGAGATCTGCGTCAGGATCTTGCCTTTACCCGGAATGCCCGTCGCCAGAACATGATCAAAGGCGGAGATCCGATCGGTCGCGACAAGGAGAAGCTTGTCCTCGACGGCATAGAGATCCCGGACCTTGCCACGTCCAATGAGTGGAATCGAACCGAGGCTGGTGGAGAGAAGTGCTTGATTCACCGCGTTATGACCCCGAAAATATGTCGGAATGAGAGATTCGCTCAATCCCTGGGCGACGCAGGTTACAGGACTCAGGCAGCACGCAAAAAGCCATGCCTCTGCCGCATCGATACCGGGGCTGAAGCTTCGATTGTCCGGCCCTCCCCCTCATTTGTCAAACCGGGAGAAGGCTGAAAAGACGTCTCAGAAAATTCTACCGGATGGGCCAACAAGTGTGACGGCCATCACGGAACCGCCCGGCGTGATGCGCGACACTCAGGTTGTCAACATGGTTCGGAGGACACGTAAGAGGTTCTCTTTGAGCCGGGCGACACGAAGCAGCAGTGGAAAGGGGAAGCCGCGGCTAGCTTCGTTTCATAAGGGATCACCAGTAGCCGCACGCTACCGACCTCCAGCGTCGGCTACTGGCCCCGCTTTTATCCTGGTCTCCACCACAGGCGCCTCCGAAGCGAAGACCTCCTTCGGAGGTGTTTTTCTGTTTGCCAGTGAGCCAGGAATTTCCCGGGTTCAGACCCTTGCCGGGAACGAACTCCTCCGGTATTCCGTTCCTCTGGCATGCCCTTGTTCTCCAGAGCCGCTGCTCGGCGTCATCCCTTTGCCTGTTACTGCGCGATGACCTTTGGGATTTCGTGGGCTGGTGCTCTGGGGGTAATGGCTCCCGCGCTAGCGCGGCATGAACGCGCTTCCACCTTACAGGGCATCTTGATCTTCCCTGCCATGCTTTTGGGTCCATTCTGTGCCGGACTGATCCTCTCGGGCACCCTGGAGGGGCGGGCTGGGCTACGCCTCCTGGCCGCGCGCCTCAATCCACGGAAAATCCCCGGGCGCTGGTGGCTTGTCCTTTGCATTCCACCTGGTCTTGTTTTGGCAGTGCTATTTGCGCTGAGTCGGGAGATCTCACAGGTCTTCAGCCCGAATTTTTTTGCGATCGGGATACTCTTTGGAATCCCGGCCGGGCTGATGGAGGAGGTGGGATGGACTGGATTGGCGTTTCAACAACTCTCGTCAAGGAGGTCCGCCCTCGGCGCGAGCCTGTGGATTGGAATGGTCTGGTCGTGTTGGCACCTGCCCGCCATCAACTTCCTTGGCGCTGCCGTGCCGCATGGCGCGTGGTGGCCAACCTTCTTCCTCGCTTTTGCCATGGCCATGACGGCTATGCGGGTTCTCATCGGCTGGGCCTATGTAAACTCGCGGAGTGTGCTGCTGGCACAGCTGATTCACGTCAGTTCCACTGGATCTCTGGTGGTTTTCAGCCCGGCACATGCCTCTCCAGCGCAGGAGGCAGGGTGGTATGCCGCCTACGGACTGGTGCTGTGGGGTGTCGTCCTGGCTGTCGTTCTACGGGACGGACCGGCGCTTCGCTGCCCTCCCATCCCGCCGCCAGAACGGGCTGCTCTCAAGCAGTTGCCCGTTGCGCCTCATGATGGCTCAGCTTGACACTCACGACCTTTGACACGCCGGGCTCCTGCATCGTCACGCCATAAATCATGTCGCCTGCATGCATCATCCGCTTGGAGTGCGTCACCACCAGGAATTGGGTCTCTCGGCTCAGGGAGCGCAGCAGATCCGCCAGCCGTCCGACGTTGGTTTCATCCAACGGGGCATCCACTTCGTCCAGCACGCAGAATGGGCTGGGCTTGTACTGGAAGATGCCAACCAGAAGTGACAGAGCGGTCAGGGCCTTTTCGCCACCAGAGAGAAGCAGAACATTCTGTAACTTCTTTCCGGGCGGTGAAGCGACAATCTCCAGCCCGCTCTCCGCCTGGTTTTCCTCGTCGGTGAGGCGGAGAAAAGCTTGTCCGCCCTGGAAGAGATTCGAGAAGACCTGGCCGAAATTCTCGTTGATTCTGGCGAACGCTTCTTCAAATTTGGTGCGTGAGATCTGCTCGATCTCTTTGATGGTCTCCTGGGTATTCTCGATTGAGTCGATCAGGTCTTTGCGCTGAGTTTCGAGGAAGGTGTGCCGCTCGGCGGTCTCCTTGTACTCATCCAGAGCCATCATGTTCACCGGCCCCATTTGCTCCATGCGCTGGCGCAGGGCGACGCAGGCTTCTTCTTCGGCAGCCAGAGCTTCATCCACCAGATGCGCAATTTCCGCATCGGCGCGCAGGGCTGCGGCTTCAACATTCAGCTCGGTCAGGCAGCTGCCTTCCAGGTGCTCGAGGTCTGAGCGCAGTTTGGCGACTGCGCTTTGGCGTGCGGCGCGCTCTTCGCGCAACTGATCGAGCGCCATTCGTCCCGTCTTGAGTTGCGTCTCCAGCGCCGCAAGCTGTTGCCGTACGGCTTGCGCCTCGGCTGCCAGAGTTGCTGCCTGCGCCTGAGCCTCCGCGCGGAGGATGGTCAGTTCCTGCTGCTTCACGGCCAGCTCGGCGCTTTCGCGGCTGCGTTGCTCGCGTTCGGCTTCAGCGGCAGCCTGCTGTTGTTCCAAAGAGAGTACGCGGCGCTCCAGGTCCGCGTGCAGGCGATCAATTCGCTGAAAGGCCACTTCGGCACCGCGGCGCCGTTCTTCCAATCCGGCCAGTTCCGCCGTCACTTGCGCCGCTGCCTGCTGCAGCGCTTCTCGCGCCTGCCTCAGTTCGACGAGCTTACCCTGTAGCTCTTCCAGGGCCTTTTCGGCGGTGGCATGCTCGCTTTCAAGGCGCGTTGCTTCCTCCCGCTTCTGCTCGATGACCGTGTGCTTGGCTTCACGGGCATCTTTATTGCGGGCTGCCTGCAGGTTCCACTCCTGCAAGCGCCGTTCGATCCGTTGAGCTTCGCTCTCCATCTGCTTGAGGACGGCACTCTGGTTGGCGGCTTCGCGCTCAGCCAGGCGCCGCTCCTCGCTCCGGGTTTCGAGGGTGCCATTCAATTCCTCGATGGAGCGCTGGAGAGTGGCAGACTGCAAGTCGGCTTCTCCCAGGTCCTTTTCCAGATGAGCCAGTCGCGTATCGATCTCGCGCAATTCCCGCTTGAGTGCCAGGGGGCCCTGCGTTGCCGCCTTGCCTCCGGTCACCGTTGCATTGTGGAAGCACTCGCCCTCTGGCGTCAGGAAGAAGGCCTGTGGATGCGCGCCGGTCAGTGATTGCGCAATGGCCGCGCTCTCCACCAGATAACCGTTGCGTAGCTTGGGCAGAATGGTTTCCAGCGACCGCCCGAATCCGTTGAGGACGCGGATTGTTTCCTTCAACGGCGTCACGCCCGCAGCGCGAATCGTGTCATCGGTCTCGTCAAAGAGGCTGCCCTGCGCGGCGTCGTGAATCAGAAAGGTTGCCCGTCCATCCACACCCGACTTAAGAAGCCGAACGCCTTCTTCAGCGGCATCCCAGTTTTTGACGACGACGTAGTTCAACTCTTCGCGCAGGAATTCATCCACGACGCGCTCATGCGCGCCGCTCACTTCGAGGAAGTCCGCAAGGGTTCCAACAGGCGCCACGCCTTGACCCAATGCGCCGGGCTTGAGCAAATGCCGCACCGTGTCGGTCGAGTAGCTGTGATCGCGAATCAATGCATCAAGTGAGCGCTTGCGACCTTCAGCACTGGCATGCTCGCTTCGCAACTTGTTGGCGTGCGTGCGCAGGGCTGCTTCTTCACTGCGGCGCGTCTGAAGGCTTTCCCGAAGAGTCGTAATTTCGGCTTCAAGCCGCTTGAGTGTTTCGGCCGCCGTTTCGAAGCGCAAATGCACCTGGCCCCGCTCCACGCCGTGATTTTCAAGTTCGATCGTAGCCTGCTTGATCTCTGCGGTCAGCCGCTCGGCCTCGCGCTCCAGAGCGGCGAGGCTCTCCTCAGCCTGGGCGGTGCTGTTGCGGGCGTTTCCGGCGAGTGTAAGCAGGTGCATCGCATGGCGACGGCTGGTCTCCATTGTTCGCTCAGCGGAAAAGACCTCTTCCGAAGCTTTTCGCGCCTCCGCTTGTTGCGCCTCCACGCGCTGATGAAATGCGCGCGCTTCGCCCGCAGCCGTCTCCAGAAACGCCTTTTGCTGGGCACGCTCTTCCGCGATGCCTGTGAGCTGGCTCCGAGTCTGCTCCAGTTCTGCCGCGGCAGAGGCGGCACGGGCGGCGAGTTCGCTGATCCGCTCCGCGTTGCTGCGTTCGCGTGCCGCTGCCCGTTCCAGCTCAACCGCGGCGGTTCCTGCGCGGCTCTGGGATTCCTGGGCCTGATGGTCGAGTTGGTAGCCGCGCTCGGTGAGCGCATGCTGATTCGCCTCCCATGCCTCAATCTCCTCCGCGGAGACGTGGATCTTGTCGGAAAGCGCGCTGATTTCCTGCTCCAGCCTGGCCTGTCCCTCGTCCATTTGCGCCATGCGGCTGGCCAGCACAACGCGCAGCCTGCCGCGCAGTTCATCCCGCACGGTCGCGAACCGCTCGGCTTTGGCTGCCTGTCGCTTGAGGCTGTTCATCTGGCGGGTGACTTCCTCAAAAATATCGTCGACGCGGGCAAGGTTCTGCTTGGCACTCTCAAGGCGCAGTTCAGCGAGGCGCTTTTTGGTCTTGAAGCGGGTAATGCCGGCAGCCTCTTCGATGATGGAGCGGCGATCGTGGGGCTTTGCGCTTAGAAGCTGGCCAATCTGTTCCTGCGCGATGATGGCGTAGCTGTCCGGGCCCAGGCCAGTGCCCATGAAAATGTCCTGGATGTCGCGAAGGCGGCAGAGCTTGCCGTTGAGAAGATATTCGCTCTCCCCGGTGCGGAAGAGCCGCCGTGTGACGACGACTTCGCCCTTCTGGGGCGTGCGGCGGAATTTTCTGCGGCGGATCTTCAGCACGACGGCTTGCGGGCCTCCCGCGCTGACCTGGGCTTCTTCGCTGTCGTCTTCGTCTTCGATGACCTGGCCGGGCTGCTCAGTGGAAGCGATCTCCTCCGCTTCGGCGGCCTTTTGGCGACGCAACTCCTCCTCGTCCCAGTCCTCCGGACCTTCGTGGTCCACAACAACTTCCGGCTCAACGGGTACGGGACCTTCGTAGGCCTCGGGATCCACAAGGGTAATGGTCACTTCGGCCATGCCGAGGGCTTTTCGCTCACGCGTACCGGAAAAAATGACATCCTGCATGTTGCTGCCGCGAAGGCTTTTGGCGCTCTGCTCGCCGAGAACCCAACTCATCCCATCCAGAATGTTTGACTTTCCGCAACCGTTCGGCCCGACAATAACGGCAATGCCTGTGCCGGGAACCGTCAGTTCAGTGCGGTCACAGAAGCTCTTAAAGCCGAGGATGTGGATTTTTTTCAGTTTCAGCATCGTCACTCCGGTGGTGGTGGCACACGTGCAATTGGACACGCGCAAGCTCCGGCCGGGAAAGCCCGAGCCCGCCATTTGATACAGACTCTAAGGAGCGGAGGAGGTAGGGTCAACCGCCGGGAATGTGGTTTTTGTGGATAAGGAGGGCCAGAATTCGAGATTCCTGGATTCGCCGGAATATTCGGCAGAAATTCGGGTTTTCTGGGAATTTTGCCGGAATTTTCCACAAGCACGCATTGCGTTGTTCATGCGGCTGCGAGAGCTGGGACGACGGAGGCGCGAATGACTTTTTCGAGGACCCGCAAGGCCTGCGGGCGTGGGAAACCAGGTCGGCTGGCCAGCCGGATGGCGCGTGCGGATCGCCCCCGCAGCGGACGAAGAACGATCTGCCTGCGGGAAAGGGAATCGGCTGCCAGGGCCGGAATCAGCGTGGCGCCGTAACCGGCCGCGACCAGGTTGACGAGGGTCTCCAGCGTGGCGGCCTGCATGGAGGCTTGCAGCTCAGTCCGCATTTTGGCTTTGCGGCCGCAGGCCTCAAGGGCGTGATTGGCAAGGCAGTGGCCATCCGCAAGAACCATCAGTTCGTCGGCAAGTTCCGCCTCGGCAATGGCCTGGGCTCTGGCAAGACGGTGACTTGCGGGCAGGGCTGCCAGCAATGGCTCCTCGAAGAGAAACAGCTCGCTGAGTTCAGGCGCCTCCGTCTCAGTGGCCAGAAGGGCGGCGTCGAGGCGGTGGTTTCGCAGTCCATCAATCAGGGCATGGGTCTGGTCTTCCCAAAGCTCAATCGTCATTCCCGGACAGGAGCGTTTGAGCGGGGCCAGGATGAGAGGCATCAGGTACGGCGCCAGCGTGGGGATGACACCAAGCTTGAGCGGCCCGACCAGCGGATCGCGTGTGGCGCGGGCCACTTCCTCCATCTGCCGTGCCTCTGCGAGCGCGCGCTGGGCATGGACAAGAATCCGCTGGCCCGCCGGCGTGATGTCGACACGCTTGTTGTTGCGTTCAAGCAACGTGACGTGCAGCTCGCTCTCCAATTTGCGAATCTGGCTGCTGAGTGTTGGCTGACTCACGTTGCAGGCCTTGGCCGCCCGCCCAAAATGCCGATGCTCGGCAACCGCCACCAGATATCGAAGGTCCTGCAGATTCATGTACGCTCGCCCGAGTCTGTCGCAAGGATAGGGTAAAACAATCGTCCTGAAGGAAACAATTGGCGGGGTATATCGATCAGGCTGCCGCTGGGCGCGGCCAATCGCGCGGGGCAGGATCCCGATCATGCTTGAAGGGAAGGAGGAACTGGAAAACGGTGACTTGGAGGGCGTGGTGCGATGCCTCGGGAGGCTGCTCCTGGCGTCCGGCTGGGAAACGAGGGAACAGCCTCCGAGGCTGATTGTGGTAAATACCCCGATTGCGACGATCAGGCGAGATCGAAG
>JAJYAE010000165.1 GCA_021779695.1 Acidobacteriota bacterium | reverse complement strand
GATAGCTGTCAACGCCCAGCACTGTTCCGTCGGCTGCAACAGGAATGGCATCGGCGGGACAGACACGGACGCAAAGAGGGGCTGTGCAGTGCATGCAGACCTGTGCGAAGTTGTGCGACCTTCCCCCGGGATAGGTCGTCGTGAAGTGAATCATTGTGACGCCGTGATGGCCATCGCGTGACGCACAGGAGGCCTCGCAGGTTCTGCAGTGGATACATCGGGTTGGATCGATGAAGAAAATCCGCTCACTCATCGGACTCCTCCAGCCTGCACCTCGAGCATCGCGATTGGATCCGTCGGCCGATCAACCTTACTGACTCGCACCGCTGCGACTTTGAATTCCGGAATGTTCGACACGGGATCGATGGCCCGGATTGTACAGTTGTTGGCGGAACGGTCGAGCGGCCAGTGGTACGGGACGAAGACCGTGTCGGGGCGGATCGTCTTGACCAGCTTCGCGCGGACGATCACGTTGCCGCGGCGGCTTTCCACCTTCACGAAGTCCTCGTCGGCAATCCCAAGCTTCTCGGCCAGGCGCGGATGAATCTCGCACACTGGCTGGCTATATTGCTCAACCAGGCTTCCAATCCGGCGCGTCTGCGTTCCGGATAGGAATTGCGAGACGACTCGCCCAGTGGTGAGAAAAATCGGATACTCGGCGTCGGGCATCTCCGCGGAAGGCCGCCATTCCACGGGCATAAAGTGAGCTTTGCCATCAGGGTGGCCGAACTTGCCGCCTTCATAGAGGCGCGGCGTGCCAGGATGTGCTTCGTCGGGACACGGCCAGAACAGGCCATTGTTGTCCTCGATGCGCTGCCAAGTCATGCCCGAGTAATCGGAAGTGCTGCCCCTGGAGGCCCGGCGCAGCTCTTCGAAGATTTCCTTCGGTGACGAGTAACTGAATTTATCCGGCTGGCCAAGTCGCGCGGCAAGATCGCAAATGATCTTCCAGTCTTCGCGCGCGTCACCCGGCGGCGAGACCACCTTGCGATGGAGAATGACGCGGCCTTCCACGTTGGTGGTGGTGCCTTCATCCTCTTCCATCAGGGAGCCAGGAAGAACGATATCTGCGTATCGCGCGGTTTCAGAAAGAAAGAAATCGATGTTGGCGTAGAACTCGAGCTTCGAAAAAGCTTCGCGGACGAAGTTGGCGTCAGGCAGCGAAACAGTTGGATTGAAGCAGATGGAGATCAGGCCTTTGATGCGGCCGTCGTGAATCGCTTGAACAAGAGGCACCGCTGAGAGTCCCTTGCCGGGAATGCTCTCTTCTGGAACTCCCCAGATTCCGGCGATGAACTTGCGATGCTCTGGATTGGAAATGTCGCGGCTGCCAGGAAGCTGGTCGCACTTCTGGCCCTGCTCGCGCGCGCCCTGACCGTTGCCCTGGCCCGTAATCATCGCATAGCCGCAGCCCTCCCGGCCGATGCGTCCGCTTGCCACCACAATATTTATGGCGGCCATACAGTTGTCTACGCCCTTGGAGTGATGCTCAATGCCGCGCGCATGCAGCAGGAAACTCGTTGGCGCAGGCCCCCACATCTCGGCGGCCTTCACGATCATCTCAGATGGAGCGCCAGCAATCTTTGCGGCATACTCCGGCGTGTACTTGCGAACAGCCTCCTCGACGGCGTCGAAGCCGTTGGTGTGTTCGGCGATGAACTGCCGGTCAATCCAGCCGCGTTCGATCATCACCCGCAGCATGCCGTTGAAGATGCCAATGTCGCCGCCGGGGCGAACGGGGATGAAGAGATCGGCGTTTCTCGCGATGGGCGTCATCCGCGGGTCAATGACGATGAGTTTTGCGCCGTTCTCCCGCGCTTGCCACAGGTAGTCCGTCGTGATCGGCGCGCACTCCGCAACATTGGCGCCTGCGATGAGGATCACCTTTGCCTTGGGGATGTCGCTCCAGGGATTCGCGCTGCGGTCAACACCGAAGATCTTTTTGGAAGCCGCTCCAGCAGAGACCATGCACAAGCGCCCGTTATAGTCGATGTTCGCGGTCTGGACGGCAACTCGCGCGAACTTGCCCATGAGATACGCTTTCTCATTGGTCAGCGAAGCGCCGGTAAGAATGGCAAAGGCATCTTTGCCGTAGGCCGCCTGGATGCGGCGAATCTCTGCGACAATGCGCTCCATGGCAGGTTCCCAGCCGATGGGCTCAAACCCGCGGCCTTCGATGCGCTGCAGCGGCGTCTTCAGCCGGTCAGGATGTTCATCCTGCATGTAGCGTTTGACTCCCTTGGGGCAGAGTTTGCCGCGATTGAAGGGAAAATCTTCCCATGGCTCAAAGCCGACCACTTTGTTATTGCTGACGCGGAGTTGAATGCCGCATTGCTGGCCGCAGAAGCAGCAGTGCGTCTTGACCAGCTTCTCGTCATGAGGATTTCGAATCCAGCCGCCCGATGGAATCGTATGAAGGTGAGGGCCGAACTCCGCGACGATCTCCGGGATGCTTTCAGGTAGCTTTGCCATTTCTATTGTCCTCTAGAGTTCAGCGCATGGGCCTTCCAAAGGCCGTCCTGGGTGAGCGCGACATTTTTGCGGCGGCACGATGGGCAAATGTCCTGGTAGTGTGTGCCATCAGCTAACTGATAACGGATGCCAAGCGCGGCCTGCACCTCTTTGAGATCCTCCACATGCATGCGGCTTGTGAAGGGCTGGCTGCAGCGTTTGCAGAGAGCCTGCTCGCCCGCAGCCCCAGCTCGCTTGTAAAAGTTGACACCGAGCTGGGCTGGACGCTGGAAGATGTGGAAGAACTTGCCAAAGGGTAAGAAGAGCAGCGTCAGGATCACTGTAATCGCATGAAGCTGCGAGAGGAATCCATAGTAGATGCCGCCCATCAAGTGTGTGGAGATGGTGAGAAAGAGCCCTGTGATGGAAATGGCAAACAAGAGGATCAGCGGCAGCATGTCATCTGCGAACTGCTGGACCGACCATGCGCCATGATCGCGCCCGCGCCGCCAGAAGGCGAAGAAGACGCCAATCAGGACCATAACTGCCGCGATGTCGAGGATGTTGAAGGTCAGCTCGGCAACCGGCGTTCCCAGGCGAAAGCTTCCAAGCGGAACTCCGAAGACAAAGGCGCGATAAATGTTCTGGTTGCTGATCGCGCTCTCAAAGCGCACCCAGCCGAAGGAGAGCGGAAAGGTGACGGCTGCTGCGAGGATACATCCCCATGCGAGGAACCAGTGAGCCGTCCAGCGCAATTTTGAGCGTCGCTCGATGAAGCTCTGCAGCACTACCGCATTCCAGAAGACGCGCGCAAGGTGCGCAAGATTATGCGGGAGGTCGCGCGGCTCGAGGAAGATCCTCCAGCCGCGGTACCAGTAGAGCCGTGTTGGTGCCCGGCGCAGCCACATGGCGTATCGGTAACCGAGGCCGAAGCCGGCGAGCACCGACGCGCCGGCATAGGAAACAAGCGCAGGATCGAAGTCGCGCAGGCCACGGCTGCCAAGAAGAATGCCGGCGATCAGGGCCCCGGCAACGCCGAGACCGCATAGCGTCGCGTGCGTCGCATCTGAAGTTCGAAGGGAAGTGTGTGTGTCCTTCATCGTCATTCACTAACCGGAGCCATTACATGTGAAGCCTTGCGCCCGGTAAGAAGTACAGCCAGGCAGATCAAACAGAACACAGAAAGCATGATAAATCCGATCAGAAAGCTCCCGGTCCGCTCCTGTACGAATCCAAGGATCAGTGGCGGAAAAAATCCACCCAGTCCGCCCGCTGCACCTACAAGGCCCGTAACGCTGCCAACCGATTGTGGGAAATACTCCGGCACCATCTTGAATACGGCACCGTTGCCAAGCCCAATGGCTGCAGCAACTCCCAGGGCGCCAATGGTAAAGGTGATCATCAGCGGAAAGGCCATGAAAATGGCCATGATGGCGATGAATGGAAAGACCCATTTCAGAATTCTGGCCCCGCCGACTCTGTCGGCAAGAATTCCGCCGAGCGGACGCAGCGCGGTGGCGAGAATGACAAATCCAGCGGTCCTGATGCCAGCGTCCTGCGGTGAAAGGTGGAACATATCGGTGAGGAAGATGGGTAGGTAGATCGCCATCGCGACGAAGCCACCAAACGTAAGGAAGTAGTAGAGACTGAGGATCCAACTCCGGCGATCCTTCAGTGGCCGAATGGTTTCTCCCATGGACTTCGCGGGACGACGGCTGGGGGCATCCTTCGCAGTCAATGTGAAAATGGCCAGCCAGACAGCCAGAATGATGCCGAATATCCAAAAGCCCCAGCGGAAGCCGAGAGCTGCGGCAATCAATGGTGCACCGAATGCGGCCAGCGATTGGCCGACATTTCCGGCTCCGTAGATACCGAGAGCGTAACCCTGCTTCTCCGGTGGATACCATCCACTGACGAAGCCAACGCCGACTGAAAAGCTCGCCAAGCCAATTCCAATCAGAAATCCGTAGGCAAGCAAATGAGCATAATCCTGCACGCCACCCATGAGGAAGGCAGGAAGAAGAAGAAGCGTCATCAAAGCGATGAAAACCCGGCGTCCCCCCAAGCGATCCGTGAGCACACCAAGAGGGATTCGACCGATGCTGCCGAGTAAAACCGGAACGGCTACGGCGAGGCTCATTTGAGAAGGTGATAGATGCATCCGCCCGCTCAGGATCGGCATCATCGCAGACAAAGATCCAAAGACTGCAAAGCACAGAGAAAATGCGCCGGTGCCGAGTGTAAGTTGCATTCTTGCGGAGGATGAAGGCATGGAATGATTCTTCCTCTTATTCCGACTGCAAATCAAGGATTTAAGATCGATCTCGATTCCGCAGTGACTTATGTCATGCTAGGAGAGATGATTCTGACACACTTGAAGGCCTGCGGTACACACTCGTTTGGTGCGGGAAGCATCCCGTACTATGTGGAGAGAGGCTTCAACTCCCGTGTCAGACCTAGAGTCACTTCCGACTGAGATCGCGACGATGCATAAGCATCTGTGCCCGCGCCAGGTTCTGGGAGTGCGCATGGGACAGTACGCCGGTGAACTTCTGCGCCTGGAGCTACCGCAGCAGGATAAGCGGCTCTACACCTTTGTCGAAACAGACGGCTGTTTTGTCGACGGCGTTACGGTAGCGACAGGCTGTTCCGTTGGCCATCGCACGTTGCGCTTAATGGATCAAGGCAAGGTGGCCGCAACTTTTGTCGATATGCGAAGCGGCAAGGCAGTTCGTATCTGGCCCGATGCGCAGTGCCGCGCACGCGCCGAAAGCTATGCCCCAGCTGCACCAAATCGCTGGCGGGCGCAGCTTGAAGCGTATCAAATCATGCCGGCAACAGAGCTCCTTTCGGTATGCCATGTTGAATTGTTGATTGACTTGAAAGCACTCATTGCCTTGCCAGGAATCCGGGTCAATTGCAGCAAATGCGGAGAAGAGATCCTCAACCAGCGCGAGGTGATTCGGGATGGGCACCTGCTTTGTCTTGATTGCGCAGGGAGTGGGTATGTTCGACGTACGGATGCAGGTGAGACAAATTGACGAAGCGGAAAACTTCAGCATTCTATTGATGCGGCCCTGCTGGGTCAGACCCAGGTTGCAAAGTCGCATTTCTTGATAGGTGGAGCGAAAGGAATGCCTCGGCGCTACCTGCTTCAGTCAAATACCATAGCGAGGATCTTCACTTCAACGCGGTTGGGGAACGTTGGAATGCGTCATCCTGCTCGCGGGGATCAGTCTTGCGATCGAGTCATCACGCAGGCTCAGCATCCGGCATGCAGACTGCGGATCTCCGTTGCAAAATGGTTTGAGTGTTCGCCAGGATCGCCGCTCCAGGAATCTTGCCGGAATCGCACCCTGGCGAAGTCGAGTGTGGATCAAGACCTTACGCACTTGGGCTTGCTGGCCGCTCCACGCGAACCGCGCATTGCTTGAAGTTGGGTTCTCGGGAGATGGGATCGTAGGCACTTTGGGTTATCTGATTGGCATTCGTTTCCACAAAGTGAAAAGGAAGAAAGACCTGACCTGGGCCGACGATCTCCGTTACTCGGAGCTCAACGTTTCTCACTCTTCCGCGTGCAGAAATCACGTCCACGCGGTCATGGGACTTCAGTTGCAGCCGCCTTGCGTCCAGCGGGTTCATTTCAAGCCACGCGCGAGGCGACATCTGCTGAAGAATGGAGATTGCACCCGTTTTGGTCCGGGTGTGCCAATGCTCTACGGTTCTTCCCGTGTTTAGAATCAGAGGAAATTCGGCATTCGGCTGCTCTGGAAATGGAGTCCACTCGGTTGCAATGAGACGCGCGCGCCCATCCGGAGTGGAAAACACGCCGTCGCCATATAAGCGTCGGACCGCAGAAGGCGCATCATCACACCCGGCAGGGAAAGGCCATTGAATTCCCCCGCTATCCTCGATCTCCCCGTAGTTCATGCCGGAGTAGTCGCAGAGCCTGCCGGCGGAAACCTTCTTCCACTCTTCAAATGCGTCTGCCGGTGTGCTCCAGCCGTTGAATAACTCCTCTTTGCACCCAAGCGTCTCAGCCAGCGCTAGAAAGATGTCAAAGTCGGAGCGTGCTTCCGCGGGGGGATGAACAGCGGCGTTCACTTTGCTGACGCGCCTCTCGGAATTCGTGTAGGTCCCTTCCTTCTCGCCCCAAATTCCCGCGGGCAACATGAGGTCCGCGAGTTCCGTTGTCGGTGTTGGATGGAAACCATCCTGCACAACCAGGAATTCGAGATGACTCAGTGCCTGCTTCAGGACGTCCACATTTGGAAACGACACAAGCGGATTCGTTCCCAGAATCCAGAGCCCGCGAACCTTCCCCGCAACCGCAGCTTCAATAATGTCCGGATACGCAAGTCCACGACTGGTTGGCAGCCGATCTTCTGAAATACTCCAGATGCGCGAGAGTTCCGCTCGGTCATTCGCGTCCTCAAACTTGCGATATCCCGGAAGACTCGATGTGAAGCCGGCTTCCCGGGTTCCCATCGCGTTGCATTGCCCCGTGATGGAAAATGGTGATGCACCTGCAAATCCAATCTTTCCGGTGATGAGCGCGAGATTGTTGATCGCATTCACCGTCTCAGTTCCTTTAGTGCTGTGGTTCACTCCCATCGTCCAGCCGATAAAGGGAGCCCGTGCATGTGCATAAAGTCGCGCCACGTGCACAATTTGTTCACGCGAGATCCCGGTGATCTGTGCGGCTTCGTCCAAATCCACTTGTTGCAACGATTCACGCAACGCCTCAAAGCCCGTTGTGTGCATTGCAACGAACGCGTGATCGTAACGGTCCTCATCAACGATGATGCGCAGCATCGCATTGAGGAGTGCGAGATCTGATCGCGGCTTCACCGGAAGGTGAAGGTTCGCCATCATCGCGGTCTTGGTTACGCGCGGATCGATCACAACCAGGGTCCTGGCGGGATTCATTTCCAGGCGAGAGCAAAGGATTGGATGGTTGTCCGCGAGGTTGGCTCCAATCAAAAAAATGACATCAGCCCTCTGCAGATCCTCGTACACCCCTGGTGGTCCATCGCTGCCAAAAGAGATCTTGTAACCTGACACGGCAGTCGACATACAGAGCGTTGTGTTGCCGTCGTAGTTTCGCGTGCGGAATCCCAGCTGGACCAGTTTTCCCAGCGTGTAAAACTCTTCGGTGACAAGCTGCCCTGTGCTGATGACACCAATCGCATCCAGGCCGTGTTTAGCCTGAATCCCACGGAATCGCTCAACCATCGTCTCCAGTGCGTCTTTCCAAGGGATGCGCTGAAGGACCCCATTGCGCCGAAGCAATGGATGGAGCGCTCGCCCGTTTGCCTCAATCGCATAATGCTCTGCCAGACCTTTAGGGCACAATTTGCCCAGATTCACAGGATGGTTGGGATTGCCGCGCACGCTCACAACGCTGCCGTCTTTAACCCCAAGTTGCATGCCGCAACCAACGGAACAGTAGCCGCAGGTTGTGTTTACCCAGCGATCTGCGTGTTTGCGCTCGGCTGTATACCCAAGGACCGGATCGTGACCGTAGCCGTACTCTGCAGAGCGAATGTCCAGACCACTGCGCCTCTTGATCCAGTCCACAAGACTCATGCCGCCTCCTGCGTGAAGAAGCCGCTGGCAATGTTCGATGGCACAACACTGACGAAGAATAGATAGCGCCCGAGCAATTCGCTCGCCAGCAGTAGACAGAGTGCTATGAGGCGTGGGGGAGCATGATTCCACGCGACATAGACGGCGACCCCGCCAATCAGCAAGCCCACGCGCAGGATCATCTTTCTGCACAGCGTCGTGGACAGAAGTTGCCATGTCCCGTAAAGAAGGTGGGACGGCGAATTGCGGAATCGAACAAGCTTCATGCTGAATACGAGAAGGCCGAGACCCGAGCAAGCGATCACAGGCCATAGTCTGCCTCCGTGATGAATGAGAAGACCACAGGCCGCCGTGCCCAGAATTGCTGTTGTTGAAAAGAATTCGAGCACTGTGAGAGGTGAATTCCAGGCGGGGCGGCCCGGTGCGAGATAAAGCCGCGCACTTGCGCCTACTCCTGCCAGTCCGAACGCCACCGTGAATGCACCCACCAGAATCCCACTGGGAGCGCCGGTCCAAAGGAAAATGGAATAAATCACCGCCGAAACAGCGAACATCGTAAAGAGGAGGACCTCTCGACTCAGCCACGACCTTCGCCACATCTTCAACGCGCGTGCAGCGTAAATCGGCCGGCCTAGATGCAATGTCGAAGCAGAGAGCGCGCACAAGGCAATCACCAGGGCAACCGGACCCGCTATGCGGGTGGCTGCGACAGCGTAGATCTGCATCCAAAGGATGGCCGCAAAGGCTCCGACTGAAAGCTGCGTCAGCACGGTCATCAAAACCAGAGGCCAGTGGGGGGCCTCAAGCTGCAAGTGGCCCAGATCGACCCTGCCTAAACCTTCTGGCATCACTCCGGGCAGCGTAATGCGGGTGGTGGAGATGCTGTCATCCGCAGAAGGCATGCCCGGCGAGTTGGCATGCTCACGATATTCTCGCTGCCACTCTTCCACGCGAACAATCTCGATTTGGATTGCATCCTCAGGACATGCCACCACACACGCCGGGCTCTGACCATTTTCCAGACGTCCATAGCACATGTCGCACTTACCCACGACACCGCGTTCCGGGTTGAATTGCGGCACGCCATAGGAACAGTTCCATGTGCAGTACTGGCAACCGATGCAGGCGTCAGCGCTGTGGCGTACGATGCCGGTCACCCCATCTTTGCTATAGGCGTCCACTGGGCATCCCGTCATACACGTCGGTTCCAGGCAGTGATTGCACCCAATCGAAAGATAATGGCGCAGCGTGTGTGGATAGATTCCGCCCTCCACCTCGCCGACGCGTCTCCAGAGTATATCGGGCGGATTTCCATTCTGCTCATTGCATGCAACCACGCAGCATTTGCATCCAATGCACTTCGTCATGTCGAAATGAAAGCGATACTGTTCGCCCGCCTCCGGCTTGCGGAGAGGCTCATCG
>JAJYAE010000164.1 GCA_021779695.1 Acidobacteriota bacterium | reverse complement strand
GGGCATTCCGGTGGAGGCGACGGAGTCCGCGGAAAGCATCTCGCTGCATGACGTGGTGGGGAGCCGCGACTGCTTTGCTCTGGAGGTCCGCGGTGATTCCATGCGGGACGAGCACATCATTAACGGAGATTTTGTGCTGGTGGAGCGCACGCGTACGGCGCGACAGGGCGAGATTGTGGTGGCTCTGGTGCGCGGCTCTGAGACGACGCTGAAGCGCTTCTACTCCGAGGGCCAGATGGTGCGGCTGCAACCCGCGAATATCGAGATGGAGCCGATTTATGTACCCGCCGCGCAGGTGGCCATTCAAGGCCGGGTCCTGGGCGTGCTGCGCAAGTATCGCTAGAAGGCTTTCCAGAAGCAAAAAGACCCGGTTTGGTGCCGGGCCTTTTCCCTGCTCTTTTGAAGAGGCTAGGCCAGAAGGCGCTGCACCTTCTCTTCAATGACGTTCTGCGGGACATACCCCACTACCTGATCGGCAATCTTGCCGTCCTTGAAGAACAAAAGCGTAGGAATACCCCGGATTCCGTAGCGATTTGGCGTTGCGCCATTCTCGTCCACGTTCACCTTGGCCACCTTCAACTTGCCGGCGTAGCTTGCTGCAACGCTGTCGACAATTGGCCCGATCGCCTTACACGGGCCGCACCAGACGGCCCAGAAATCGACCAGCACGGGCTGCTCACTGCGCAGCACCTCCTGATCAAAGGTTGCATCGCTTACTTCCAGAATTCCCGCTCCTGCCATGTTCCTCCCTTGCTGTGCGTCTCATCGGCCTGAGGCGACTGTCAGCCTCTTCTAGGATGCCGCAGCCCTCCCGAAAGTCGCAAGTCGCCGGGGGATGCAGAAGCGGCCTAAGTTGCATCTCAACGAAAAGCGCCCGGGTCCTGACTGGACCACGGGCGCTAGAGCAGCCCTCCCCCAGAACTGCCCACCCAGCGAATCTAGGCGCTAATCTGTTGTATTGCAACAAAACTTAGGTACTCGAAATGGTAATCATGCCGGGCTGGCGGCCTGAGATGGGCAATGCCTGCTCCGCTCAGCGATCATCCCGCGCGAGACTCTCGGCTCCCTCAATCTGGAAGGAACAAGGCTTGCATTCGGGCTGAGGCTGGCCGCGCAGTGCGTCCTGAATGGCGAGGGTGGCCGGAACGATGCTGGCTTCGCCATCGAGTATGACGAGCACAGCGGGGCCGGCACCGCTGAGAGCGACCCCCAGAATGCCATGCGCGCCTGCCAGAGGGAGCAGAGGCGGAAGGAGCGGGCACATGGGCGCGCGATAGGGCTGGTGGAAGCGATCGCGCATGGCGATGCGGAGTAAATCTCCCCTGCCCTGCGCGAAGGCGACACCGAGGAGCGTGGCTGCCTGTACGTTTGCGACGGCGTCAGCGCGGGAATAAGTGGGAGGCAGCACGGCCCTGGCCTTACTGGTGGCAAGGGGATCTGCTGGCAGGACAACCAGGGCTCGCCAAACTGCGGGCGGGACGACCCGCGCAAAGTGCACGGCGCGGCCTTCGGCGAAGGCTGTGATAAAACCGCCGAGCCAGCAGGAGACAGCATTGTCCGGATGGCCTTCGAGAGCGCAGGCTTCTTCAAGCACCTGCGCCGAGGTCCAGCCGAGTTGACCGAAGTGAACGGCGAGAACAATGGCCGCCAGGCGGCCTGCGGCCGAGGAGCCGCAGCCCATGCCGAGCGGGATCTCGTTGTGCATGCGGATGGCGAGTGGAGAGACCGGCTTGCCATGTTCGCGCAGCAGGCGCTCGTAGATGCCGAGGATGAGATTGTTTTCAATGCGGGCGGTACGGTCAGAATCGCGCCCCGTGGCGGCGATGGAGAACTCCGGCGCAGGGACGGCCTCGATCTCGAGAAAAAAATCGAGAGCGACGGCCGCGGCGTCAAAGCCGGGCCCCAGATTTGCCGAGGTAGCGGGCAGCCTCAGGCGCAGCGGTGCTGTCATCCGGCCTGCTCCTTCAAAGCAGACAACACGGCCGCGGGAGTGGCATCGACGACAACGGCGTTGCGGCGCAGCTTTTCAATCTCTGCCTCGTGACCGGATTTTTCCTGCTCTGTAAGCAGAGTGCCGCGGTGAAAGTCGATCGTGTAGTCCGCATCCTTGAGCGTGTGGCCGGTGAGCACAAGCACCGTGCTTTCGCTGGCGGCAATGCGTCCATCGGCGCGGAGCTTCTTGAGTCCTGCGAGAGTGACGGCGGAGGCAGGCTCGCAACCAAGGCCCTCGGCGCCAATCTCGGCTTTGGCGATGGCGATTTCAGCTTCTGTTACATCCAGGCACCAGCCGCCGGTCTCTTCAATGACGCGCGCAGCCTTGCGCCAGGATGCCGGGTTGCCGATGCGAATGGCAGTGGCGCGCGTGTGCGCCTCAACCGGTTCAAAGGCTACACCCCGATTCGCGCGGAAGAAACGCGAGAGCGGATTGGCTCCCTCGGCCTGAATGACGGAGATCCTGGGCATGCGAGCAATCAGGCCAAGCTCGTGCATCTCCTTGAAGCCCTTGCCGAGTGCGGAACTATTGCCGAGGTTGCCGCCGGGAACGATGACGTGGTCGGGGACCATCCAGTCAAGGGCTTCAGCGATTTCGATGGCCGGAGTCTTCTGTCCTTCCAGCCGGTAGGGATTGACGGAGTTGAGCAGATAAATCGGCGCCTTGCGGACGATCTCCGTGAGCAGTTTGAGGCAGCCGTCGAAGTCCGTGTTGAGCTGGCAGGTGACGGCGCCGTAGTCCATGGCCTGCGAGAGCTTGCCCCAGGCGATTTTTCCTTCTGGAATCAGCACAAGGCTGCGCATACCGGCACGTGCTGCATAGGCAGCCATGGCGGCGGAGGTGTTGCCGGTTGAAGCGCAGGCGACCCACTCAAAGCCGCGCTCTTTGGCAACGCTGAGTGCAGCGGTCATGCCGGTGTCTTTGAAAGAACCTGTGGGATTCATGCCCTGATGCTTCGCAAAGAGCTGGTCCATGCCGAGAGCGCGCGCATTGCGGGTCAAAGGATAGAGCGGCGTGTTGCCTTCGCGCAGCGTGATGGCGTTGCCAAAGCTCTCGAGGATGGGCAGCAGTTCGCGGAAGCGCCAGACACCGGAGTGATCGACGGCCTCAGACGAGCAGCGGCGCTCGCGCCAGAGCCATTTCAGCGCGCCGGCGTTGGGGCGATCAGGCCCCTTTCGTTGCTCCCAGCCGGGATATTCGACCTCAAAAAGCTCGCCACATGCCGCGCAGCGAAAATCCGGCAGCGCGTCGACCCCACGGATGCGCGCGCCGCATCCGATACAGCGTAACTGATGCAGATTGTCGTTCATGCCTGCTTTCAGGGTATCAGTTGGCGTGCCGATTTTGTGGCCTGCAGCTGTGTAGAATCCGGCGCGTCTTAACGAGTGGGCAGCGCCGCAGCGTCAAAGCCAACAAGAACCGGCTCCCGCTCGAGCAGGATGCCGAATCTTGCGTGGACGGCAGCCGAGATGAGGGCGGCGAGGGCGAGAATATCCGCTGCGGTGGCGCCGCCGCGATTGATGAGGGCCAGGGTGTGACGGGAAGAGACGGCAGCCGCGCCGATTGAGTAACCTTTCGCAAATCCTGCCTGCTCGATGAGCCATGCTGCGGGAATCTTGGCGAGTGCAGTACTGGCGGACGCGGTGCCGGCGGGAAAGTGCGGCGGCTCTTTGCCGCTGACAGAGGCAATGTGTGCGGACTGCTCCGCGGTGACGACGGGATTTTTGAAGAAGCTGCCTGCACTGCGGCAATCGGAGTCACCCTCGACGAGCAGCATGCCTTTGGTGTGGCGGATACGACGCACCTCGGCAACCACCTGGGCGAGGCTTGGAGCGGTTCCGGCGGGAAAAGCGCGTTGCAGATCGGCGTAGCGCAGAGTGGGAGCGCCGCCGGGAGTGAGGCGATAATCGACGCGCGTGACGATGAAACGGCCACGGTCGGTCGAGTTGAAGCGGCTGCGGCGATAGGCGAAGGCGCAATCGGCTGCGGTGAAGTTGGCGAAGATTTTGGCATGCGTGTCAAAGACGCGGACGTGTGCAATGGATGCGGCCACCTCCTGACCGTAGGCGCCAACATTCTGCACGGGCGTGCCGCCAACGGTGCCGGGGATTCCGGCCAGGCATTCGATGCCGGCGCAGTTATCGTCGACAGCCCGCTGAACAAATGTGTCCCAGTCTTCGCCCGCGGCTGCATGGTAGATGCGGTGGCTGCCGTCTTCAATGGCGGTGATCCCACGCAACGCGATGTGCAGGACGAGGCCCGGAAAACCGGCATCACTGACGAGGAGATTACTGCCGCCGCCGAGCACGAAGAGCGGCAGTCTCTGCTTCCCTGCCCAGTTGACCGCCTCAGTGATTTGCTCTTCGCTGGTGGCGCGCAGATACCAGCGCGCCGGTCCGCCGACGCCGAAGGTCGTGAACGGCGCAAGCGGCTTGTTCTCTTCGGGGTGCATCGATTCAAGGCTACACTGCGCGGGACCAGATAGAATGAGCACAGGCAACTTTCCCTGCCGGAGGCAAACATGTATCCAGAACTGATGGTGATTCCCATGCGCGAGGAGCTGGTGCGCGCGGGGATTCAGGAAACGCGGACCGCTGACGAGGTGGATGCCGCAGTGACACAGCCGGGCACGACGCTGCTGATCGTCAACTCGATTTGCGGCTGCGCGGCAGGCAAGATGCGTCCCGGCGTGCGGCTGGCCCTGGCCAATGCGGCGCATCAGCCGGACAGGAAAATTACCGTGTTTGCCGGCCAGGACCGTGAAGCCACGGATCGCGCGCGGAGCTACTTCGAGGGCAACCCGCCGACCTCGCCCGCAGTGGCGATTCTGCGTGACGGCAAGCTGGCATATCTGATGCAGCGGTTTGTCATTGAGCAATCGACTGCGCAGGAGATCGCGCAGGAGCTGATTCGCGCCTTTGACGAGTTGTGTGCGAAGACGACGGCGTAGATTCAGCAAGCAATCGTTGGAAAGTCAGGAACGGCCTCCGTGCGCGGAGGCCGTCTCGTTTGGTGCGTGGTCGATCCCCTGCTCTCAATCCCCTTCTTTGGCCTGGGCCAGCGCCTGAACCTTGCTGTGCTTCACTGAGTAGGTGAAATAGATGACGAGGCCGATGAGGAGCCAGACAATCATGACGATCCAGGTGATGCGCGCAAGCCGCGTCATGAGGTAGAGCGCCGAGACGATGCCGAGAATGGGCACGAGCGGCACGAGCGGCGTGCGAAAGGGACGTTCCATCTCAGGATGCCGAACGCGCAGGACCCAGACGCCTGCGCTGACGATAGTGAAGGCCAGCAGTGTGCCGATGTTTACGAGCTGCGAGAGGTTGTCGATGGGCAGGAAGGCCGGCATGATGGCCGCGAAGGCGCCGAAGACGATGGTGGTAATCCAGGGCGTGCGGAATTTTGGATGAATGTCCGAGGCCCACTTCCAGAAGAGGCCATCCTTCGACATGGAGTAGAAGACGCGCGACTGGCCGAGGAGCATGACGAGCATGACGGTGGCGAGTCCAAAGACGGCGCCGATTTTGACAAGCAGCGAGCCCCAACTGACGCCGGTGGCGTCCATCGCGAGAGCGACGGGTGCGGCGACGTTGAGCGTCTTGTAGGATACGAGGCCGGTGAGCACGAGCGAGACAAGAATGTAGAGGATGGTGCAGACGACGAGAGAACCAAGGATGCCGATGGGCATGTCGCGCTGCGGATTTTTCGCTTCCTGCGCGGCCGTGGAGACGGCGTCAAAGCCGATGTAGGCGAAAAAGATGGACGCGGCCGCAGTGGGAATTCCGCCCCAGCCAAAATTGCCGTGGCCATCCGCGGGTGGAATAAAGGGGTGCCAGTTGGTGGCGGCGACGTGCGGGTGTTGCATGAGGAAGAGGCCGCCAACGACGAGAAAAACACCGACGATGCCGAGCTTCACGAGAACAATCGCCGAGTTGAAGTTGGCTGATTCCTTGATGCCGATGACGAGGATGGTGGTGATGACGAGCACGATGCAGACGGCAATCAGATTGAAGAAGCCGGTTGCATGCGGCAGGCCCGCATCGCTCACGCCGGGCGGCAGAGACATGACGGGCAGCCACTGCTGCTGATAGAAGACGAGCGGCGTGCCGGTAGTGGCCGTGAGCTGCGGCGGGATGTAGATGTGGAGCTGCTGCAGAAGACTGTTGAAGTAGCCCGCCCAGCCGGAGGCGACGGTGGCCGCGCCGAATGCGTATTCGAGGCAGAGATCCCAGCCGATAATCCACGCAACGAGCTCGCCGAGGGTGGCGTAGCCATAGGTGTAGGCGGAACCCGCAATGGGAATGATGGAGGCGAACTCTGCGTAACAGAGGCCGGCGAAGGCGCAGGTGAAGCCCGCGAGGACGAAGCTGAGGGCGACGGCGGGTCCGGCATGCAATGCGGCAGCCTGGCCGGTGAGGACGAAGATGCCCGCTCCGATGACGGCGCCGATACCAAGCGTGATGAGATTGAGAGCGCCGAGCGAGCGCTTGAGTGTGTGCTCGCCTTCTTCGGCGGCCTCCCGGTTGAGCATCGACATGGGTTTAACACGAAGCAGTCTGGACATGAATGCGGGAGTTCCTCCTCAAGCGATGTGAGCAGCGTGATTTCGACTTGTTGATTGGCTTGACCAGAAGAGATACACAGGAATGCCAAGGATGACGAGCGCGAGCCCCGGCCACGTGTACTGGGGCTTGTATCGCAATAATACGATACAGATCCATGAGGCTATGACGATATAGAGCGCGGGCAGAACGGGATATCCGAGCGCCTTGTACGGACGCGGAGCATGCGGCTGACGCACGCGGAGTACGAAGAGCCCGGCGATGGTGAGGATGTAAAAGACAAGCACGGCGAAGATGATGTAGTCGAGCAGTTGGCTGTAACTGCCGGAGACACAGAGGAACGTGGCCCACAGAGCCTGTACGATAAGCCCCGCGACGGGCGTTTTGTAGCGCGGATGCAGCTTGCCGACGGAGCGGAAGAAGAGGCCGTCGCGGCTCATGGCGTAGTAGACACGCGCGCCGGCGAGCGACATGCCGTTGGCGCAGCCGAAGGTGGAGACGAGGATGGCCGCAGCCATGAGATAAGCGCCTCCAGTATGAAAGACGACATCGAGCGCGGCGGTGGCGACGCGATCTTCAGAGGCGTGCTGAAGTCCGCGAGCAAGCGCGGTGGCGCCGTTGGGGTCGCCGTGCATGGGCAGCACGAGCAGATAACCAAGCGAGACAAAGAAATAAATGGTGAGGACGAAGCCGACGCCGAAGATGAGCGAGAGAGGAATGTTGCGGCGCGGATTCTTCACTTCTCCGGCGGTGAAGGTGATGTTGTTCCACGCGTCCGACGAGAAGAGCGAACCGACCTGGACGACCGCGACGATGACGAAGAGATTCACCAGAACAGTGGGGCCGCCGATGCCAACCTGCACAGGATGGAGCGCGCGCCAGCCGGCGTTTTGCCAGAAGGCGTGCAGGCCGAGGCCGAAGTTGGCGTTCCATGCTGCAGCGTTGCGCCCGATGGTGCAGGTGACGAGGACCAGCGCAAAGAGGGAGAGGGCTTTGGCCGAGGTGAAGATGTTCTGAATGAGCGCGCCGAGGCGGACGCCGAAGATGTTGACCACGGCGAGAAGCACGACAACGGCAATGCCCGCGAGGTTGGCGGTGTTGACGCCAATCTCCATATTGCCGAGAACCATGGGGCCGACGCGAAGCGCCGGGACGTGGGCGATGTGCCAGAGCCAGTGTGTGGTGGAGACGGCGGGAAAGAAGACGCCGAGGAATTTGCCGAAGGCGACGCAGACGGCGGCGATGGTTCCGGTTTGGATGACGAGGAAGAGGGTCCAGCCGTAGAGGAAGCCCCAGAGCGGACCGAGGGACTCGCGGAGGTAAACGTACTGGCCGCCGGCTTTCGGCATCATGGCGGCGAGTTCGCCATAGCTGAGAGCGCCAATCATGGTGAGGGCGGCGGTGACGATCCAGGCGGCGAGGTAGAGCGCGGGCGAATCGGTGCCGCGGGCGATGTCGGCATCGACGAGGAAGATGCCGGAGCCGATCATGGAGCCGGCGACGATGGCGGTGGAACTGAAGAGGCCGAGACTCTGGACCATGCCGCCGGAGTCGGCTGGGGCGCGGGTTGCAGTTGGAAACGGCGTGATCTTCGGGCTCGTCACTCAGGTTGTTTGTACTCGATGAGCAATAAGGTTGTCGTGTGTTTTTTGCGGATGGCTCAGCCGGGTCAACCCAGTTGCGCGAGCCAGCGATGGACTTCAGCGGCTGGATTGGCGGCGCGAAAGATGGCTGCGGAGACGGCGACGATGCTGGCTCCGGCGGCGAGAACTGCTGGAGCGGTATCGAAGGTGATGCCAGCGGCGGCGCTGAGGATGACATTGGGACCGGCTTCGGCGCGAAGTTTGCGGACGCCTTCAATGCCGATGGGTGGTTTGGTGGTGTGCTTGGTTGTGGTGGTGAAGACGGGGCCGATGGCGAGGTAATCGGCGGGGGCGTTGAGGATGCCGGGCAATAGTGCGTCGCTGCCGCCGAAGGTGCCGAGGATACGACTGGGGCCGATGATTTGGCGGGCTTCGGTGGGCGTGACGTCATCGGCATCGACATGGACGCCGTCGAAGCCTGCAGTGGCGACGAGGTCGGCGCGGTCATCGAGGATGAGGCGGACGTGGCCGGCGGGCATGGCGACGCGGAGGGCTGCGCAGTCGGCAAGAATTTCAGCGTCAGAGCCAGTCTTATTGCGGTATTCGAGGAGGGTGATGCCGGCGTCGGCAAGCGAAGCGCCGAGGCGGGTGAGATATGCGGTGCGGCCGGTTAAGGGGAGGATGGCAGAGTCGAGGATGGGATAGAGCGTTGGAAAGATGAAGGCCATGCATCAAGGGTAGATGCATGGCCGGAGGGTTGTCAGTTTGCGGGGCCTGTCCTTCCCTGCCCAGCTTACATTTCGTCGGCGGAGGGGCCGTACATGCCGGGGACTTTTGCGCCGAGCAGGCGGAGATAGACGCTGAGCTGGGCACGGTGATGGACCATGTGGTTGAGGACAAAGTCGCGGAAGACCTGGTGGCGAGGCGAATCGACAAGGGTTTGGCCGCCGAAGATGAACTTCCAGTGCTGGTCCCACTTTGCGGGCGATGTGGCGGCGACGGCCGCTTGGACGCCGGGCAGGCCCTTGTCGAATTTCTCAAGGACGGCGGCTTTGCTGGCGGGGACATAGGGATCCCATTTGTGGTCGGCGGCAAACTCAAGCTTGTCCTGGGTGAGGGTGTGCATGGCCCAGTCGCCCGCCATGTCCGTGAGGTGGCCGGCGAGGCGGCCGAGAGGCATGGACTTGGCGTGGGGCGTGTAGCTCAGGTCGGCGTCGGCAGGGATGGCTTCCAGCATTTTGCGGGTTTGCGCGGTCTCGCGATCGTATTCGGCGATGAGTTCTTTTTGAAAGTCCTTTCAGGCAACCTCCACGTTGCGAATGCCAGCATACCTGATCTTT
>JAJYAE010000163.1 GCA_021779695.1 Acidobacteriota bacterium | reverse complement strand
GTACACCGACCTGGTGGAAACCACCCGCGCCAGATCCGTCCCATCCATCTTGCGGATGTTGCGTGCGCGCTCGACCAGGACATCTGCGTTGCTCTCAGCCGTCGAAATCACGCCGCGCATGACGCCGTGAGTCCGCAAATGCCGCACCAGAGCCCGTGTATCGATCTCCGCCAGCACCGGAACTTTGTAGCGCTCCATATATTCGTCCGTCACCTGCTCGGAGCGCCAGTTGGAGCTGATCGCAGAGAACTCCCGCACAATCAGGCCCTCAATGAAAGGCTTTGCAGCCTCATTGTCTGCCTGATTGGTGCCGTAGTTGCCGATCTGGGGATTTGTGAGAACGACGATCTGTCCGGCATAGGACGGGTCCGTCGCGATTTCCTGATAGCCGGTTAGGGATGTGTTGAAAACAACCTCACCCTGACATTCGCCAGGGGCGCCATGGCCTTGGCCGCGGAAGATGCGCCCGTCTTCGAGCGCTAAAATCGCCTGCATTGCCTCTCCGGGGAGTGGATTCAATCGATTCTAACAGGTTTGCCCGGTGGATTTTTCAGCCAAAATTCCGGAGAGTTTATTCCACGATGCCGGCATCCTTGGCAGGCCAGTAGATAAACACCGCTTTGCCATAGATAAGATCCCGATCCACGGGCCCAAAATCGCGGCTATCAGATGAAATGGATCGATGATCCCCCATCATGAAATACGCGTCGTTCGGCACCACCATTTCCGCCATCGAACGCTCGTCCCTGTACTTCAGGGGAACATACGCCTCGCGCAGCGGCTTTCCGTTCAGCCACACAACCCCGTGATCAATCCAGACATGGTCCCCAGGCAGCCCAATGACACGCTTGATATAGCTCTTCTGCGGATCGCGCGGATAGTGAAATACCACCACATCGCCTCGATGGATCGATTCGATATGGTACACAAACTTATTGATAAAAAGTCGATCGTGATCCTCGAGCCGGGGCAACATGCTCGTGCCTTCCACTCGAACGGGTTGATACAGAAAAGTGATGATCAGGATGGAAATTGCCGCGGATACCACGATATCCCGCAGCCAGACCCCCACTCCAACATGACTTGCTGGAGTGGCCGGTCGAGCTGAACTCCGCTCCTGGCTCTCTGTTCTTTCCAGCTCACTCCCGCTGGTCTCTTGCGTTTCCTGTTCCTGGGGAAAATTCTGCATGCTCTCTTCAGTTTAGATGCGTCCGTTCGTTATTGACAGCCCAGCCCGCCGGGAGGGCAAAGAATTCGCCCACTCCCCGGCTTTCCCAGCGGCTGCGGCTGGTCTGCCGCCGGCGCAAGGACAGGTGCCGGCGAATTCGTCAGATTGGCTTCTTCCAAAACCAGGGGCCGCTGCAGCACCATCTCCACCTGTGTTCCGCTTTCAATATTCACGTCTGCGCCCCGCGTGAACAGGGAAACCAGCCCGGCCGTTGCCAGGCCCGCCCCCATTCCGGCAATCCCGCCCGCAATAGGATGCCCCGACCCTATCCCCCCGATCGCGCCGACAGTCGCTCCCGCCGGAACCGTTACCTCGGCCACCTTACCCAGGTCGCGCGTCTTATCGCTGTCCTGCTCAATCGTTCCTTCCTTGTCATCCTTCAGGGATTGTTGCTTGGCTCCCGGCAGGCTGTTCACCATTCCCGGAATCTCAACCACAGAACCATTGGGAAAGATCATCGACGTGAAGTGCATGTCCAGCTGAGCCTTTCCTTTCACCCGTCCAGCACGCTGCACCCGATCCACCACACCCTGCACGTAGACCCCTGCGGGAATCATGACCCGATTGCCAACCACCACCGGAAACGTCGAAGCCAGATACACACCATCGCCAGGCCGGGCGCTCTTCGTGTTAATCGAGCTTCGCAACTGAAGCAACACCTTGGTCCCTGCCGGAACAACGTACTGCCGCGCGTGCTGCGTTCCGGTCCCAGTGGGTTGAGCACCCTGCCCGCCTGCGCTTGCCGCAACCTGCGCCCCTTGCGCCAGGCACGTCGCGCCGCACAGCGCCACAATCAACGGCACCGCACTGCTCCATGGGCCACTCAAATTGCGCATCAAATACTCCTGCGCCACCCATCTCCATAGACGGGCAGAATTGAATACAGGGTAGCCTCTTTCATCGGAGAAAAATCAACTTTGATACCCGCCCGAGAAAAACTGAGGGAATAGCACTATCATGCTGGAAAACCATGAAGTCCGCTGAAAACGCATCCGGCGATCTCAACACGATTCCCAATCCGCATCTTGTCCCCGCGTACTCTGTTCTCCAGGAAGCAATCGCTTCCAAGGCCTTTCCAGGCTGCTCTTTTGGCGTCTTTGCTTCCGGCTCCGTCATCCTTCAGGATGCTCTCGGCCACTTCACCTATGACGAAGGAGCACGCCCGGTCACCCCCGAGACTGTCTTCGACGTCGCCAGCATTACGAAGGTCGTCTCGACCACGACAACCGCGATGCTCCTGCATCAGCGCGGCCAACTCGATCTCGAAACACCCCTCGGCGACCTGCTCCCTGGCTTTATCGTCGGGCGCCCATCCGTCGAACACGCGCGGAGCGTCACACTTCGCCATCTCCTCGCTCATAACTCCGGTCTTCCCGGCTACGTTCCTCTCTATCAGACCGCAACCTCTCCAGCCGCGCTCTTTCGTGCCCTTCTGCAGCTCCCAGTCGAAACGCCCCCCGGCACGCGGATGGAGTACTCCGATCCCGGCTTTATCCTGCTCGGAAAGGCTCTCGAAGTCCTCACGCGCGAGTACCTCGCTCGATGGGCAGAGCAGGAGATCTTCCAGCCGCTGGCCCTCCGTGATACCTGTTTCTGTCCCCCCCTCGAAATCCGCCACCAAATCCCCCCGACTGAGGAAGACACAACATTTCGCCGCCGTCACATCCAGGGCGAAGTCCAGGATGAACATGCATGGCTCCTCCATGGAGCGGCTGGCCATGCAGGGCTCTTTTCAAACGTGCCAGATCTTCTGCGGTTCGCAGGCGCCATCCTCAGCTCCACGCGCCCTTCGTCACAGTCCGCAAACCCGCCCCTCTTCACTCAGCAATCCATCGAGACCTTCGCGCAGCGCCAGGCACCCTCGGGAAGTTCGCGGGCGCTTGGCTGGGATACACCGTCTGCAGACTCATCAGCCGGAACCTTCTTCTCTCAACACTCCATCGGCCATCTCGGGTATAGCGGCTGCTCTCTTTGGATTGACCTGGATGCGGGCATCGCCGTCGCGCTCCTCACAAATCGAACGTGGCCCAATCGCTCCAGTCAACTCATCCGTCAGGTACGCCCGGCATTTCACAATGCAGTGCGTCGGGCTCTGACTCTTTTGGGCCACCAGAGGTTGCAACCACATCAAACGCCGTGAAATTTCTCTAGGTACTTGCGAACTCTAGGAATACAATTAAAGGCTGGGGATAGACTCGATGTTAACGAGCACCATGACGCAGGAAGCGGCAGAAACCCGGGCAACAAAAGAGCAATCCAGCAAGGACCAGGCCACCTTACTACAAAGTCTGACCACCGAGAGCCAGAACGAGGCATCTCAGGGGTTCGACACAAAGTCAGCCATCGAGATCGCGCGCATTATTAACCACGAAGACGCAAAAGTGGCCGCCGCCGTCAAGAAGGCAATTCCCGAAGTTGCACAAGTCATTGATCAGGTTGCGCGCAGCCTGCGGGATGGAGGCCGCCTGATCTACGTCGGCGCAGGCTCCAGCGGCCGCATTGCTGCACTCGATTCTTCCGAGTGCCCGCCGACCTACTCCACAGCCCCCGGCCAGATTCAATACATCATGGCCGGAGGACCAAAGGCGCTCGCCTCCGCGGTCGAAGTGAACGAAGATTCAGAAGAACTCGGCCAGAGAGACATCGCGCGCCGGCGGCCCACCCGCAAGGATGTCGTCATCGGCGTTTCCGCTTCAGGCCGGACCCCCTATGTCGTTGCCGCTGTAGCTTACGCGCGCGCACGTGGCGCTTTCGCTGCAGCCGTGACTTGTAATTACGGCACCCCGCTTGCGGCGGCTGCCGATGTCGCAATTGTGGCGGAGGTCGGCCCGGAAGTCGTCTCGGGTTCCACGCGCTTGAAGGCCGGGACTGCGCAGAAAATGGTGCTCAATATGATCACCACCGGCGCCATGACACGCCTCGGCTATGTGTACGAGAATCTGATGGTCAACGTACACATGCAAAACTCCAAGCTCGTCGAGCGCGGCATTCGTATCCTGATGAGCGCATGCAATATTGACCGCGAAACAGCCGTGCAGACCATTAAGGGCGCTGGCCGAAGCGTTCCTGTTGCCCTGGTGATGCTCAAAGCCGGAGTCGACAAGCCCGAAGCCGTGCGCCGTCTGGCAAAGTCAGATGGCAATGTGCGCCGCGCAATCGAAGATGAAGTGCTTGAGCTTTAGAACATCAACGACTCATCGCATCGGAATCCGACAACTGCAATCGGTAAAAAGTGATCGTGTCGAGGGGAAAAGGCTCGTCTGAGACCCTTCAATCCTGCTCGAGCGGTACGATCACCAGCACTTCCACCCGCGCGACCTGACCGTTCAACCTCGCCGGTCTGAACTGCCATTGTTGCAGTGCAGAGAGAATGTAATGCAAGTCCACGCTGCCTGGTGAAAACGCAAATCCCAGGGACTCAAAATGGCCCGCCTGGTTCACAAAGCCGTGAATCATCAGAGCGTCCGCGCTTACCTCGGCGGGAATGAAGTTGGGCCGCACAATCGAATAAGGCCAGGGCGCTTCCAGGTGATTCATGTTGCCCGCTGACTCCGCTGCCGCATTGGATGGAAGCGTGTACTGCAAAATCCAGCTCTTTGACAAACCCACGTGTAAGTACACCGTATAAACCAGCCGGCTCCCCCACACATCCTGGATCTCAGGGAACTGCTCCTCCAGATTGCTGCCCACCACCACCACGTTGTACTGTCCGTTGGGTGGCCGCGATATTTGCGTCACTGAAGTATTGGCTCCGTGCCCCGCCGCAGATCCGTTGCCTTCATTCGGCTGTCCCTGCAGGGATGCATGGTCACCCGGCTTGGCCCCGGCTCCCGTGTGGCTTCCAACCCCGCCCACCTTCGCGCCACTGGATCCCAGTCCTTTGCTGCTCGCATCGCCGTTGCCCGCTACCATCGCATTTCCACCATGGCCCGGCATCATGGCCCCCTGTGCCGACCCCGCAGCCGTCTGATTCACTGGCGCAAGCGCGATCACTCCATTCGTCGCCTTCGTGTCCGAGATGGAAATGACAGCTGCCGAAGACGGAAGCGTAGAAGCGAGCGATGAGGTCTCTGGAACTCGTGGCGTCGGACTCGGCCCCGTAACGGCAATCGGAGACGAAGCACTCGGCGCTGGCATCGGAGCCAGAGTCGTGAACGCCGTGGAAGTCAGAGGAATATCTGAAGGCGCTGTCTCGTTGTTCGGTCGTGTGATTGTGGGGTGTATCAGGATGGTATTGGAAGGGTGCTGAATGGGAGGCGCCAGCACCTTGACCATCTTGGTTGGCGTTGACCAGAGCAAAACCGCAGGTAGAGCCGCCTGCTGCATCACCAGCTTATTTTGCGGAATATCCGGCTGGATCACCGTATGCTCTGCGATTCGGAGTCGTTCAAACTGCCGCTGGCTCGTGGATGGTGCCTGCGCCTTTGCCTCCGTCTCGCCCTTCTGGTCTGCCACATGAGCCCCTGGATAAAAACGCTCGCTGTCAGCGGCTCGCTTTGCTTCCTCTGCCGGCCGATTCAGCTCCACTTGCCGCATCATATATAGATCCCGCGGACTCAGAGGCCGAAACTTCGGCATGTACAGAAAACCCATCAACACCAGGCCGACCGTCGCCGTGTGAAGAAAGGCAGACAGAAGGAGTGCAGACGGCCGCAGGCTGATCTTGCGCGCCTCAGGCTCTACAAAGAGCGTGTTGTAGGATCCCATATGCCTGCACTCAATCCCTTCTCAAAGTCATCGCTCTAACTTGGAATCTAACGCCCCGTGGCGTTCCCTGGGTAGTGTCATCGTACATCCCTTTTCGTTTCCTAACCCCTCACCTTGGTAACGTGCGCGCCGCGAAAAGCACCGCGCGCCTCTGAAGAAGCTCAGATCAGCCGAACAAAGACTGGCGAAACGAGCGCAGAGTCGCATCATTGCACCTCCAAAATGCAGCTGATCGTGACGATGGTGATGCGCATTCCGCGCTCTTCCACCGATGGGGGATTGGCCTTCTGCGCTCCCCCTGTGCACGATGGGTGCACCATGTTGGAGGATTGGTTACCAAAGCCCTCATAGTAACTATTTTTGTTGACTTGACTCACTTCTATGAATGCTATACTGCAACCGCATTTAGCCAGATTGAACGCTCACGAGCGTCGATCGAGCCTGATATCCCAATATCAGGTCCTCCGATTTGCGCAAGGCTACCCGTGTTGTGTCAGCCCGGCTGTTCATGCGGTGAGACAGGACCCTAAATGAATCGAAGAATGCTGATTATTTTGTTGAGCGCATTTGTCATCGCCTCGATGAGTGCTTTTCTCGTATGGCGAATGGTAGGTGCACGACTCTCCGCCTCAAAACCCATCGCAACCACGCGGGTCATCGCGGCTGCGAAAGACCTAAAGATTGGTACCGTGCTGGACGCCAGCGACCTGACAACCGTGCAACTGGTCGGCTCTGCTTCAACCGGCGCCATCCTTGATGCCAAAAGTGCCATCGGTCGCGGTGTGATCTCGGATATTTATACCGGAGAACCCATCGTCGAAAGCCGCCTGGCGCCCAAGGGATCGGGGGGAGGCTTGGCTGCAACCATTAAACCAGGTATGCGTGCTTGCGCCGTCCGGGTGGATGAGGTCGTTGGCGTGGCCGGATTCGTCACCCCCGGAATGCACGTCGACGTGCTTGTCTCGGGCGTGCCGCCGAGCGCTCAAGGATCACAGAACTCCGAGGTCCGAACGATACTGCAGAATCTTGAGGTCCTTTCTGCCGGCACAGACATTCAAAAGGACGCCGAGGGAAAGCCGCAGCAAGTTCAGGTTGTCAACCTGCTCGTAACTCCTGAGCAGGCACAGGTGCTGTCCCTCGCGGCCACCCAGATGCACATCCAGCTGGTTCTTCGGAATCCTTTGGATACCAAGGTGGCGACGGTCCCGACAACAGCCATGATGAATCTGTTTGAGGGCGCCAAGCCTGTCGCGCATGGTCCTGCAAGGCGCGTCAAGCGTGCCGCTCCCCAGTTCACCGTTCAGGTGATCAACGGCAATCAAAAGTCGGAAGAAAAATTCGCCTCTGCTGGAGGACAACAGTGATCGCACGAGTCGGCCTCCTACCTACTTGTCTGAGTGTCTTGGCCTTGTCTTTCTGCTGCGCTGCATTCCCCCAGGCGACAGCGCCTCAACCCCCTGTCTCTCAGAGTCAGGATTCCGCTAATGATCTGGCCGTCGCGGTCGGGAAGTCAGTCGTCCTCGACCTCGCACGTCCCGTGACTCGAATTGTGGTTGGTCTCGGCGGCTTCGCACAAGCCACTGCCATTACTCCGACTCAAGTTCTCGTCAATGGGGCTGCCCCGGGCGAAACCACCCTTATTGTTTGGGACAATGTTGGCGGAAGGCAATTCTTCAACGTCACCGTCCGGCAAAGTACCTTTGAGACAAATGACCACCTGGAGCAGGTCCGCCGCGAGCTCCGCTCAGAGTTGCCCGGCCAGGATGTCCGCGTCAGCAGTGAAGGCGGAAACATCTTCCTGCGCGGAACCGTTATGGATCTGACCAGCTCAGACCGCGCTCAGAAAATTGCGTCGACAATGGGCAAGGTCGTCAACCTGCTAAACGTTAACCTGCCTCAGCAGAAGCCTCAAATCCTCCTTAGAGTGCGATTCGCCAGCGTGGATCGTACAAAGGAGCTCCAGCTTGGCATCAACCTCTTTAGCACTGGTTTCGGGAACACCATCGGGGGGCTTTCCACCGGCCAGTACAGTCCTCCTGCAGTGACCCCCAATCCGGGCGGACCGACCACACTCACTCTGAGCAATGAACTCAACCTGTTCGCTTTCTACCCCGGGATCAACCTTGGGGCAACGATTCAGGCACTCCAGCAAAGAGGTCTCGTTCAGGTCCTGGCAGAACCAAATGTTTTGGCCGAGGATGGCAAGCAGGCAAGCTTTCTCGCTGGTGGCGAGTATCCGTTCCCGATGGTCCAGGGCGCTGGCATCGGTGGCGCTTCCGCCATTTCCATCATGTTTAAAGAGTATGGCGTTCGCCTGAACTTCCTCCCAACCATCACCCCGCGCGGATCCATTCGCCTGCAGGTCGCGCCCGAGGTCAGTGCACTCGATTTTGCTGACGCTGTCCAGATCGCTGGTTTTCTCGAGCCTGCTATCACGGTCCGTCGGGTCAAGACCGAGGTCGAACTCCAGGATGGTCAGAGCTTCGCGATCGGCGGTTTGCTGGACAACCGGGACAATGAAGCTTTCCAGAAAATCCCCCTGCTCGGCGATATCCCGATCATTGGCAAGTTCTTCCAATCGATGTCTGTGACGAAGAGCAACACCGAGTTGATCGTGATTGTCACGCCGGAAATCATCAATCCTGTACCGGCTGGAACTGAGATTCCGTCGCCGAATTTCCCGTCCAAGTTCCTGCCGCCAAACTCCAACACTCCGATGCACTCTCCGGATGCAAAGGCTGCCGGATCCGCACCCTCTGCTCCACCGGCGACCATTCCGGTCGAGCAGCTGATCGAAAGCTTGAAGCCTGAGCCTCAAATGACTGATGCAGGATCATCGGGCGGAGGCATGTCAGGGGCAGTTGGCTCCAGCTCTTCTGCCATGCAACCGTAGCGTCTATTAGCTGAACAGGTCTGCACGCTTCACCAGAACGCCAGACCCGCCAAAACACTTGCTTTTAGTGGCCTCACGCAATGCGTGAGGCCCTTTTCTCAGCCACTTATCTACCAGATCTCTAAGACTGCACCCGCTACCCAGAGCGTGCTCTCACCCCATAATGAAGACCAGCCATGAACCCTTCGAGACCAGACCGATTCAAAGAGACCCGAGAGATACTTGCCCGCACCAGCATCCCTGAGCAGGAACTGCGCCTGCTTCTCAAGAACGTCACTCGCAATACCTTAATCGCCGAGAACCTTGAGATTGCAGGCACCAGCGCCAGGCGCTCCAAGGGCCTTCTCGGACGCAATTCCCTGGCCCCAGGCGGAGGCCTGTGGATTGCCCCCTGTGAGTCCGTCCACACATTCGGCATGCGCTTTCCCATTGACCTTGTCTATTTGGACCGCTCGTTTGAAGTAAAGAAGGTGAAGCACTCCGTGGGGCCCTGGCGCATGTCCATGTGCCTGTCCGCACACTCCATCCTTGAACTCCCGACAGGCGTCATTCAAAGCTCGCGCACTCAGCCCGGGGACATACTCGATATCTCGCTTGCTGCCTCACTATCACGCAGATAGTCATCCATCGCTCTGGGCCCGTCTGATCATGCAGTAACTTCGACCCAAACCGCTGG
>JAJYAE010000162.1 GCA_021779695.1 Acidobacteriota bacterium | reverse complement strand
CTTTTTGCGGGTCACTTCCTTTTGGAGCAGGGCCAGCCGATCAGGGTACAGCCTGTAAATATCCGCGACACTCTTTGCAAGTTGCTTTTCGAGGAGTTGCTGAACAACCGCGTCCCCGAATCCTTCGATGTTCATCACCTCGCGGCGGCCGAAGTGCAGCAGGCTCTCGCGCAGCTTCGCCGGGCAGTCGGCATTCACGCAGCGAAAATCCACTTCGCCCTCCGCGCGCACCACCGTGCTGCCGCACTCCGGGCACTCCGTCGGGAAGAGAAAGCTGTGCTTCCCGCGCGGGTGCTCTGCGTCGTGTACCACCTCCACCACCTTGGGAATCACGTCGCCGCCGCGCTCCACCTTCACCCAGTCGCCCAGCTTCAGTCCAAGGCGCTCGATGAAGTCCGCGTTGTGCAGCGTCGCGCGGCTCACGGTCGTGCCGCCGATGAAGACTGGCTCCAGCTCCGCCACCGGCGTGAGCTTGCCGGTGCGTCCCACCTGCACGGTGATGCTGTGCACCTTCGTCGTGCCCGCCCGTGCCGTGAACTTGTACGCAATGGCCCAGCGCGGCGCGCGCCCCGTATAGCCCAGCCGCTGCTGCGCTGCATGCGCGTCCACCTTCAGCACCACGCCGTCAATCTCGTAGCCCAGCGTTTCGCGCTTTGCCTCCGCATCGTCGATGAACGCCGTCATCTGCTCCACCGTCTGCACCAGCTTGCGGTGCGGATTCACGCGAAAGCCCAGCGCCGCCAGCGCATCCAGCGTGGCTCGCTGCCCGTGCGGCCAGTACTCGCCCTCCACCAGCAGAAAGTAGGCGTAGACATCGAGCCGCCGCGTCGCTACGATGCTCGGCTCCAGCGTGCGCAGCGTGCCGGCAGCGGCGTTGCGCGGGTTCACCGCCGGCGGCAGTCCCTGCTGTTCGCGTTCCTCGTTCAGCCGCGCAAAGGCCGCGGCAGACAGGACGGCCTCGCCGCGCACCTCAAACGTCTGAGGAAGCGCCAACTTCTTCAACACCGCGGCGGGAACCGTCAGCGGCACGCTGCGAATGGTGCGAATATTCGACGTCACGTCTTCGCCCGTCTGCCCGTCGCCGCGTGTTAACCCCGCTACCAGGCTTGCGGCTCCACCGTCCGCAGGACCGTAGCGCAGCGCCACGCTCAGCCCGTCCATCTTCAGCTCGGCCATGTATTCCACCGGCAGTTCGCCGGCCAACTCATGCACGCGCCGGTCCCAGTTCGCCAACTCCTCTGGCGAATAGGCATTATCCAAACTCAGCATCGGCCGTGAGTGCTGCGCCTTCTTGAAGCCCTCGGCGGGCTTTCCGCCTACGCGTTGTGTCGGCGAGTCTGGCGTCACCAGATCCGGGTGCGCTGCCTCCAGCCGCTTCAGCTCATTCATGCGCGTGTCGTACTCGGCGTCACTAATCTCTGGCGCGTCCAGCACGTAGTACAAGTGCTCATGCCGGCGCAGGTCGTCGCGCAATGCCTCCACGCGCTCGCGCATCGCCGCAGTCGTTCGAGTCTCGCTCATGGGCTGGATTATAGGTGGCGGGCCTGCCGGGATAGTATGGTCAGCAGACCGCATGGAGCCCGTCACGCACTTCCTTACCGGCGCCTGCATCGGCCGCGCCGGCCTGAATCGCAAGACTGCCTACGCTACGCTTGCCGCCGTGCTTGCCGCCGAGGCCGCTGACCTCGACGTCCTATGGAGCTTTGCTGGCCCGGTCGAGGGTCTCAAGCACCATCGGGGCATCACGCATACGTTTCTTTTCGTGCCCGTCGTGGCCGCTGCTGTCTCCGGTGCCGTCTGGCTCATCCATCGCCGGCATCAGCGCAGACTTGCCCGCCGTCCGCACCCCGCGCCCGACCCCGATTCCACCCTGCCCGCGCCGCAGCCCGTGCGCTGGGCCTGGGTCTATCTCGCTGCCTTTCTTTCCGGGCTCAGCCACATCCTGCTTGATTGGACGAACAACTACGGCGTCCGCCCGTTCTTCCCCTTCAATCCGCGCTGGTACGCAGGTAGCATCGTCTTTATCGTTGAGCCGGTCTTGTGGGCGCTGCTCTTCGCGGCCATGCTCTTCCCGTGGATCTTGGGCCTCGCCGATCGCGAAATCGGCGCGCGCCGCCAACCCTTTCGCGGGCGTGGTTGGGCCATCTTTGCGCTCTGCGGCATAGTTGCCCTGTGGTGCTTCCGTTGGGTCCAGCAGGACGAGGCCCGCACTCTCCTCAGCCAGCAGCAGGTCGCCGCCGATCCCGTCCAGCGCATCGCCCTCGAGCCATATCCCATCAATCCCTTCCGCTGGCACGCCATTCTTGAGACCGCCGGCTACTTCCAGACCGCCGAGATCAACACCCGCACCGGATTCATTGACAGTGAGGCCCCGCGCGACGTCCTTTACAAGCCCACAGACACGCCCGCCGTCGAAGCCGCCAAGCGTACCTTCCTCGGCCGGGTCTATCTCGACTGGGGCCGCTGGGCCGTCGTCCGCGATGTCGGCCAGATGACCATTCCGGGCACAGATCCGCCCCAATTGCCGCCCGGCCGTACCTGGACGACGGTGCAGTTTTCTGACCTCCGCTTCGACTACGCTTTTCGCGGAACCGGAGGCTCTGCCGGCACGGCGCCGCTCAGCGGATGGGTCTACATCATCGACGGCCACGAGAACGGCGGCGAGTTCATGAACGGTCGCGAGCAGAAATAGCCCGGCCCGGCCCGCGCTCAAATCTTCGCATTGCTCGCATGAACATTTTTGTTCACCGCGCTTGCACTCGATGGTTGACCCACCCGCGACGGGCCCTCAGAATAAGGAGAAGCATCTCAGCCCCGGTTCCATTCCCAGGGACACCTTGCACGTGAGGATTCCATGCCCGCATATCTGCTGATCCTGGTCGCCGTTCTCAGCCGCCTGTTGCCACACCCCGAGTGGCTGAACTTCACCGCCGTCGGCGGCGCTTTGCTTTACTTTGGCGCGCGGCGCTCCTGGCGCGAGATGCTGGCCCCGCTGGCTGCACTCATGGTCACGGACTATTGCCTCACGGTCTTCACCTATCACTACGCATTCGTCTGGTCGGCCTACGTCACCACGTGGGTCTGGTATCTGGCTGCCATGGCGCTCGGCCACATCCTGCTCCACGCCCGGACAACATTCCTTCGCGTGGCGGCGGGCGTCGTCCTCGGACCTGGCTCATTCTTCCTGGTTTCGAACTACGCCGTCTGGGCCGGCAGCGTAATGTATCCGCATACCTGGGCCGGTCTGGCCACTTGCTACGCCGCGGGCATTCCCTTCTATCGCAATGACGTGGCCTCAACCGCCATCGTCTGCACCCTTGCCTTTGGCTTGCCGGTGCTGGTCCGCCGCTACTCCGCCGCCCACGCGGTGCATGTCAGCGCATAAGCCTTCTCTTGGCGTCGAAAAGCCGCAGCGGCCTCCTGCCGTCTGCGGCTTTTCTGTCGCAATGGAAAGCGGCTCAGCCTACGCAGGCTCCTGTTTCTCCTGCCGCTTCTTGATCCAGAAGCCGGCAAAGGCCAGCGCCACCAGCAGCGCCACCAGGGCCAGCGCCGTCACCGCATGATGCGCCACCAGGTTCACCGCGCCCGGACCCAGCTTCAGCACCAGCAGGGCCAGCAGGATCCAGCGCACCAGCCGCCCCACAAAAACCGCCAGCATATACGGCAGCACGCGCATCTCAAAAACGCCGGCGGCAAACACGAAAACCTTCCACGGCGTCGGCGGCGGCAGCATCGAGGGGATCATCACTGCCAGGAACTCTTGCCGCTCAAAACGGTCTCGCAGCTCCTCAAAGCGTGCCCGGTTTACCCGCTTCAGCAGGAACAGCTCACCGCCCGCCCGTCCCAGCCCGTATGGCAGCAATCCACCCACCGCGGATCCGGCCGCGGCCAGCAGGCAATACAACCAGAAGTGGCTCTTGTTCTGCCAGACAAAGACCGCCAGAATGGCGTCCATCGGCACCGGCAGGGTTGAGGAATCCAGCAGTGCCACCGCTCCTGCGCCCCAGAATCCCAGTTTCAGGATTGCCGGCAGGGCCGCCAGCTTCCACCAGGCCATCAATTTCACAAAAAGTGGCTTCAACCGGGTTCCTTTCCGTTGTCCAATCCGTCCATTCCAAAAGATTCATTGTACTTTCCGGCTGCTCTCCACAGATGAGTTGCCTCTTTTGCTGGGGATGAGAGAATAGAGACGAGGGATCCTTGAGGGGAAGTGTGCCTGTGCGCTGGCCGCTCCCACGGTACGCATGCTACCCAGCGAAACGCCCACTCCATTGAACGATACGAACCAGCCGGACGGACTCCGTACGCAGCCTGACACCGCTTCTGCGACAGCGACTGCCGACGTTCCACAGGAATCCGTAGAGCCGCGCCCCGTTCGTTCCACCTCCCGCTGGGTCGACTACGACACCCACGAACTCCTCGAAATGATCAGCGAGCTCGAAGACGAGCGCCGCTGGTCTCGCCTCCGCGAGGGCATCTGGCTCGCCATCCTGATTCACATCCTGGTGCTCTCAGCCATCACCTGGATTCCCAAGTACATCTTCAAAGTGCCGCCGGTTATCGATCCCTTTGACGCCATCAAGCAGCGCAAAGATCTGAGCTACCTGGATTTGCCGCCGGATGCTCTCCGCCAGCTCCAGCCCAAGGTCAAGGTCAAGCCGGTCCCGGAAAAGACCCCCCAGATTGACAAAAAGACGCTGGAAGATCTGAAGAAATCCGAGGCCGCGCCAGCTCCGCCTCCACCGCCGCCCACGGAGCAGCTCAAGGCAGAAACGCAGCCGCAGGCCCCGCCGCCCATTCCACCCAGCCAGCAGTCGCAATCGCAGATTAACGCGCCGCGGCCCCAGGCTGTGCCCGCGCGCCCCAACTTCGCCATGCAGTCTGCCGACCCCGCAGACCAGTTGCGCGACGCAATGCGCGGTGCGGCCCAGAATCATGGCTTTAGCGGCAATAACCTGCCTGCGGGTGGAGGCCTGTCGATGCACCCCGGCGCAGGCTCCGGCGGCGTCGAAATCCTCTCCGATACGCAGGGGGTCGACTTCAACTCCTGGCTGCTGCGCTGGCACCGGGAGACTGAGCGCACATGGGATCCACTGATCCCCGACGAAGTCAACCCACCCATCCTCAAGTCCGGCGCCGTCGTCATCCGTTTCAAAGTTCTTCCCAATGGGCGCGTCATGGACGGCAGCATGGTCCTCGAAGGGCGCTCCGGCGATACCGGCCTTGACCGTGCCGCCTGGGGGGCCATCACCGGATCCAATTATCCCCCGCTTCCTCACGACTTTCACGGGCCGTATCTTGAACTCAGGGCAGTCTTTCTCTACAACATGCAGCCTCCGCAATAGGCCTCGTAGGCAACCGCGCGGGAAAAGCGCGCTATCATAAAGAGAGTGGTTCCCCGCCCACACTCGCCCGGGAAGCAAGGATGACCGCACAATCCAACAACTTGGATCTCTCGCAGTATTTGCGGCGTGAGCCTGCGATGCTTGCAATCCTTTCTGTCATCGCCATCGTATTTTTTCTGGCGGTCACCGCCATTTCCCATCTCTATTTTGGGCAGCAGGATGCGCTTGCACTGCGCTGGTCCTCGCGTGGCAATGCTGACCTGAACTCCCACCGCTATGACGCGGCCATCTCCGAGTACCGCGCTGCATTGCTCTATTCCCGCGACAACTTTGACTACCGCCTCGGTTTGGCTCGGGCTCTGATGGGGACCCACCGCACGGCTGAAGCCTATGCCTACTTCATTAATCTCTGGGGCCGGCACCCGGAAAATGGCGTCGTTAACGTCGAGCTGGCCCGCATCGCCGCCGAACGAGGCGAAACCGCCGAAGCCCTGCGTTACTACCACAACGCCATCTACGCCAACTGGCCCGCTGGCCAGGAAAGCCAGGGCCGGGAGACCCGTTTTGAGCTGGTGGAGTACCTGCTCAAGATCAACTCCAAGACCCAGGCCCAATCCGAGCTCATCTCGCTTGCCGCCTACGTGGGTGAAGACGCATCCCAGCAGGACCGGCTCGGCGCGCTCTTTCTGCGCATCTCCGACAACGATCACGCCTTCGCCGCCTTTCACCGCGAGCTCATCGCCAATCCGCACGACGTGACGGCTCTAACCGGCGCGGGCGACGCGGCCTACGAAATGGGCCGCTATGTTCTGGCGGTGCGCTATCTCCAGCAGGCCGTCGATTTCAACCCGCATGATTACATCAGCAATGACCGCCTCAGGACTGCGCGGTTTGTGATTGAGCTTGATCCCTTCCGCCCGCAGATTCGTGTGGCAGATCGAAATCGGAAGGTGATAGACGCCTTTGCCGCGGGCGGCGACCGGCTCAAGGCCTGCCCAGTGGCGGCCAGTTACGGTGCCAAAGCGGGAGCAACCGGCAAGCCTGCCCAGGACCTGAGCGAGCAGTGGGCCAGTTTGAAGCCGAAGATCACCGCCGGCGGCCTGCGCCGCGATCCTGACCTTGTTGATACCGCCATGAATCTGGTCTTTACTATCGAACGCCAGGCCAGCGAGTGGTGTGGCACGCCAAACGACAAAGACGCAGCGCTGCTGCTGATCGCAAAACTCCATGAGGGAAACTGAGGTGGGCTCGATTCCTGAGGCGCACGCATCGACGACAGTGGTTGAAAGCGCCGGCCCATCCCAGGCGGTCTCCGTGGAAGGACTTACCCCTGCCGGCGTCCTGCGCTCTGTCTTTCGGGAAGAGCGATTCTTCCTCATCCTTTCGGTCTTCATTGGCGTCTTCTCCGGCCTGGCCGTCGTTTGCTTCCGCTTCGCCATCGATTGGTGCCGCATTTATCTGCTCGGCACAGGCGCCGAGCTTTCGCCCTGGCGCGTGATTCTGGCGCCGGCGCTGGCAGGGCTGGCCATCGCGGTCCTCACGATTCATGTCTTTCCCTCGGCGCGCGGCAGCGGCGTCAATCAGACCAAGGCCGCCCTCTACATCTACGACGGCTACATCCCCTTCAAGACTGCGATCGGCAAGTTCATTGCCTCCTCCGTCGCAATCGGAGCTGGCCATTCGCTCGGCCCCGAGGACCCATCCCTGCAGATCGGCGCTACGCTGGCTTCAGCCATCGGTCGCCGCATGCAGCTCTCGCGCGACCGCATGCGACTTCTGGCTCCCATCGGCGCGGCTGCCGGCCTCGCCGCAGCTTTCAATGCGCCCATCTCGGCCGTCCTGTTTGTCATTGAAGAGGTCATCGGCCGCTGGACAGCCGGTATTCTTGGCTCCGTTGTGCTCTCTGCCGTCTCCAGCGTCGTCGTCATGCGCTGGTTCCTGGGCTCGGAGTCGCTGTTTCGCATTCCTCCGGTCGAGTTGCGTCGCCCCTCCGAGCTGATTGCTTATGCGATCCTCGGCATCATCGGCGGTTTCGCCTCCGTTGCATTCTCAAGCGGCATCGGAGCACTGCGCCCTCGCTGCCGCAATATGCCCAAGTGGACCCTGTACCTGCAGCCGATGGTGGCTGGCCTTCTTATTGGCCTCATCGCCGTCCTCGGCGCACCACAGGTCATGGGCGCCGGCTATGAGTACATGGACGAGGCCATGCACGGCCAGTTCACCTGGCAGTTTCTCGCCATCCTTGCCGGCCTCAAGATCATTGCCACCATGCTTTCTTTCGTGAGCGGAACGCCCGGCGGAATGTTTGCTCCCACGCTTTTCATCGGCGCCATGCTGGGCGCGGCTGTGGGCGGCGCGGAACATGCCCTGCTGCCGCACTTCCACTACGCTGCCGGAACCTATGCCCTGGTGGGCATGGGCGTGCTCTTTGCCGGCTTCCTCCGGGTTCCCATGACCTCCGTCTTCATGGTGCTCGAGGTTAGCCAGAACTACACGATTATTGTGCCCGTCATCGTGGCCAATACTTTTGCCTACGTCATCTCCCGTACCCTGCAGCCCACACCGATCTTCGATATGCTCAGCCGCCAGGACGGACTCGATCTGCCCTCCATGGAAGAGATTCGGGAGGAAAACATCCTCCGCGTGGAAGATGCGATGCGGCCCGTTTCCGGTCCAGTGCTGGACGCCAAGGACTCGCTGGATAGTGCCATCCTGGCCTTTCAGGGCTGTGCCGCACCCGTCCTGATGGTTCGCATGCCCGGCCACACCTGGGCCTGCATCCCGCGTGAGCAGGCCCAGACCCTGGTGAATGAAGGAAAAGGCAGTGCGGCCCTTGGTACGTTGCTTACGGATTGCGAGATTCCCTACGTGCACCCCGACCAGCCTCTCGACACGGTGCTTCGGTATGTCGATCGCTGGCCGCAGGTGCCGGTGGCCAATCGTGCCAACCTCAGCAAACTCGATGGCTTGATCTCCCAGCGCGACGTCCTGGAACGGTACCGGGACCTGGGCCGCGAGTAGCCGTATCGCCCAACCGGATGCGCATAGCCGGTTCCCCGCAGCGCGCCTGCCACGATAAAATCTCATCGGAGACAATGCGCAGACACTCCGACATTTCATCCGCGCCGCCGTTCAAGCGCTTTCGTCGCGGGCGTCACGACCGTGGACGCTGACCCCGCCCGCTGAGTAATCTATATCCGCCGAAGTTCCAGTTTCCGGACTGCGCCCAAGGCCAGCCTGTGGAATTCACGCGGGGCAAATCCCAAGTTCTTTCGAATCGCAGAGCCCATCCGCCCCCTGCGCGGATAGAAAGGTCCCCAATGAACAGCTTCAAGAGCCGTGCCAATCTGAAATCTGGCAACAAGTCCTACACCATCTTCCGCCTGCCGGCGCTCGGCGAGCGCGGCTTCAATCTGAGCCGCCTTCCCTTCAGCCTCAAGATTCTGCTGGAAAACCTGCTGCGCCGCGAGGATGGCGTGAACGTGACCGCCTCGGATATCGAGTTCCTCGCCAAGTGGGATGCCAAGGCCGAACCCAGCCGCGAAATCGCCTACATGCCGGCGCGCGTGCTCATGCAGGACTTTACCGGCGTGCCCGCCGTGGTGGACCTGGGCGCGATGCGCGACGCCATCAAGACGCTGGGCGGCGACCCGGAGCGCGTCAATCCTCTTGTTCCCGCCGAGCTGGTTATCGATCACTCCGTGCAGGTGGACGAGTTCGGCACGCCGATGGCGTACGAGGCCAACTCGCTGCTCGAGTTCCAGCGCAACCGCGAGCGCTATGCCTTTCTCAAGTGGGGCCAGACGGCCTTTCGCAACTTCAGCGCCGTGCCGCCGGGCATGGGCATCTGCCACCAGGTCAACCTCGAATACCTCGCCCGCGTGGTCTTCACCGCGGAGGCAAACGGCGAGGCATTGGCCTATCCGGACACGCTGGTCGGCACTGACTCGCACACGACCATGATCAACGGCCTTGGCGTGCTGGGCTGGGGCGTGGGCGGCATTGAGGCCGAGGCAGCCATGCTGGGACAGGCTGTCTCCATGCTGGTGCCGCAGGTGGTGGGCTACAAGCTCACCGGCAAGCTGCGCGAGGGCGCCACGGCCACTGACCTGGTGCTGACCGTGACCCAGGCGCTGCGCAAGCTGGGCGTCGTCGGCAAGTTCGTCGAGTTCTAC
>JAJYAE010000161.1 GCA_021779695.1 Acidobacteriota bacterium | reverse complement strand
GAAAGGGTCGCCAGATGCGCGTTTTTGGCCGGCGTGATGCTTCAGGCAAAATTCGTAGGCCTGTTGAATGATGGCAATGTCGTCGCTGGGACGATTTTGGCGCACTGTGGAAAGCAACATCTCGAAGGTCTCAGCGAGTTGTTGCTTGTCGGCATCTGGAGATGCCGCAGCGGTGTGCGCGGTGGCCATAATTGATTTTATGTTATGTGAGCGCAAATACGGCACAGGAACTGCCAGCCGCAACGATAGAGTTGCCCGGAGTGTGCGAAGATGACCACTCAGGCACGGGAAAGGCGATAGGGAATTATGCCTCCTAAGGCAGGTCGAGTAAAAACTGGAATTCAGGCGATACGGCAACCGAAGATCCTCAAGGCAGGCGAGGGTGGTGCCGCGGAACCCGAGTTCGAAACGGGATCGAGCGCGGACATAGTCGTGCGGCCTATGGCCAGAATTTCACGGCGGGCAGCGGCCCGGGTGCGCGCCGGCCATCCGTGGGTTTATCAATCGGACGTGGAAGAGATGATCGCGGAGTTGGGTCAAGACACGGTGGCGCCGGGTTCGCTGGTTAGGGTGATCGACGAGAGGGGTGGTGAGCTTGGCACGGCGATGTACAGCGACGCTTCTCTGATTACCCTGCGAATGGCGACACGAGAGTTTCTCGACAACCGCGGCGACTTCCTGGAGTTAGTGCGCCGCCGATTTCGACGGGCTGTTCAGATGCGTTTGGACGGACTGCAGTTGTTGCCTGGGACAAATGCCTGCAGGCTGGTATTTGGGGAGGCGGACGAGCTGCCGGGGATGGTAGCGGACCGCTATGGCGATCTGGTGATTTTGCAGTTGCTGACGCAAGGGACGCATTTTGCCGACGTGCGAGCCGTGGCTGTTGATGTTTTTCGTGAAATGTTGGACCCGGAGACGATTCTGGAACGACCAGATGCGCGCATTCGCGAGCTGGAACAATTGTCGGCACCGTCGGCGGAGCCGCTGTACGCGCGGAATGCAGAGAAGCCGATGATGGCGACGATTTTCGAGTTGAATGGACTGCATTTTCATTTCGACGCAAACACGGGACAAAAGACCGGGGCATTTTTAGATCAGCGAGAGAATTACCGGGCGGCGGAGTCGTATGCGCAAGGGCGAGCACTGGACGTTTGCACGTATCAGGGCGGGTTCGCTCTGCACCTCGCTCGTCGCTGTTCGCAGGTGACCGGCGTAGATGCGTCAAGGGCTGCGTTAGAAGTGGCAGAGAAAAACCTGAATATAAACCGGGATCAATTGGCTGGTCAGGGAAGTGGCGTGGAATGGATCGAGGCCAACGCCTTCGACCTGCTGCGGGACTGGAGCGATGCCGGCGAGGAGTTCGACACAATCGTGCTGGATCCACCGGCGTTCGCGAAGTCAAAGCGTGCAGTCGAAGGCGCATTGCGAGGCTACAAGGAGATGAACTTGCGAGCGCTGAAAATGCTGCGACCGGGAGGGAGATTGGTGACGTGCTCTTGCTCGCACCATGTACCGCTGGTGGAATTTCAAGCAGCGGTCGCGGAAGCGGCGAGCGATGCGGGCAAGCGGGTGCGACTGCTGGAAATTCGCGGCGCGGCATTCGATCATCCAGCCATCCTGACAATCCCTGAAACGCAGTATTTGAAATGCCTGGTCTGTGAAGTTGACTAGGCAAGGCCAGCGCGCGATTGATGTGCCCGGATGGAGTCGCTAATGTTCAAGGCAACCGCGAGAGCCGCTCGGCCATCCTGGGCGGTAACTTCGGGCTCGGTACGTTCTCTGACGCATCGCAAGAAAGATTCCAATTCGAGACGTAACGGCTCCCCGGAGGATATCTCGAGTTTGCGCATTGCAAATCCGGGTATGGGATGCGCTGGTTCTACAGGCTGGAACGTGACGGCAGTCAAATCGGGTGGGGCGGATTGGCGCAATTCCGGAGGCTGCAGGGCTGGAACATCGATGCAAAGAACATCCTGACGCGCGTAGTCTACTGAGACGTATTGATGCGGTTGAAAGAAGCGGATCTTTCGAACGCGCTCTGTGCTTACGCGGCTGGCGGTGAAATTGGCGACACAACCAGATTCGAATTCAATTCGAACATTCGCGATATCCACTTTTGAGGAGAGAATTGGAAGGCCGACCGCATGCAACTCGCGAATGGGTGATTGGGTCCAACTGAGAACGATATCGAGATCGTGGATCATGAGGTCGAGGACGACGTCAACGTCGAGTGCTCGAGGAGTAAAAACACTAAGCCGGTGCACCTCAAAAAAGAGCGGTTGGTGGAGAATGGAGCGAACGGCCCGAACTGCGGGGTTGAATCGTTCGAGGTGGCCGACCTGAATAATTCGCCTATGGTGGAGCGCCAAGTCGATTAACTCGTCAGCCTGCTGGAGTGTTGTGGTGAATGGCTTTTCTACCAGAACGTCAACACCTGCAGACAGGAGTTCGGACGCGACGGAGGCATGTTGCGAGGTGGGGACGGCGATCGATGCTGCATCGGGAAGCTCTGCTGACCGGAGCAGTTCCGATGTTGAGGGGTAGACGGGGACGCGGAATTCCGCGGCGAGATTGGTCGCAGCGGAGGAATTCGGTTCGACGATCCCGATGAGATGAACCGGGGCCCCCGCATCTTCGAGTGTTTGCCAGATGCGCAAGTGATTCCGACCAAATGCTCCAGCACCGACGACGACGACTCGAGATGAAGGAAGAGCAGGCAAGCGGTGCCGCTACTTTCCTTCGACGGCGCGAAGACAGCGGGTGTAGAGCTCCAGCAACTGGCCAACCTGGTCCTCAGCCTTGGTGCTTCCAGCGGCAACAAACCCGGCTGTTGCGGTGGTCGGACGTCCGACACTGGCAGTGACGGCGACGAACTTCAAGAGATCTAACGCGATGTCCTCATTACGGCGGGCACCCATACCAACGGGGAGTTGTTCCATATGCAATCATTCCTCCAAAAGGCGATGCTAGCAGATCACGCGGAAGGATGAGATGGCGTTGGGAAGATTCGCAGCGTGATGCGGCGTCGGCGATTGGTTCAAAACTCAGAAAGAACGTAACAAACGCGGCCGACGATGCGGTCGGCGGGTTGTTCGTTGGTGGCCAAGGCGACCAGAAGGACTGGAATCTGCCGGTTCCGAGGACGAAGGATGAGTCGGTCTGCCTCATACTCCAGGAAACATAGGTGGAGGGCATCCGACCCGCGGACGGCATAGACGGTAGGAGGGTGGAGGCGATAGGGCGTTAGCGAATTGTAGTGCCGATCGATGACAACGATAAAGTGCTGGCGTAGGAGGGGCTCCATCGCAGCTGCCTGGATGGCGTCTACACGAACGGCGACGAAGCGCTGCCAAAGCTCTCTGCCAGGGAGAGAATGGGCACGGGATGAGTGGATGACGGCATCAGGTACCTCAATGGTGTCGATAATTTCCGGTGATTGAATGCGGGCGGAGGAAGCAGCGGCCGTATGAGTTACGACGACTACCGTTTGAGTTAACGAGGCGCTTCGCGGAGGAACTGGGGTAGCGGGCATCAAATCCGGTGGCAGCAAGTCAATAATCGACAGCTTCTGGGCAGCGAGTACGCGATCCAGGCCTTCGAGGCTGAGAGAGCGTCTTCGGTTCAGGAAGTTGGAGATATGTGCCTGCTGGAAATCAGTAGCGCGGGCCAGGGTAGAGCCAGTCAGCAGTCCGCGCTCGATTCTGCGGAGGATTTCCAGCCGAAGGTTCTCATGAAGCGTCTCAAACTTCATATCTGAACTATAGCACTTAGATATAACAAATGAACATATATATCTAAAAGAAATTACTTAAAAAAGATGAAACCTAACTTTCTTCTAGTATTGGGAAACATGGATATCTTATAGTTGTTTTTATATTGACAACTTTCTTATAGCATAGTATTAAAGACAGACTCTCTCACTAGCAGAGAGAAGAACACTGTTGGCCTCCCATTCTCCCAAATCCAGGTCATCACAAAGAAGTGTCCCCCGGTTTGTCCTACCGCCATACTCGAGGCGACTGAGGGTCACTTCAAGGCAGCCGATTGAGCTGCGCTTGGCTTCGAACCGGCAAGAGAAGGTTGCTTGCAGGGAGCGAAGCACGTTGCGGAACACGTATTGTTCCTGAGCGCCCAGTCTTGGGAGTGCACTTCAAGAAGCCAGTGTTGTTCACAGAGAAGACGTGCCTGTTGGGCTAGTGCCGAACCGAAGAGTTCGGCGGCCAAGCAGTCTTCGCAACCGCTCCCATGGGACGAAGGAAGACCCAAGTCATCTTGGGAGCATTGAATTTTTTGCCTTGGAGATCATTACGTCATGAGCCAATCTTGCTTACACTTGAAAATCTGTGAGGGTTGTGGCCGCCTATGGTTGCGCAATCAAGCAGTTAGCGATGTTTATTGCCGACAGTGCACAGTTCACTTTTCGGACTTCCCAGCGCCACGCAGCCGCAGACCCAAAGGGCGTCCGCGCAAGGGAGGATATCTTGCAGCGATGCATGCGATCGAAGGGGGTGTGCAATGAGTGCGGCATTCCCTTTGTACAGCCTGCAGGCCTCCGAACAAGTTCGACTTTTCCCGATGCAAGCTCGATCGACGCAAAGAAATGAAGAAAAACAGAGCAGAATACAACCCAAGCCTGAGCTGGCATTCTATCGGAAGTACACGGAGGCGATGTTACGAAGATTTGCGCGGCTCTCTTTGAGCGTTGGAAGGATGCCGGCGCTTCTTGGGCATGATGCGTTTCGAGGCAAGATGAGCACCTATCGAGTGACGAGCTTTGAAGACTCTGTAATTTTTGTGTATGACATGGAGAAATGTTTAAACAAGCTGGATGGATTTTCGCAGGAACTAATTCGACGGATTGCGCTACAGGGATATACGCAGGGTGAAGCCGCTGGGTTGCTAGGTGTGAGTTTGCGAACCATTGTACGAAGATATGGAGAAGCGATTGACAGGCTCACCCATATTTTACTCGAACATCGACTTCTTCAAATCGATCCGATGGGAGAGTCAAGTACATCGCGATGAGCTCTGCGGCAAATTATTGATAAGAAGGCGCATAGCAAGGGAGTGCGATGGCGTGCTATTGTGCTTCACTCTGTTAGCCTTAAGTCACGGTGAAAGAAGAAGAGAAAGCGGAAAACTGGGTGACGGCGCGATGACATCATCGCGACTGATTTTTGTCGCAAACGCTATCCAAATGCTTTCTGACAACATTTTAAGTTGAATTTGACACGAAGAAGATAAAGGGGCGACCAGAGATGGTAGCCACTTTATCTTTTTCGCGTTTGGGACAGGTGGAATGGTGTGTCAAAGGAAAGGTCGAGCCGGCGGGCTCCCATAAAGAAGCAATACAAACGGAACAGAGGGGAAGTCGGAGTTAGCGTCCAGAATGCTGATGCGAAGTTATTTCCCGGGACGCAGGAGGGGTATCGCGATCTGGCCCGATCCCAGGTGCTCGCCGCCTGGCCAAAGATTCTGCAAGGGCTGATCGCAAAAGCGATCGGTGGCGGATATCAGCACACAAAACTGCTTCTGGATCTATGCGAATTGGTCACGAAAGAGTCGCATCGATCCAACGACAATCCAAGCGAGCAGCTTTGCGATTCGCTGCTCAATAATCTATTGTTGCAGCCACCCGAGTGAGTACGGAAAACGAGCGCACGTCACACATTTGAGTAATGTACTGAAGGGGAGAAAGATGGCAGAGATAAGAGTGCACCGGGATCGATCCATAAGGGCGGGGCTGAAACATGTGCCGGCGATTTCGTTATGGCGAATCGCGTGCTTGGCTCTAAGCATCGCTCTGATTGCGGTCCCGAGCCGTGCGCAAGTAACGACAACGACCGTGCAAGACACGATATACTACGCCGACGGAACGACTGCGACAGGAACGATCTTAGTGACGTGGCCAGCATTCGTGACGACAGGCGGGAATACGGTAGCGGCGGGAAGTATAACTGCGAACATTGGGCTTGGTGGACAGGTCTCTATCAACCTTGCCCCAAATGTAGGGGCGACACCGGCGGGTTCCTATTACACCGCGGTATACCACCTTGATGACGGCACCGTAAGCACGGAGTATTGGTCGGTCCCGAATGCTCCTTCCACGACAGTAGCTGCGATTCGCAGTCTTGTCATGCCCGCCAGTGTAGCAATCCAGACTGTTTCGACATCTCAGATCAACTCTTTGCTTGGAAGTTATCTACCACTTAACGGCGGAACGCTGAAAGGCGCGCTGCAGTTACAGGCTGATCCTGTGGCCGCCATGCAAGCTGCAACAAAAAATTATGTGGATAGTGCGATTGCCCCTATCGCCGCAGAGGCCACGAATGTTATCTCGTCTGCCCCGAAAGCCACTCAAGCGGTCCAGCAGCCTCCTGGCTCGAATCTTGCGGTGAACATATTTCAAGGGAGTTATTACGCGAGCCAATTTCAGACGGGAGGTTTGAATAACGGCATCTCCAACGTGATGAACGGCACAAATTGCTCCGTCAACTCCCCGAACGGGCTGAGCGGCTGCACAGTAAACGTGGACCCGACCTATACGAACAGCGAAAATCCACAGGGCTACGGTGCCTATAACTATGGCAACAACACGAGCAACCTGCCCTGGCCGGTGGATACCCACGCCCACGACCTAAGAAACGGAGTGACCGCAGACTATTACGAGAATCCATTTTCGAAGGTACCGTACCAGACCGCTGGGCAGATGATTACCTCCGATTTCACGATGGATTTTCAGCAGTGGCCTCCGTACGCGGGAACCCAGGCCAGCTCCGAGTATCTACAGACGACCGACTATGCTGGTGGGTACAACTTCGACAATTACTTCGGGGCCGGACAGCCTCAGTACTTCTTCAAGACCTACTACAGCAATCTTTCGATGGCGACCACGAATTACTCTTCGGGTCAGCAGCAAGCGATTGACAATATCGTGAACTGCCATGGCGTGGGAGACTGCATTGCCATGACTACCCTATTGACTTGCGATGGGGGTATGAATAGTGGAAATGACGAAGGGTGCCACGGCGGGGATTTCAGCGTAACCGAAGATCCAGTCGTTTATAAAGGCACCATGACGTCTACCGCTGCGGTGGGTTCGACCGTGGTAAGTACAAACGGTACTGCCGGACAAGGTACAGAAGGGCAGGATCGGCAGCTCTTAGACACGAATCCAGCCGTTGTGATCACGGGAAGTTCGATTACAGGCTACGCAGGGGCACAGACTACCGGCCCGTCGGGTACGAGTGCCATAAGTCCTATCGTGGCTATCGACAGCGATGCTAGCTTTCCTGTTTCTACTATGGTCCAACTCTGCTACGCAGGTTCAGATAACGGATCTAATGGGGCGGCAGGATGCACAGCGGGAAGCCAACCTACAGGCTACATCCCATCGGCACCAAACATGATCAATCCAGCAGCGTCGGTCGTGACGAGTGTGGTGTCGTCCTATACGGCCACCGCTCCGCAGACCGGACTGCCGGCTGGGTTCTGCACTCCAAGTACTCTTCAGTCCACGAATTCCGGTGCGGCGTGTTATTTGCCTACGTCCGGAACGGCTTGCATTGCTGATCAGGAAGAATACGAGACCGTCAACTACACATACAACTCGTCTACTCAGCAAGTCACGTTGCTGAATCTACGCTTCCCTCATTTGAACGGCGTGTTCTTCGCGCACGGAGGCTTGTGCGGTTACGGCGTAGAGTCGCAAGCGGATGTGTTCTCAGGAGATGGTAATAACAATGGAATCAGCCAGGTGTTTCCTGTGGAGGGGTCGCCAAATTCTACCTCGTTCTACTACATTAGTCAGAGGGTGAATCTGGGATATACCCAACCAGTTCTTGGTATCAACAACGATATCAACGTCAGCACGTCAGAAAATGGTGGTGAGTGCTTCTCGCTTCCCATAACCTTGTCTATGCTTCAGAGCGACAATCACACGGTTCTCATGGCAGCATGGCCCATTCCTTTCCAAACCGAGGACCTGTCACCCATCAATGGAATGACATTGACCATCACGACTCCGAACGCAACTTATAACGGAAATTATGTAGCACGCTGGGGGGTCGTAAACGGCAATGGCAATGAGTTTTCTTACTACCTACCGTCCACTCCAACGGGAACAGCCCCGACATCGGGAACAGCCTCCTTCTGCAATACCAACTACAAGCTGTATCCAGCGGTTCGCGTGAACAGCGTCCTCAACACCTCCACGAATAGGGTTGACGGCACCATGACGACCATGCCGTTACCGATTGCCTTTAACAGCGGCGATACTGTGATGCAGGCCCATTATCCGTGGATTTTTACCGGCCACGATGCGGGCCGTGGAGTGTTTCAGTACCTGCCACGAATGTATAACGGTACGGAAATATATGGCATGAACTATGGTGGTTTGCTGGGTGGTTTTCCGTTTAATGGATTTCAGATCACCAACGGAACGGATCAGAATAGGTATTTGGGATATGGTGGAACACACACTGCCCCTGGAGCAGGTTACTACCTTGGAGGAGAGTGGCAGGCGTCATTTGTCACCGCGCAAGCCCCAGATCAGGCGGTTCTGAAGGTTGTCGGCTGTAAGGCCAATCCCATTGGTTGCAATAACACTAATAGTAATTTCAATGTTCTGATGATGCCGAATGGCAGCCAAGCACTGAATTACGATCCTAATACACTCACGTGGACATTTGGCAGTAATTACCATGAGAATACCAGTCCACAGATCAATCCGGTTGGCTCTGTACAGGCGAACATCTTTAATGCTGTGACAGCGATTGGCGTCAATGGAGCTTACTTCTTCAATGATGGTGGCGCCATTGGAATCACAACCAACCCAGCGAATCCGACTTTTGGCAACTGGTTCGCAAACTATGCCTATGGGTTTGGAGCGCAGAATACAAAAGTCATCGACGGATACCTGTATAGAGGAGCGACGGCAAATTCGATTGACTGCGGCACGGGCACGGGTGATACCAGTTGTACCTTTACCCTAGGGGTATTAAACGCGGGAAGCTCGGTGAATACTCCAGCAGTGGTCGCCTCTGCGTCGGTCGCGACGCCCAGCCTGAATGTCGGATCTGGGTCAGCGGTATCACGAATCAGCTTCTATACGACCGGGACGGTTAGTCCGACCGCGGTGCCGGCACAGTCCTGTAGTGATGAGACATTCACGGTGAGTGGTCTTGTCACGACAGATAACCTGGGATCTATTCGTCCGCCGGCTCCCCTTGGAAATCTGAGTATGAACGGGTATGCGAGCGCGGCGAATACTCTGCTGTTGCATTTCTGCAATGCGACTACGGCAAGTGTTGTGCCTCCTGCGGGTGCTTATACATTTCTCGCGATGCACTGATGCGGCCCAACCTCTATAGGGCCATTGAAAGCAAGCATTCAAGAGCAAGTTGAAGGTGACTGAAGCGGGCACGTGTTCAAGCGGGCCTGTGAAGCCTTTTGTCGTGTCGATTCGGCTGTTTTGCACTCGACACGCCTTGAGTCGAGATAACAAATGGAGAAACGATGGGTTTTGTCAACGGTT
>JAJYAE010000160.1 GCA_021779695.1 Acidobacteriota bacterium | reverse complement strand
ACAACACAAGCTTCCACGGCGTAAACCCCCAGACCGGCCAAGCTCTTGGCCCCGCCTACTATTCGGCATCGCTCGCTGAGGTTGACTCCGCCGTCCAACTTGCCTCGCAGGCCTTCGTGTCTTTTTCGCAATCCAGCGGCAAAGCACGCGCCGCCTTCCTGCGCCGAGCTGCTGACGGCATCACCACCCGGCAGCAGGAACTTGCCGAGCGCGCCCATCTCGAAACAGCCCTTCCCATGCCGCGCCTGCTGGGAGAAGCCGCCCGCACAGCCAACCAGCTCCGTCTCTTTGCCGCGCTCGTCGAAGAAGGATCCTGGGTTCAGGCCCGTATCGATCCCGCTTTGCCTGACCGCCAGCCACTCCCCCGCCCTGACATCCGCTCCATGCTGCGCCCCATCGGCCCCGTCGCTGTTTTCGGGGCAAGCAATTTCCCTCTCGCCTTCTCCGTCGCTGGAGGTGACACAGCCTCCGCGCTTGCCGCGGGTTGCCCTGTCATCGTCAAGGCCCATCCGGCTCACCCCGGCGCCAGCGAGATTGCCGCTGACATCCTCACGCAGGCTGCCGCCGCCGAGGGCCTCCATCCCGGCGTATTCACGCTGCTCTTTGACGCCGGCATCGACGTTGGGAGCGCTCTCGTCCGCCATCCCCTCATTCGCGCCGTCGCATTCACCGGCTCGCTGCGCGGCGGCCGCGCGCTCATGGATATGGCAGCAGCCCGCCCGGATCCCATTCCCTGCTTCACAGAGATGTCCAGCGGAAACCCGGTCTTCGTCCTTCCCAGCGCGCTCCGCAGCGACCCTGTGAAACTCGCTTCCGCCCTCTTCGGCTCCTTCACGCTCGGCGCCGGTCAGTTTTGCACCAAGCCCGGCATTGTGCTGGTTCCCGGCGCGCCTGGCGATCAGGCATTTCTGGATGCCCTTCGCACCCTCGTTCAAAGTGCGCCACCGGCGACGCTCCTCACGGATGGAATTGCCAGCACATACGCTCAAGCCACCGAAGTCCGCTCCCGTGAGATTCCACTTGCCGCCAGCTCCCCCGTATCGGACGCAAGTTCACCCTGCCTTGTCCAGACAAAAATATTTACAGTATGCCTTGAAGAATTTCTATCTAACGAAGAGCTGGCAAAGGAGATATTTGGACCCAACACCCTCCTTGTCCACTGCGACCAACCGGGTGACCTCCTCAGCGCCGCCCGCTCCCTGGAAGGCCATCTGACCGCAACAATCCTCGGCGATGAGCAGGAACTCGCAGACCATCGCGAACTGATACAACTGCTTGAACAGAAGGCGGGGCGCATCATCTTCAACGCCTTCCCCACCGGCGTCGAGGTAACGCACGCCATGGTGCACGGAGGGCCTTACCCCGCCACATCCGACCCGCGTTTCACATCGGTCGGGAGCATGGCAATTTATCGGTTTGCCCGGCCCGTTTGTTTTCAGGGGTTTCCAAATGCGCTCTTACCGCCCGAGTTGCAGAACGAAAACCCTATGCAGATCGCGCGTCTATGGGATGGCTTGCCGGAGAAGGCTGCCCGCTGAGCCGCTTGCCAATGAATTTACTGGGGCGGCCGATAGCGAATCACTTCCTCATCCAGCTTGTATTCGGCCGAGCAGCTATCGCCGCCGCAAATCATCGTCTCGCCCGCACAAAGCTGTCGTCTGGTGATCAGCCCCATAGTTCCGCATCGAGGGCATGACATCACCGCCACGTATGGGTTTTCAGCCTTGCCCAGCTTCGTCTGGTTTTCCAGCACGAAGACGGTACCGGGATCCATCTTTTCGGGAATCCATTCTTCCAGAAACTGCAAGTCGGCTGACATCCTGCCCTCCGTAGGGTGAGATGACGGAACGGCGTTCAATCACCTACGCCTTTCCGTTGTGCAACAACAGCAGGCTGCGAATGGCTCGGCGGCTACAGCGACTGCACCGCTTGCCTTGAAGTGTCATCATCTTGCCGCCAATCGTCAATCTCAAATCCGCAGCGTGCCAGTATCAAGACGGGTTCCTGCTTCCCAATTCGAACCTCACATTCCACCCGTTGATCGAGCCTCCTGTGCACGCGCAGCGTCAATCGACTTATACATTTCGATATTGCGCAAGATCGCCTCGACGTACTCTCGCGTCTGAGTAAATGGAATCGACTCCACAAACTCGTCCATGCCGGAATACGGCCCCGCCGCCTGCCAGTCTGCCACACGATTGTCACCGGCGTTATACGCGGCCAGTGCGTACTCGGGCACGCCATCAAATCGGTCCAGCATCTGCCGCAGATAACGCGTTCCCAATCGAATATTCATTTCGGGATTCAGCAGTTGGTAGGTGCTGAAATACTTCAGGCCTTCCTGTCGCGCCAATTGACGCCCCACTTTCGGCAACAGTTGCATCAGACCCCATGCATTCGCGTACGACACCACGGACGGGTTGAACTCCGACTCCTGCCGGATGAGCGAAGCCACTAGGTAAGGATCCAGGTGATTCTTCGCCGACTCCGCCTTGATCGTCTCCCAATAGGGTTGAGGAAAAAGAATCCGCCAATACGCCAACGGAATCGCCGAAATCTCCGCTGAGGCTGCATATGGCAGCGCGCGCTTCAGTGCGCGCAGCGCCAGAAAGTTCTCGCCGTACGATGCGTAGATCTTCGCCTCGGCAAGCGCGCTCCAGGAAGCCGAATCCGGATCGGCCGCAATTTCTCGCGGTATATACTCATTCAACCCCGCATTGCCCAACAGGCGCGCCTTGGCTAGATGCTCATTATCGTCAGGGAAGTTATCATCCAGCGTCGGCACGTCTGCCGGCTTGAACCGCTCCAGTCCCGGTGCTGCTGCAGGCGTTACTCCGCCCAGCGCGCGCAGGCGCATCCGTGCCATCTGCGCGTAAAAGTAGTGGGGGTAAGCCCGCACAATGGCACGGTAGTTCGCCGCCGCGCGCGCCGGATTATGATCCTGCGTCTCATAGAGGCGTGCACGCCAATACAGAGCAGCCACCGTCTCGCTGGCCCCCGGGTAACGCGAAATCTGTTCGTCAAACAGCAGCGCCGCGTCCGCGTAGAGTCCCTGCCGGTAGCTCAGCCAGCCCGACCGCCAGTGTGCCGCTGGTGCATACCTGTTCCCTGGGAAGTGTTCGGCAAGGTAGCTGTAATAGCTCACGGCCTTTGGATAATCCCGCCGCAGCATGTACATGTTGCCGCTTGAGAACAGCGCCTCCGCAAGCCATTCGCTCCCGCCAAAGCGCATCTCCATCGTCGATACAATCGATTGCTGCTGGTCCTCATCATCGCGGTCCCGCGCCAGTTCCATCAGCAGATACATTCGACGTGCGCCGTTATCGTCTTGCGAATCGGGCAGAGCCTCCGCATCTGCAACCGTCAGCCTCTTCAGTTTCAAATCGCATGCCGCCGCCGCAATCAGAAATCCGTCTCGCGTCTCCGGCGGCAGATCCGCCTTCGTGACCAACGCGCGATACTGCTCACTTGCCAGATTGTAGCGATGCGCACGGTAATACGCATCGGCGAGACTCCGCAACTCGGTGACCGTCAGCGTTCCTTCTGCGCCAAGATCCGTCAGCTTGGCACGCGCCTTCGCCGCCTGATCGGTGAGGGGATGACCAATCAGCAGCGCCTTGTAGACCCTAATGGCCTGCGCCGTGTCACCCATTGCCTCAGCCGTCTCGGCCATTGCCAACTGGTATCCCGGCCGCGCCGCCGCCGGCCCATTCGCCGCTTCGTTCAGTACCTGCTTCGCGCCCGCCGCATTCTGCATCGCAAGCAAGGCCTCAGCTTCAGTTTCCGGCGCTTGAACCACAAAGATGCTGTCCGGGTAGCGTGTTGCAAATCCCTTCAACAGGGCCTCCGCTGCCGCTGCATCGCCCATTCCCTGCTCAGCCTGCGCGCCAAGAAAATCTGCGTAGTCGGCTAGAACGTCACTGGCCCGGTGGGACTTCTCCAGATTCCCCGCGGCCTCCGTATAGCGCTTCTCCAGCAGGTATGCATGCCCCAGTGCCAGATACGCCGCCGCGGCTGCTTCACCTGTGTGGCGCTGAGCATACGCCGTGACTCCCGCATAGGCCTCCGGTGTGCGCATCGTAGCCAACTGCTGCGCCATCGGCTGCAGTTCCACCGACGCTATAAAGGCTTGCCGAATGCGCCGCGTGCGCGCCGACGGCACACGACGCCTCCGGTGCGTGGCCTTCTTCGGGCTGCTCTTCCCCGGGGCTTGCTTTTTCTTCGCCGTTGACTGTGCAACAAGACTCGAGGTCTGGCTCCCCGTAGAGGCTGCGATCTGCGCATCCGCAGGTGGCACCGCCATAAGGCCGGACAGCAGGGCTGCCACTAGCCGAACCCATCCCTTCACCCCGCTTGTCCTGCGTCTATCTCCCATACTTTCACTCTATGCCGCCCGCCTTCTGACTCAAGCAGGGTGAACCAACGGCGTAACCAGATATTGCATCCCCCTCTCACTGACGGAGATACCCACCCCAACGGTAGCAACTCCAGTTTGGTGACCCGCCCCACCCTCCGCTACACTCTAGAGAAAGGACCCCGCGAGAAGCCTGATCATTTTCCCCAGGGAATTCTCGCAACCAAAAGCCATGGCGACCATCCAATCAGTTGCGGGCGAGAACGAGCAGCACCCCGATGTCGCACTCGTCGAACAGGTGCGAGCCGGGGATGTTTCCGCCTACGACCAGCTGGTCAGGAAATATGAACGCCAAGTCTTCCGCATCGCTCAGCACATCACGCAGAATCGCGAAGACGCTGAAGACGTCATGCAGGACGCTTTCCTCAAGGCATTTGAAAAGCTCGACCAGTTTCAGGGCAATTCCAAGTTCTACACGTGGCTGGTTCGCATTGCGGTTAACGAGAGCCTCATGCGCCTGCGCAAGCGGCGCACCGGGAAAATGGTCTCCATCGACGAAGATGTCGAGACCGAAGAGGGCAGCGTCCCCCGCGACCTCGCCGACTGGGCTCCCGACCCCGAGCAGAACTACACCCAGTCCGAACTCGCAGAGATACTGCGCAAGACCATTCAGGGCCTTCCGCCTGGCTTCCGCATCGTCTTTGTCCTCCGCGACGTCGACGGCCTTTCTACCGAAGAGACCGCAGAGACCCTCGGCCTCAGCGTGCCCGCCGTCAAATCCCGGCTCCTGCGCGCCCGCCTTCAGCTCCGTGAGCGCCTCAGCCGCTATTTCCGCAAGAAAAAGGGGAGTGCGAAATGACCTGTTCTGAATTCCTCGCCCTCCTCGACGACCTCATCGACGACGCGGTTGCGCCAGAAACCCGCACCGAGCTCCAGCAGCACCTCAAAGGCTGCGAGCATTGCGAAGTCACCCTGAACACCACGCGCAAGACCATTGAGATCTACCGCTCGCACGAGATCTACGAACTCCCCACCAGCCTCCGCGAACGCCTCCACGCAGCCATCATGGCCCGATGCAAAAAAGGCTGTTGAAGCCTCATCCATCGTTCACCTGCAGCACAATACTCCGCATTTTCCGCCCCGCACCACAACTTTTTTCTGCAATCTGAGTTTGACCCTGCAGTAAGCCCGTGCCTCACGATGGGCAATGATTCCCCATTTGTCTTTGAGGAGCCCACAGCATGGAGTCCCTTTATGGTGCAGTGTCTGCTTTGCTTTGTTTGAGCCTGCTCTGCCCACCCGGTGCGTGCGCCGCACAGGCCGCGTCTGCGAACCAACCCGGTCAGTTCCCGCGACCCTCGCAAGCTTCCACTCAGCTTCAGGGAGATGCACGCATTCTCCACGCCCTCAACCGCTTCACCTTCGGCCCGCGCCCCGGCGACGTGCAAGTCGTCCGCTCCATCGGGCTCGACCAGTGGTTTGAGCAGCAGTTGCATCCTTATGCCATTGATCTCTCGGATCTCAATCAGCGTCTCGCGCAGTACCCGGCAATGCAGTTGAGTCCAGCCGACCTTCTCTACAATCTGCCAAGCAATGCACTGATACGGCAGTCAATCAACCGGCGTCTCACAGTCCCCACCGACGAGCCACTCCACGCCATCTATCAAAACCAGATGGATCGCATCTCTGCTCGCCTTCAGGCCCAGGGCCAGCAGGTCAAGCCTGCCCAAGGCGCAGCCCCCACCAACACTCCGGTGATCGGCGCCAGTGAAGCAGCCTCACCCAATCCCAACCCCATGAACCGCGCGTCCTCACCCCCGGATTTCACCCCGGACGCACAAGACCTCGCGACGCCGGGTGCCCCTACTGCGGACATGCTCCTCATCAAGGACATGCTCAGCCTGCAGCCACAACAGCGGGTCGTGCGGCTCATCTCCATGCGCCAGCCTGAGCTCGACAGCTTCCTCAAATCGCTTCGGCCCAAAGAGCGTGCCGACCTCGTTGCCGGCCTTTCTCCCCGGCAGGTTGAAATCGTCTCAGCGCTTGAAAATCCCGAGCGGACCGTCATCGACGAACTCATTGCCGCGCGACTTACGCGCGACATCTACTCATCCGCGCAGCTCCAGGAAGTGATGACTGATTTCTGGCTCAATCACTTCAACATCTACCTGCACAAGAACGAGGTCATGCCGTATTACCTGGTTAGCTTCGAGCGGGACGTCATTCGGCCTTTCGCACTCGGCAAGTTTGAAAACCTTCTCGAAGCCTCCGCGCACAGCCCCGCCATGCTGCTTTACCTCGATAACGCCATCAGCATCGGCCCGCACTCCATCGCTGCGGAGCGCGCCCAGCGCAACGGCGGGCGCCGTCCACCCAACCAGCTCAAAGCGCCCGAAGGCCTCAATGAAAACTACGCCCGCGAGCTCATGGAGCTCCACACCCTCGGCGTCAACGGCGGCTATACACAGGCAGACGTCACTCAGGTCGCCCGCATCCTCACCGGCTGGGGTGTCGCTCAGCCGCAACGCGGCGGCGGCTTTGTCTTCAATCCCAATCGCCACGAGCCTGGCACTGAAAAGGTGATGGGACAGAAATTCAAGGGCCAGGGAGAAGCGCAAGGCCGCACTTTGCTTCACTTCCTCGCCACGCGCCCCGCCACAGCACAGTTCCTCTCACGCGAGCTCGCAATCCGATTTGTCTCAGACAATCCACCGCAAACTCTCATCGACCGCATGGCGCACACCTACATGACCAGCGGCGGCGACATCGCAGCAGTTCTCACTACTCTTTATCACTCGCCGGAATTCTGGTCGGCCAGCGACGAGAGCGCCAAGGTCAAAACACCCATCGAATACGTCGTCTCCGCATTGCGCGCCAGTGATGCCAGCGTGAAGAATTTGCGCCCCGTCGCCAATGCCCTCCGCCAGATGGGCATGCCGCTTTACGGATGCATCCCGCCCAGCGGGTATGGTTGGACAGCTTCCGAATGGGTCGGCACCAGTTCGCTCGTGGACCGCATGAACTTCGCTCTGGCCCTCGCCGCGAATCGGTTGCCGGGCATCTACGCTGATTGGACTCCGCACCCGGAAGATGGCCCGGTGACAGCTTCCACGCAATCGCCCGATCCTATCGCGAATGAGGAAGCCCGACTCGAGACAATGATTGTCCCCGGCGGTCTTGACGCTCCCACACGCACCGCTTTGCTCCAACAATTCCATCAGCAGATTGCTCAGCACTCCCCAGGAGCTGAAGTGCTCGCGTCGCACCCCAACATCGATCCACGTCGCGCCGCCAATGTACTCGAGCGCGAGGACCAGGTTCTCGCGGGCCTGCTCATCGGCTCGCCCGCATTCCAGCGCCGTTAGAGAGGAGAACTCACATGCCCTCATCCCGCCGTTTCTTCCTCCGCAACGGAGCCTTCGCGCTCGCCGGCACCACGGCCCTCCCCGGCTTCCTCGTCCGCTCTGTCCTCGCGCAGGCCCAGGCCGCCGCGCCCAACCGCCGCCTCGTCGTCATCTTCCAGCGCGGCGCGGCAGACGGCCTCAACCTCGTCGTCCCCTTCCGCGAGCGCAACTACTACGCAATGCGCCCCAGTATCGCCATCCCGCAAAGTCAGGTCCTCGATCTCGACGGCGCCTTCGGCCTGCATCCCTCGCTCGCCGCCTTCAAGCCGCTCTACGACCAGGGCCATCTCGCCATCGTCCACGCTGTCGGCTCGCCCGACATGTCCCGCTCCCACTTCGACGCGCAGGACTTCATGGAGTCCGGCACACCCGGCAACAAGAGCACCCGCGACGGCTGGCTCAATCGCGCCCTGCAGGCTGAAGACCTCCGCCGACCCGCGCAATACACCGCCTTCCGCGCCGTCGCGCTCAGCGCCGACGTTCCGCTCACCCTCGCCGGTTCGATTCCAGCCATTTCCCTCAACAACGTCAACGACTTTGCCGTCGGCGGCCGCGGACCCGCTCCGTCACCAGCGGCCAGCGCCTTTGCCGCCATGTACGGCTCCAGCAACGACCGCATCTTCCACGCTGCCGGTGAAGAGACCTTCGACGCCGTCCAGATGCTCCGCGCCGCCAACCCCGCGCAATACACACCCGCCAATGGCGCCGATTATCCAAAGTCCGAATTCGGCAACAACATACGCCAGATCGCCCAGCTCCTCAAGGCCAACCTCGGTGTCGAAGCCGCCTTCACCGACGTCACCGGCTGGGACACCCATCAGAATCAGGGCAGCGTCAACGGCCAGCTCGCCAATCGCCTCCGCGACTTCTCTGACTCCATCGCCGCCTTCTGGCGCGACATGGGCGACGACGCCGAAAACATCGCCCTCGTCACCATGTCCGAATTCGGCCGCACCGCCCACGAAAACGGCACCGGCGGCACCGATCACGGCCACGCCAACGTCATGTTCGTCCTCGGCGGCCACATCCGCGGCGGCAAGGTCTACGGCCAATGGCCCGGCCTCGACAACGATCAGCTCAACCAGGGCCGCGACCTCGCACTCACCACCGACTACCGCCAGGTCCTCGGCGAGCTCGTCACCACCACACTCAACACCGGCAACCTGGGCCTCGTCTTCCCCGGCGCCAACATCGCGCCCAACCGCTTCCTGCGTCTGGCGTAGGCCTCACGCCCAACGCAGGATCCTCCATCCTTTCCGTATCCACCACACGGAAAGGATGGAGCCTTTCGAATCCTCCGCCGCTCTCGCGCATTGGCGACCCGCGTTCCCCTTGTTGTACCCTCAGAATTGGCATGAATATCCAGCACGCACTCCTCGTTGCCACCCTCGGCCTCGCCTTCACCACTGCATCGCTCGCGCAGGACACTGCCAAGCCCGCCGCCGACATACCCGACGCGCCCACGGCCACACCCGCAGCACTCGTGCAGCCCAACGGCCCCCACGTCATCATGGACACCTCCATGGGCCGCATCACCTGTCAGTTCTTCCAGAAGCAGGCCCCCCACGCCGTCGCCAACTTCATCGCGCTCGCCCAGGGCACCAAAGACTGGACCGACCCCGTCACCCACAAGAAGCAGCACAACAAGCCGCTCTACGATGGCACGACCTTCCACCGCGTCATTCCCGAATTCATGATTCAGGGCGGCGACCCCGCCGGCACTGGCATGGGTGACCCCGGCTACACCTTCCCCGATGAGTTCGACCCCGACCTCAACTTCGATGTCCCCGGCCGCCTCGCCATGGCCAACTCCGGCCCCGACACCAACG
>JAJYAE010000159.1 GCA_021779695.1 Acidobacteriota bacterium | reverse complement strand
TCCGGGGCCGGCAACCACACCCTCACGCCATTACATGCATGAAACAACGCAAGGTCTCTACGACGCCCTCCTGCGTGGGAGGTTCACATTTGACTTTGTCCATGAAGACCGACTCGATGCCGAGCGTCTCAGCAAATATCGCGCGCTGATTCTCCCCAACGTCGCCATGCTCAGCGATCGCCAATGCGAGCAGATTCGCTCCTACGTTCACTCTGGCGGCTCAGTCGTCGCCAGTTTCGAGACCGGACTATACGATGAGAATCTGCGCCCGCGCCCTGACCTTGGCCTCGCAGATCTCTTTGGGGCACACAAGAACGGCGAGGTCATCGGGACGAACGGCAACCCCTTCTACGCTCGCATCGTGACAGCGCACCGTGAGCGGCAGTATCCACTTCTCCGCGGATTCGAGGAGACAAACTGGCTGCCCGGTGCTGAAAACCGTCTTCCATTGCAGCCTGTCCAGGACCCGCTCCTCACAGTGGTGCCGGGCTTTGTACGCTATCCGCCCGAGCTCGCCTATCCCCCCGTATCTCACACGGACGAGCCCGCCGTTACTCTTCGAGAGATAGGATCCAGCCGCCTCGTCTGGTTTCCCGGCGATATCGAACGCACCTACTGGATCACCGGCAATGGCGATCTCCTGAGACTGCTCCAGAATGCAATCCGCTGGGTCCTGCATGACGAACAACTCGTCGCCGTCGAAGGTGAAGGATTGGTGGAAACTTTCTTCTGGGAAACGGATCCCGGATACGCTCTTCATTTGCTCAACTACAACAGTCCCAATGCGCAACATGGTTGGTTGCTCTCTTCCGGCAGCCTCGGTCCGCAAAGGGTCGCCGTCAAGCTCCCTTCCGGCACTGCCGTCAAGACCGTCGAGTTACTGCGCGCTCAACAGTCACTCCCCTTCGAATGGGCAAATAGTCGACTCCAGTTCACGGTTCCGGGCATGCATGAATACGAAGTTGCGGCCATTACTCTCGCCTGATCGCGGCGCAAACCGGCCCAGCATGTGCAAAGCACGTCCGGGTCATCATTCCAATCGCAAATCATGCGAACGATGACCCGCCGTTTCCCTCCGGCATCCGTAGCCTTGCCGCTTCTCATCCATGGGTGCGTGGCGATGCGGCCGCCCCGGTGCCCTGCTCTGCCAAAGGCTGCAATCTATCCCGTTGCGCCTGCAATGTCAAAATCCGTGGACGCCCGCTTCCCCTGCCCGTGACATTCATCACTGCTTGCCAACTCGTTTGGCAGTACGGATAAAAGCGTACGGAGGGTGAGCCATGAAAATAACTCTGAGTGTCATCAAGGCAGATATCGGCTCCGTCGGCGGACATGTCGCTCCATCGCGGCAGCTCTTGGCAACAGTGAAGGCATACATCGCTGATCGAGCGCCCAGGCTGCTCCTGGACTATCACATCGGTCATACGGGTGATGACATCGCCATCCTCATGACCCACACACACGGCGAAAATGACAAGCAGATCCACCAGCTCGCATGGGATGCATTTCGAGCCGGTACGGACACAGCCCGCCAACACGGGCTCTACGGTGCAGGACAGGACCTGCTGAAAGATTCCTTCTCCGGAAACGTACGCGGCATGGGTCCCGCCGTCGCGGAGATGGAGATCGACGAGCGCGCAAGCGAGCCCTTCCTCTTCTTCGCCGCGGATAAGACCGACCCTGGCGCTTACAATCTTCCGCTCTACCTGGCATTCACGGATGCCATGAACACGCCAGGTCTCATCCTGTCCTCGAAGATCTCGCGCGGTTATCGATTTGTCATTATGGATGTGAGTGATACCAATGTCGACCGCATCATTGAGCTCAATGCCCCGGATGAGCTGTATGACATTGCTGCTCTCTTGCGCGATCCGGAACGCTTCGTCGTCGAATCCATCTGGTCCCGCGCAACAGGTGAACAGGCAGCCGCCGTCGCCACCTCGCGCCTTCACAACATCGCTGGCAAGTACACCGGCAAGGATGACCCGGTCATGCTCGTGCGCACCCAGATGAACTTTCCCGCAACGGGTGAAATTCTCACACCGTTTGCCATCGGACACTTTGTTGGGGGCGGCATGCGCGGGTCACATCAGGTCCCGTTAATGCCTGTCAAGATGAACACAGGCATCAGCTATTTTGATGGCCCCCCGATCGTAAGCTGCGCCGGATTCTGCGTGCATCAAGGCAAGCTCTCCGAGCCGGTTGACAACTTCGCCCATCCCTTCTGGGACACAGTCCGCCACCATGTCGCAGATAAGGCCATTGAGATGCGCCGTCAGGGCTTTTTTGGCGCGGCCATGCTCCCGATGTCCGAGCTTGAGTACACCGGGATCACGGAGAAGCTGGCTGTTCTCGAGAAGCGCTTCACTCTCCGGCCGGCCGCCAGCAGCCTGGTCGAGGCGTGATTCGCAGGGACGAAGTACGGGAGTCGGCACTCCCGTACTTCGTCCCCACTTTCCCGTCGGTCTTCTGGAGCACGTCCACTGCCCGCACCTTGCGTACCGCTTGGCTCATGCCGCACACTTGGGATGCTCCTCATGTCGAATCCCATGCATGTCATCTTTGATTTCCGTCGCCTCTCACGCGTCCTTCTGTTGGTTCTGCTCTCGTCCGTATCATCGGCTGCACGGCAAACACACACGTTCAGGGTCTCCGGCCGTCAGTTCCTGCTCGATGATAAGCCCTATCAGATCATCTCGGGCGAAATGCACTACGCGCGCATTCCCCGTGCGTACTGGCGCGACCGCCTCCGCAAGGCCCGCGCCATGGGGCTCAACACCATCTCCACTTACGTCTTCTGGAACCTTCACGAATCGCGCCCCGGAGCCTATGACTTCAGCGGCCAGAACGACGTGGCAGAGTTCATTCGCGAGGCGCAGCAGGAGGGCCTGCATGTCATTCTCCGCCCCGGTCCCTACGTTTGCGCAGAGTGGGATCTCGGAGGCTATCCGTCCTGGCTCCTCAAAAATCGAACCATGGTCCTCCGCAGCAACGACCCCCAGTACATCGCCGCCATGCAGACCTGGTTCGCCCGGCTCGAAAAGGAAATCGATCCTCTGCTTCTTCGCAATGGAGGTCCCATCATTGCCGTCCAGGTGGAAAACGAGTACGGTTCCTTCGGTGATGACCACGCCTACATGGAAGCCGTAAAAGCCGCGCTCGTGAAAAGCGGCCTCGCGGCCGACGTCCTCTACACGGCCGACGGACCGGAGCAGCTCCCCAAAGGTTCGCTGCCTGAGCTTCCCGCAGTCATCAACTTCGGAACGGGAGAAGCGCAGAAGAGCTTTGCCATCCTCCAGTCGGAACGCCCCAACGGCCCGCGCATGAGCGGCGAGTACTGGGCAGGTTGGTTCGATCACTGGGGCGAGAAGCATCACGTCACGGATGGAAAGCAGGAAGCCGCAGAGCTGAGTTGGATGCTCAGTCAAGGCGACTCAGTCAACATGTATATGTTTCACGGCGGCACAAGCTTTGGCTGGATGAATGGCGCAAACAGCAACGGGACAAGCTATGAACCCGACACCACGAGCTACGACTACGATGCACCGCTCGATGAACGTGGCGCGCCGCGTCAGAAGTTCTTCGCGTTTCGCGATGCCATTCGACAGGTGACACACGCGGAGCCGCCCAGTTTGCCCGCGCCCATCCCTGTCTCAGCGTTTCCCGTCGACGCGCAGCTGGAATCGGCGTCGCTCTGGAATAACCTGCCGCATCCTGTCGAGTCCTCCGCCCTTTTGACCATGGAAGATCTCGACCAGTCTTATGGGTACATCCTCTATCGCACCCAGTTGCAGAAAGGCGACGGCGGAGAGCTCGTGCTGACCGGGCTGCACGATGTCGCGCAAATCTACGTCAACCAGGTCCTGATCGGCACCCTCGATCGCAGACTCGGCACCTCAAAGCTTGCGATCCCCGCACTGCCGCATCCCGCCACTCTGGACATCCTCGTCGAAAACAGTGGACGCGTGAACTTCACCTCAGTCCTGCGAACGGAACGCAAAGGCATCACAGGCAGCGTCTGTCTCGGCGGAAAGACGCCCGGTCACTGGCTGATCTATTCCCTGCCGATGGACCATCTCGACCGCCTGCATTTTGTGTCAACGCCTTGCAGCGGCCCCTGCTTCTACCGAACGCTTATGCACGTTGATCCTGTCGCCGACACGTTTCTCGACACGCGCCAGCTCACAAAGGGCGAGCTCTGGCTCAATGACCGGCCACTCGGGCGATTCTGGTCAATCGGCCCGCAATTCGCGCTTTATGCACCAGGTCCCTGGATGCACCCCGGCCCCAACACCATCATCTTCTTTGATTGGGCGGGCTCCGCTGCCGAGGCAGTCTGCAGCATCGATCACCCGGTATTCGCCGCCGCATCTCAGCTTGGCAATCCGTAAGCGGTCGAGCGCCAGTCGAACCCCGCCCTCTCACAACAGGACAACTCCGGCCTGCGGTAGGAATCGACTACTCGAATCTTCAGCCATCAAAACAATGGGGTGGAGTCAGATCGCTTCGTCTAACCCCACCCCATCCTTCCCAATTGCATCCGTCGGACTAACTGCAACCGCTCGTAGACCCACAGCTCATGCAGCGGTAGCAGCTTCCATTCCGCACCATGATCGCGCCGCATGTGCCGCAGCTCGGTGCATCTCCCATGTCGTACATGTCGCGCATCGCATCCGCCGCATGGTATATCCCACGGTCCTTTAACTCCGGCCCGTGACTCGGCTCGGACGAAGCAGCCCCGGTTGCCTGAATCTCCGGCGCAATGCCACCGGCCGGGGCGCCTGTGCTGCCCATGCCTGAAGTCGCCGCCTGCCCGTTCACCTGATTCAGCTTTCGTGCCACTTCCTCGGCCAGCCGGGCAAGCTGGCTTTGCGGTATGTTGGCCGCTTCCGTCGGTTCCGGCTCGGCAATCATGGAAGGTGCCGCCGGCAATTGCGGCGCTTGCGGCGCCAACCCGGCGAAAAGGCTCAACTGCGTACCTGACAGGAAGCGCAGGCTGAGCCACCGGAAGATGTAGTCCATCAGGCTCTTCGCGTAGCCAATCTGCTCGTTCCCCGTCCAGCCTGAAGGCTCGAATCGCGTGTGCGCGAACTTCTCGCACAGCACGCGCAGCGGCACGCCGTGCTGCAACGCTAGAGAGATTGATGTGGCAAACGCATCCATCAGGCCGGAAACCGTCGAGCCCTCCTTCGCCATCTTGATGAAGATCTCGCCCGGCTGCCCCGTGGGATACAGGCCCACAGTGATATAGCCCTCATGACCCGCGATGGAGAATTTGTGCGTCACCGATGCCCGTTCTTCCGGCAGGCGATGCCGCACGGCGCGTGGCGGCGCATTCAGATCCTGCTCCGCCGGCTTGCTCGCCACCGGCGTCGCCTCTACCGTGCCCATCGGCTGCAGCAGCGGAGTCTGAGCTGCTTTCGCAATCTCTTCAAGCGACCGCTGGAACGCCGACGCAGCAGCAATCACCTGCTTGGCCGTCACCTCCAGCTTTTCGCTGATGCGCGCTTCCAACGCCTTCACGTCCGACTCCGACGCTGCGTGCCCCGCCGCCAGTTGTTCCAGCACTCGGCTGCCCACAGCGTCCAGTGCCGAAGGCTCATGCTTCTGATCCAGGCTTGTGTTCAACGGCTGCGTTCCTTTCGAGCCATCCCGATAGATCGCTACCGCCTTAATGCCCCTGCGCCAGCTCTCGGCGTACGCTTCGGCCACATCCTCCACGGTTGCCTCGTGTGGCAGGTTCACCGTCTTTGAAATGGCGCCAGAGAGAAACGGCTGCGTTGCCGCCATCATCTTGATGTGGCCCATGTAGTGAATCGAACGCGTGCCCTTGGCCGGTTTGAAGCTGCAGTCAAACACCGCCAAATGGTCCGGCTTGATGCCCGGCGCGCCTTCAATCGTCCCCGTCGCGTCAATGTAGCTGACGATCGCGTTGACCTGCTCATCGCTGTATCCAAGCTTGAACAGAGCGGCCGGCACGGTGTTGTTCACGATCTTGATCATGCCCCCGCCCACCAGCTTCTTGTACTTCACCAGCGCCAGGTCCGGCTCAATGCCGGTCGTGTCACAATCCATCATGAAGCCGATCGTGCCCGTCGGTGCCAGCACGGTGGTCTGCGAGTTGCGGTAGCCATGCCGCTCGCCATACAGCAGCGCCATATCCCAGCACTCGCGGCTGGCCTCCAGAAGCGCCTCAAGCTGCGGCACTTCGAATGGCTCTCCACTGACCCGCGACCGTCCAATATTGTTCACTTCCGCACGATGCATCCGGATTACGTCCAGGAAGGGCTCGCGGTTCACATAGAAACCCGGGCACGCCCCGCCCTGCCGCTCCACGCTCGCCGTCAGCGGCGTCGCAGACGCCAGCGGCGGACACTGCGCCGCCAGAATCGCCGACTGCAGATACGCCTGGCCGCACATGATCGCCGTCAACGCCGCAGCCAGATCGCGACCCGCCGTCGAGTCATAGGGCAGCCCAAAAGCCATCAGGAGCGCTCCCAGATTCGCATAGCCCAGGCCCAGCGGACGATAATCATGCGAGTTCTTCGCAATCGATTCCGTCGGATAGCCCGAGTTGTCCACCAGAATCTCCATCGCCGTAATCATCACGGAGATGGCATGGCGATACGATGCAATATCAAAAACACCCGCCGGCGTCACGAACTTCAGCAGATTAAAGCTCGCCAGATTGCATGCCGAGTTATCCAGGAACATGTACTCCGAGCACGGATTCGACGCATTGATGCGCGCCGTGTTCTTGCTCGTGTGCCACTTGTTGATCGTGGTATCAAACTGCATGCCTGGGTCGCCGCACAGCCAGGTGGACTCCGCAATCTTGCGCATGATCTCACGCGCCTTGTAGGTCTTCACCTGCTGGTGACCCTTCACCGTGTATGTCGTGAACTCGCCGTCCTGCTCATAGGCCCGCATGAACTCGTCGTTCACACGCACTGAGTTGTTTGCATTCTGGAAAAAGATCGACGAGTAGGCCTCGGAGTCCGGCCCCGATCCGTCATATCCTGCTTTGATCAGCGTGAAGGCCTTCGCCTCTTCCTTGGCCTTGCACTCAATGAACTCCATGATGTCCGGATGGTCCACATTCAGGATCACCATCTTGGCCGCGCGCCGCGTCTTGCCGCCGCTCTTGATCACCCCGGCAAATGCGTCAAAGCCGCGCATAAAGCTCAAAGGTCCCGAGGCCTGGCCGCCGCCTGAAAGCAGCTCCATCGATCCGCGGATCGACGATAAATTCGTCCCCGTTCCCGATCCCCACTTGAACAGCATGCCCTCCGTCTTCGCCAGGGTCAGGATGGAATCCAGTGAGTCATCCACCGCGTTGATGAAGCACGCCGAGCACTGCGGATTCTTGTAGCCCGTCGCCTCAAACCGAACGCCGCCCGTTGCCGGATCCCAGTGCCAGCTCTGACCGTCCGCTTTAGGCTCCAACCGGTCGCAGCCCACGTTGAACCATACCGGTGAATTGAATGCCACACGCTGCGTCAGCAGCATCACCGCCAGCTCATCATGAAACACCGCCGCATCCCGCTCAGTCGCAAAGTAGCCGCTTTTCATGCCCCAGTCGCGAATCGTTTCCGCCACACGGCTCACCAGTTGCCGCACGCCCGCCTCCCGCTCCCGGGTACCAAGCTGTCCGTGCAGGTACTTCGACGCCACAATATTGGTGGCCGTCATCGACCAATCCAGGGGCGTCTCTACGCTCTTCTGCTCAAAGATCGTGTTCCCCTTGCTGTCGGTAATCAGCGCTGTGCGCTGCTCCCATTGCACCTCGTCGTAAGGCGAAACGCCTTCCCGTGAAAACCGGCGGGTAAACGCCAGTCCGCCTTGGCCGTACTGTGCCTGGTGAGCCGCAGCAGTCGTTTGCAGATTCGCCTCGCTCATACAATCCTCTCCCTCTCAGCTGTCGCAATAGATAGCCTGCCCCGGCCCAGCACTCCATAGACTGGGTTACGCAGCAGAAGTTCCCTCTGGCGCGCAGAAAACGGGGTTTAAAATCCGATGCGCCTCAGTTGGCGCTCAACGGCAGGTCTTCACGGCCTTCCCGATGCGATTTATGACAATCCGTTTACAGCCGCAGATGAAAAAATACCGCCGTCTATAGTAGCTGTCAACAGGAAACCACAACATCTAGTATTTTGTTTGCATTCCCGGCAACTAGTCGCGCAATCCCTTTGTTTCCCTGTGGAAAGCTCAAATCCCCTCGCCAGCCGCCTCGTTCGGCCACCCAATCTGCCCCAAATCCAGTGCAGATGCCGGTTTCGGGCCTCGGCCTCTGCCTGAACTCAAGCCTAGTCTGCCTTTCAGGCACATACAAGGCGCAGCTCAGGTGCAAAATGCAGCGCGCCTTGTGCGAATTGTGGACAACCGGGCCGCAACTAGCCCCAGCGCGGCAACCCACCAGCTGGTACGCTGTCTCCATGTCAGCCAGTGGCCCCGGCCTTCCCGATTGGCAGCCCGCCCAAATTCCCCGGCCTGTCGCTCTCTACGGCCGCACCGTCACGCTCGAACCACTCGACGCGGCCCGCCATGCCGCCGATCTGTGGAAAAGCGTACGTGGACACGATGATCTGTGGACAGGGCTCTTTGACGGCCCCTACGGCTCAGAGGCGACGCTCAGCGAAGCCATCGCCCGTAAACAGTCCAGCCCGGAGGCCGTCTTCTTGGCGATCGTCCCGGCTGGCTCGGGAACGGCTGCTGGCTGGGCCAGTTATCTGCGCATGGAGCCGGCTCACGGTGTCATCGAGGTCGGCAATATTCTGCTCAGCCCGGCCTTGCAGCGCACCACAGCCGCAACCGAGGCCATGTACCTGATGGCCCGCCATGTGTTTGAGGATCTGGGCTACCGGCGCTTCGAGTGGAAGTGCAACGCGCTGAACACGCCCAGTCGCCGTGCCGCGCTGCGACTGGGATTCACTTTCGAAGGCATCTTCCACCAGCACATGGTGGTCAAAGGACGCAACCGCGACACGGCATGGTTCGCCATGCTGGACCACGAGTGGCCCGCGCGCAAAGCAGCCTTCGAAGCGTGGCTCGACCCCTCCAACTTCGACGCGGAGGGGCGGCAGCGGACGCAGCTGCGCTCTTTACCCGCGGCAAGCCACACTCCAGCGCTGTAAGAGAAATCGCCGCCCGCAGCCATTGGCGCACGGGCGGCTGATTGTGTGATTCGAACAATCGAGTTACTTGCCTGCGCCGGTTTCAATCCTCATTCCATAGAAGGATTTCCGCACAAAGAACATTGACACCAGGAAGAACACGACTGCCAGCGTGTGCGCCAGGAGCGCGTTGTCCGCGCTGAGCGTGACGGCAAGCTCAACCGCAAGCAGCCCGAAGAGCGTGGTGAACTTGATGATCGGGTTCATCGCCACCGATGAGGTGTCTTTGAACGGATCGCCCACAGTGTCTCCGATTACGGTTGCGTCGTGCAGTGGAGTTCCCTTCTGTTTGAGGTCAACTTCGACGACCTTTTTCGCGTTGTCCCATGCGCCGCCGGCGTTGGCCATGAAGATGGCCTGGTACAGACCGAAGATCGCAATCGAGATCAGATAGCCGATGAAGAAGAACGGCTCAACGAACGCGAACGCAAGCGTCGCAAAGAAGACCGCGAGAAAGA
>JAJYAE010000158.1 GCA_021779695.1 Acidobacteriota bacterium | reverse complement strand
GCTTCGCACTCGGCGACAACGACTCATGCAGCGCTGACAGATGCGGAAAGGGAAGCGGCCGGTATCACCCAGGGCACGATTCGGCTTTCCATCGGCATCGAGGATAAGGAAGACCTGATCGCAGATCTGGCGCAGGCCCTGGCCGTCGCCTGACGGCACACTATGCCGGAACCCACGCTCCTTCTCGGAATTGACACCTGCGGACCCGAAGGGTCCGTAGCCCTCGCACGGCAGAGGGATGATCGTCTGGAACTGCTTGACCAGAGGGAGCTTGCTGGGCGAACTTACTCGGCGACTCTGGTCGGCGCAGTGGCTGCGCTGCTGTCAAGCCATGGACACGCGCTAGACAGCCTGGCAGCCCTTGTCGTCGTTGCCGGACCGGGCAGTTTCACAGGAGTGCGCGTCGGTCTGAGCGCCGCCAAGGGCCTTGTACAGCCCGCGGGCATACCGCTCATTGCCGTCTCGCGTCTGGCCGTTCTGGCGCACAAGGCGGGCACCACAGCGGCAGCACTTGACGCGCATCGGCATGAGATCTTTTTGCGGTTTCCGGAACATGGCAACGAGCCCCGGGAGCAGCTTGCCGGAGCCGCCGAACTGGCTGTACTTCCGTCGCCTGTCCAGATCGCTCTTTGTGACGCAGCTGAGTCCATGGTGCTTGCGGCCTGGCCGAGTGTCCGGCCGATTCGCACGGACCCTCCTACGGCCTGGGACGCACTCTCCTGCGCGCATCCGCGTCTGATTTCTCAAGCCTTTGACGATTTGACGACTCTCGATGGCCACTATCTGCGGCGTTCAGACGCGGAGATCTTCGGGGATCCTGGCCTTGCTACGTCCCCGGCGCCGAGGCCGCAATGAAGCTGGACAGTCCGGCCTTCAGGATCCGGTCGATGACCGTGGCCGACCTCGACGCCATGCTTGCGCTTGCAGCGTCTCTCCCTGAGATGCCCCGGTGGTCTCGTGAGGTCTACCTTGCCGCCCTGACGTCCGACGCGATGCCTCAGCGCATCGCTTTTGGCGCGGTGGCAACCGGGACAGATGCGCTGGCCGGATTTGCCGTGGCCGGCATGATTCCACCCGAATCGGAGTTGGAATGCATCGGCATTGCCCCGGCATTTCAACGGCAGGGTGTGGCGACAGCCCTGTGGAACGCCCTCGCCAGGGAACTGCACAGTAGGCAAGTGATCGAGACCCTCCTGGAAGTTCGTGCGTCCAACCGACGAGCACTGAGCTTTTATCAGAAGCTGGGCTTCAGCGAAACAGCCCGGAGGTTGCGCTATTATGCTGATCCTCCGGAAGATGCAATTCTGATGCGGATTCGCTTCAAGGAATGCTCTTTGATGCATACCCCTCATATTTGAGCGTTTCTGCGTGATACTCATCACGCGGGTTGATGCCCAACGCCAAATTCCACAGGTGCACCTGTTTTTCTGTCAGATTCCCGCTTGCTCAAAGGGGGCGGCTGGAGCTATATGTTAATGTTCTATAACCCATGGAGGTGCTTGATGGATGAGATCAAGGATTCCACGCTGAGCGAAGAACTTGAACGTCTGCACACTGAACACCGACGCTACGCTCAGCGGTTGGAAGAGTTGCTTCAGAAGCCCTATCTGTCCGCCGAAGAGCAGCTCGAAGAGGTCCGCCTGAAGAAGCTCAAACTTCACGCCAAAGATCTGATTTACGCTCTGGAACATCGCTTAGCTGTTGCGGTGTAGCGCAAATTCCGGGGAAACGGGCGGGTGTGCAGCGGACGGCGAGGCAGTCTGCGCCGTTCAGGGTACTTCGAGTGTGCTTGTGTGCGGCCCTCCACCGGGATTCAACCGTATAATCGTTGGGGACTATGGTTCGTGACGGTTACATTTACGGGTTGACTCTATTGGTGGTGGCGGGCGCGCTCGTCTGGGCCACCCACGGCTGGGCCTGGGCGCTGATTCCGGTCCTGCTGGCCGCTTTTTTCCTGTGGTTTTTCCGTGACCCTGAACGTGCAATATCAGGCGAAGCGGGCCTCATTGTTTCGCCTGGGGACGGACTCGTGACAGAGACGATCTCCATTGACACTCCAGGCGGCCCCCGCCAGCGCATCAGCATTTTTCTCAGCGTTTTTGATGTCCATGTGAACCGGTCGCCGATTGCCGGCGTTCTCACTTCCGTGCGCTACCAGAAGGGTCTATACCTCAATGCAATGAATCCTGCCTCGGCGGACCGCAATGAGCAGAATGTGGTTACGGTCCGCGGCGCGGGATACGAAGTGACCTTCAAACAGATTGCCGGACTTCTGGCCCGTCGCATCGTCTTCAATTACCGCGAGGGAGACCGGGTGGAGCGCGGGCAGCGAGTTGGCCTCATCAAGTTTGGGTCGCGCGTGGACGTGATCCTGCCATCTGAAGCGGAACTGAGGGTCAAAGTTGGACAGCGCGTGCGGGGCGGGGCCAGCGTTCTGGCTGTCATGCCACAGTCTCAGGCGTCCAGCGATTCAAGCCTCAATCCGGCTCAGGGGGCACAGCTTATCTCGGGTTCGCAACGCGGAGGCTCGCAGTGATGGATCGCGACGCTGTCCTGGCCCGACAACGAGCGCAGGCGCGGCTGCGGCGCGGCATGTTCCTGCTTCCATCGTTCTTCACGGCGGGCAACATTGGCGCAGGTTATTTTTCCATTACGCAGACCCTGGCGGCCATCAGTGGCAATACCGAGATGCATCTGGACTGGGCGGCAATCGCCATCCTGTTCGCCATTCCGTTTGATGCTCTCGACGGCCGCATCGCTCGCCTGACCAACACCTGCAGCGACTTTGGCAAAGAGCTGGACTCCTTGGCAGATGTCATCACTTTTGGCGTGGCACCCAGCCTGTTGGCCTTTGTCTGGGGCTTTCATTTTCTCCCGGACTCAATCAATCCCCAGCTCCGCCTGCATCTGATCCAGGCCGGAGCCTTCATTTGCTTTCTTTACCTGATGGGTGGCGCTTCGCGGTTGGCTCGCTTCAATATCAGCCATGATGCGCAGCCACGCAATCCAGGCAGGCCTGGACGGAAGTACTTCGTCGGCATGCCAATTCCAGCGGCGGCTGGGCTGCTCGCGTCGACCGTTCATCTCTGCTATGGAATTCCAGTGCAGGCGTGGTGGGTCGCTATTCCGTGGCTTTTGCTAGTGGGTTTTACCGGATTTCTCATGGTCAGTACGTGGCGTTTCTGGTCCGGCAAAGAAATCAATCTGACGCGAAGGCATCCATTTCAGCTTTTGCTTGTGCTTTCGATCGTACTTTACGTCAGCATTCGTTACTCTCAGGTCGTACTCTTTTTCGGGGCTCTTGCATACATGTTCTCAGGCATCTGGGCGCGAGCGGCTTATTCGTGGTCCAGGCGTCGCCGCTTCTCCATGGAAGCGGATACCATAACGGGTTCCTCCCCAGGCGAATCCCACTCGGCCACCCATTCTTAGTCTGCAGTAATGTGAAGAGGATTTTGTGTACAGAATTGCGATTGCCGGCGCAGCAACCCTGCTGGGCAAAGAATTGAAGGATGCGCTCTCTGAATCGCCCCTTGGGGCCAGTACCTTTGTTCTGCTGGACGAGGAAGACGCAGAGGGCCAACTCGATCAGGTGGGCGACGAGATCACGTTTGTGCATTCGATTGGCGCGGATGCTTTTGAGCACATGGACTTTACGTTTTTCTGTGGCAGCGAGTCCCTCACTCGCAAGCATTGGCATCAAGCCTTGCGGTCCGGCTCTACCGTGCTGGACCTCACCGGGGCGCTTGATCAGGAAAACGGCGTTCTGGTGCGGGCCCCAAGGATAAGCCACGACGCAGGGAGTGCAGACCTGTTCACTCCAGCCATCGTTCCGGCGCATCCGGCCGCGATCGTTTTGGCCCTGATTCTTGAGCGCCTGGGCCAGATTGCTCCCGTGCGCCTGGCATCGGCCACTTTACTGTTGCCTGCAAGTGAGTTTGGCCGAAGCGCTCTGGATGAACTCCACCAGCAGACCGTGAATCTGCTCAGCTTTCAGGGGCTGCCCAAGGCTATTTACGATGCGCAGGCGGCCTACAATCTGCTCTCCGGCTTTGGCGAGGGAGCGGTCGCCAGTCTCAAGATGTCAGAGTTACGGATTTGCCGGCATGTCGCTGCGTTGGCTGGCCAGACAGCTCGCGTTCTTGCGCTGCAGGCGATTCAGGCACCGGTCTTTCACGGACACACATTCTCCATCTCCGTGGAGATGGACCGCTTTGTGGCAATCTCCGCATTGGAAGAAGCGATGGGGGGAGATCACTTGGATCTTGTACTCGAGGACACCGATTCCCCGTCAAATCTAGCGGCGACCGGGCAGAATGATGTGCTCGTTCGATTGCGTCCGGAGCCGGGCGAGCGTAACCCGGCGGAATGCTCCCGCTTTTGGCTTTGGGCCGCCTCAGACAATCTGCGTCTCTATGCCCAGAATGCCGTCGAATGTGCAATGGACCTTCGTCGCCTGCGCCCCCAGGGAACTGTCCAGTAGTCCAATGAAGGCGCGCGGGCAGACCAGACTCTGTGGGACCCGTTGCGATTCAGCGAAGTACGACGGGCCGGACGCGCCATGATTTCATCGAAAAGTGGTGCAACCGGCAGCGTCGAATGATTCAGTGAGAGTGAAGGCGAAGCCAGGCCTGCTCAATATAGCCATCTGTCATGCCGGCAAGATAATCGGCGACGGTACGCGCCAGCCCTTCTGAGGCAACGTGCTGCAGGTGGTCGGGTGGCAGGCCGGAAGGATCCTCCATCAGCGACGCGAAGAGCTCCGAGACGACCTGGTCGGCATGGTGATGCGCCTCAATCATCAATGGCGAATTGTAAAGAGCGGAATACAGGAATTCCTTGGCCGCGGCGCGGTCAGCTTCCATTGAGGGGCTAAGCGCCGCAATCCGCGCCGGAGCCCGACGAACGGCATCGAGGGTTGTGGCGCCCAGATTTTGCACCCTTCGCCCAATCTCTTCGAGCAAATCCGTGACCAGAGCATTCAGCATGCTGCGGAGCGCCTCGTTCGCAGTCAGCCTGGGAGGAGCCGCGGGATGTTTGGCCAGAACTGCATCGTGACATCTTCGAAAGAGGACAACCTCATCCCGGACGTGGTCCAGGGAGAGGATCCCGGAATCGAGGCCGTCGTCGAGATCAGCCGTCAGGTAGGCAATCTCATCGGTTAAGTCGATGAGCTGGGCTTCGAGAGGCGGGCGCAGATCAAGAAAATAGCCGGCCAGCTCGGGATAGCTTGCCGAATCATAATCATGGGAATGTTTGATGATCCCTTCACGGACTCCCAGTGTCAGATTCAGCCCCCGAAAGTCGACATAGCGCTCTTCAAACCAGGTGACGATCCGCAACGCGTGCAGGTTGTGATCAAAGCTCAGGCCGTAGGCACGCAACGCGCGATCGAGCGCCTTTTCTCCTGCATGGCCAAATGGCGGGTGGCCTATGTCATGAGTCAGTGCAAGTGCTTCAGCCAACTCGGCATTCAGGCCCAGCGCCAGCGCCAGAGTACGGGAGATCTGCGCGACCTCGAGCGTGTGAGTCAGGCGGCTGCGAAAGTGATCGCTGGTCAGCTCCCCCGGTAACCTGTTGAAGACTTGAGTCTTCCCCGCCAAGCGCCGAAATGCGCGAGCATGCAGAATGCGGGCGCTGTCTCGTGCGAACGCGGTGCGGTAGGGATGACGAGGCTCAGCGTATGCACGGGCCGCGAGTGCTCCATCGGCCTCCACGGCGAGGCCTGCGGGGAGTCGAGCAGGCGGATTGGGAAGTCTGTGCATCGTCGTCGCACCCAAGCGTGTACGTCCCCTTATACCCCAGTTGCCATGGTGCTTGCAGCCGTGCTGCGGATTGTGAGCCAAGGCACCGCTGACAGGAAGTCAGGGCTCGCATCGTCGTAAATTAAGGTCTCCATTGGACAACGGGCATCAGTCGGGAGTACCATCCTGCCGAACTTTTCGCGAGGGGCATCGGGGGCTGAAGTCCGGTGTCTGCAGGATCCCCAAATCTGGACCAGGGAGGAAAAGATGAAAATCGTCAAACGGATTGGGTGGGGCGCACTGGCTCTGGGAGTTGCTTGCATGTCAGGGTGCCAACGGCATTCGCTGAAGGAAGTGTTTTACATGGTCAGCGCCAACTCGGCCCTGCCCTATTGGAAGTCCGTGGCCGCTGGCTTCAATCGCGCTGCAGCCCAGTATGCAGTCACTGCCCGGGTGGTCGGTCCGGAGAATTACGACCCTCAGGCAGAGCTAAGTGAGTTGCAAAAGGCCACTTCTGCCAAACCGGCGGGCATTCTCATCTCCGTGGCTGACGTGAGCGTGCTTCAGTCGGGTATCGACGCGGCGGTACAGGCAGGGATTCCGGTCATCACCATCGACTCGGATGACCCCGGAAGCCGCAGGCTTTATTTCATCGGAACAAACAATATTGAAGCAGGAAGAATGGGCGGCAAGCGGTTGATTGAAAAACTAGGCGGCAAAGGCAATGTCGTCTTCTTCACTTTGGCTGGGCAGCCGAACATCGAAGATCGCCTGCGCGGCTTCAAGGATGAGTTGGAGAGCCGGCCTGACATTCACATCGTCGATACGGTGGACACCAAGAGCGATCCGCGCATTGCCTTTGACAAGGCGCAGGAGTACCTTGCGCTGACCGGTCCAAAGAAGATTGATGCGATTGTCTGTCTGGAATCGGCCTGTGGCAAGCCAGTCTCCGATGCCATCAAGCGTGCGAATCTGACGGATCGCATTCTCATTGCATGGGACGCGAATCAGGACACCCTGGATGGCATTAAGGCAGGCACGATTGACTCCACCATTGCACAGAAACCCTTTACGATGGGCTATTTCGGGCTCAAGGCATTGGATGAGGTCTTCCATAATCCGCCGCCGAGCCTGTCAAAGGACTACGCCTCGGATCCCTTATCTCCCTATCCCGTCTTCGTAGATACAGGGACAACGCTGGTGGACAAAGAGAATCTCGATCTCTATCAGACCGCTGCGGGTCAGGCCAAATGAGTGGAGGTGAGCCTGGCTCGCTTCGGATCGCGGGCCAGGACGCCAGACAATAAAAAGCGGCAAGTCCTGAGCCATATTCAGAGCTTGCCGCTTTTTCCGGGGTGCTGTGAACTAAGAAGTTTGCTACTCAGGCTTTGCGGGAGCGATCAGGCTGTCTTCCTTGGCCAGCTTTACGCGCGCATTTTCAAGTTTGTGCTGCACTTTCGCGACGTCCGATGCTTCCACATCCGCCGGCGCTGACTTGGAATACTCGTTCAGCGACATTTCCCACTGGGCGGCGGCCAGCCGAATGCGGCCGGTCTTATCGTACAGATCGCCAAGGTGGTCGTGGACTGTCGGGTCGGTCTGGTCCCGCTCAACAGCCTGGCGCAAGTTCTCTTCGGCCAGTTCATATTGCCCCATCTTGAAATACACCCAGCCAAGCGAGTCCAGGTAGGCACCGTTCATGGGGTCAAGTTCCACGGCCTTGCGGATCAACTTCAGCGCCTCAGGCAGATGCGTGCCTTTGTCCGCGTACATGTAGCCCAGATAGTTCATCGTCATGGCATTGCTGGGATCGATGTCCAGCACCTGGCGGAAGAATTGTTCCGCTTCGCCATCATGCTTCTGGCGCTCAGCCAGGGCGCCGCGCAGAAAAAGAACGTATACGCGGTCATCCTTCTTTGTGGTCAGGGCGGCTGCCTTATTCAGGGCGTCCTCAGCATCCTTCCAGCGTCGCAGCCGCGTGTCGATCTGGGCCAATGTGAGCCACACCACGCGGTCCTTGTCACCGTTGTTCAACAGGCTCTTGGCCAGTGTGATGCCTTCGTCAGGATTGTTCTGATCGGCAAGTTCACCAGCGAGCATCAACTTCAGATCGTTGTTCTTGGGGTCGGAAGCTACGGCCTTGCGGGCCACCTCGATTGCCTTGTCAAACATCTTGGCATCGCGATAAGTATCTACCTCTCCCTGATAGCCCCTCAGCGCCTGATCACCGCCCAACTCAATCAGCTTCTGGTAAGTTGCAATGGCGAGATCGGTCTTGTTCTCCTCGTGATAGAGGGCGCCAAGTCGATCCAGAAAAATCCCCCGGTTATTTTTCTCTTCTGCCGTATAGGCCCCGTTGGCGTGCGAAGTCAGGTCGACCATGTGTTGATAGACTTTGACCGCTTCGTCGTAGCGGCCCAACACATCGAGAAGCAATCCTTCGTTGTACCCCGCTTCAAGAGAGTCCGGATCTTTTTGCATGGCCTTGCGAATCGTCGTCAGGGCGTCCTCATACTTGCCCTGCCTGCGCTGGATCTCGCTGATGTGGATCAGGGCTCCTGTATCTTCAGGATCTGCGTTGGCAAGGTTCTGATACGCCTTGAGCGCACCATCGAGCTGATCGTCATTGAGCATCGCCTGTGCCAGCGCATTCAGCACACGCAGGTCGCCGGGATCAAGATTCGCTGCCCGCTGATAGGCGGCAATCGCCTGTTTCGGCTCCTTCAGTTGCTCGTAGGCTGCGCCCAGCGCCGATTCCATCTTGGCTGTGCGGTCCGCTTCCGGGACATCTTCAATCACCTTGGCTGCATGCGCCACGTCGTTGTTTTCCGCATACAACCGCGCAAGGTTCAGAATGGCTTCCTCAGAGTCCGGCTCGATACTGCGCGCAATCTGAAACTGGTCCGCGGCCTTGGCAGATTCGTGCTTTACGTTGTAAAGCTGACCAAGCACCATGTGGTCTTCTACGGATTTCGGCTGGATCGCTACGATCTTCTCAAACTCGGCGATCGCTTCATCCAGAACGTTCCCGGACGGCGAGGACGACGAGACGGCATTCTGCGCCTCGCTAAGTTGCCGCAGGTAAATGCGGCCGAGAAGCTTGTGCGCATCCAGATTGTCCGGATGCGTTTTGAGCAACGTGCGCGCCGTGGCAGCGGCCTGCTGCGCTTGCCCGGTTCTTAAGTAGAGATCTGCGAGTGCGTTATTCAGCGAAGGTGAGGTTGGGTCACTATTCAGAGCGGACTTGTACTCCTCAATAGCGTGCGCAACGTACTCCGGCTGTCCGGTCGAGACTGCTTCATCCTCATAAACAGCCGCCATCGCGTCGTGAAAATATGCCTTGGAGTGGTCGGATTCCGATGCACCAGCCTGGTCCGGGCTCTTGGCCGCGTTCGCCACCGGCGTCCCGCCTGGAGTTGCCTTCTTCGCAGGATTCTGGCCATGGACCGCACCTGGCACGAAGAGGAACACAGCGGCTGAAAACGTCCAAGTTATTGTCTGGTAGCGAATTAGTTTCTTCATCCTTGGGGAATCCATGCCTTTCGAGCCGGAAGAACCGCCTGCGCTCCATTCAGATAGGCCAAAAGGAGGATGGCAGAGGGTCCGAGAGCACCACGCCCATTCTTAATGACGATTTTACCTGTGAAACGTTGCCGATGCTTGCCCTCGTCGGTAATTTGACGCCCGGCGCTCTTCCGTTGGATGGCATCTCAATCCAGCACGGATGCCTGGGATATGCCGCGACGCGGAAGCATCGCGGCAATTGTGAACGGTCCAATGCGGTCAAACATCTCCGCTGCCGCTTCAGTGGCGGAAGTGACGGATTCCAGTAAAGACCATGGCGAGGCCCAGGCGATCCGCCGCGGCAATCACATCCTGATCCTTGACCGA
>JAJYAE010000157.1 GCA_021779695.1 Acidobacteriota bacterium | reverse complement strand
ATAATCGAATCGATGCTGGGATGTTGACCGTGACCTGCAGTAAATCGTTGCGCTCTGCTCTTGCCACTCCTGCCCATGCTGTATGGATTAGAGCATCTGCATTGCGTTCTCGCAGACTATTCTGTGCGGCGTCAAGATGTCCAAGGTCGCCTCTTACAACCTCAACTTTCGAGAGAATACCACTGAGACGGTCGACGCTTGCACCATCGCGCAGCATTACGCGAATATTATGCCCCTCTTGCACGAGCTTTCTAGCGACTGCAGCGCCGATGAAGCCATTACCTCCGGTGATGAAATAGCTGCTCAACGGCCAATTCTCGCAGTCTTGCCCTTGATCGCCGCGGCTCGCAAAGAGTCTGCAAGATACTCAATCATCTCCCCCGAAAGCCCCGGATAAAGTCCCACCCAAAAGACATTCTCCATGACGAAGTCCGTGACTTTCAGGTCTCCAATCGCACGAAAGATCGCCTCTTTGTAGGCAGGCTGACGTGTCAGATTGCCGCCAAAGAGCAGGCGCGTGCCGATCTTGCGATTTTCAAGTTCGCGGATTACCGCATTGCGCGTAGCCCCGGATTCTGGTCGAATTCCGATGGGATAGCCAAACCAGCTTGGATCTGACTTGGGTGTTGGCTGAGGCAGAATGAAGAAATCCTGCAAATCCTTAAGACTTTCAGATAGCAAGTGAAAGTTATGCTTTCGCTTTGCTATAAAGGCTGGCAATTTGTCGATCTGTGCCAATCCGACAGCCGCCTGCATGTCCGTCAACTTCAGGTTATAACCGATGTGTGAGTAAGTATATTTATGGTCGTAACCCGCTGGAAGAGTCCCCAGTTGCCAGTCAAAGCGCTTACCGCAGGTATTATCGCAGCCGGGAGCACACCAGCAATCCCGGCCCCAATCGCGAAACGATTCAATGATCTTAGTCAGGGCAGGTCGCTGAGTCATAACAGCACCACCCTCACCCGTGGTGATGTGGTGTGCGGGATAGAAGCTCACAGTAGAAACGTCGCCAAAGGTCCCCACCATCTTTCCGTTGTAGGTTGAGCCGAGGGCGTCGCAACAATCCTCAATGAGCCAGAGCTGATGATTTCGCGCAAACGCCGTCACAGCATCCAAATCAAAGGGGTTGCCCAGCGTGTGAGCGAGAAATATAGCACGTGTGCGCTCGCTGAGAGCGGCTTCGAGCTGCGTCACATCGATGTCGTAATTGGGCAGTGAAATATCAACGAATACGGGAATCAACTGGTTCTGGAGGATAGGATTAACAGTTGTTGGGAATCCTGCGGCGACTGTGATTACTTCGTCTCCCGGTTTAAGTCGGCGGTCTCCAAGCGAGGGTGAAGTCAACGTCGACATCGCAATCAGATTTGCAGAGGAACCCGAATTCACCAGCCGGGCATCGCGGACACCGACAAAGTTTGCGAGTTTCCGCTCAAACTTTTCCGCAAATCTTCCAGCTGTGAGCCAAAAATCGAGTGCGGAATCCACGAGGAATTGCAGTTCCTCTGGACCGAACACCTTGCCTGAAACTGGCACCGGTGACTCTCCTGGAAGGAATTCCGCAGGAGCAAAGGCAGCTGAATGGTATTGCGCCACAGCGTCAAGGATCTGATCGCGAAGCCGTTGTTTAGGTTCAATCACGGTAAGTCGTTATCCTATCTGAATAAAGTTCCACTTGGCAGTCATATTTTTCAGATTTCATCGCGATCCTGAGCGAGCCAGACAGCATCACTCGGGCACAGACTGCTCCCGAATCCTTGGACATTCCGAAAATCTAATATGGCTTTCAAGATTTGTCGGGGCTGCAGTCATTATATCTCGCATCCGATCATTCTACCCTGAGGCATTCCACAGACTGCGGGTGCCGCATCGCCATGGGACGCTGGTTCTCAATCTTGAACAGACGGATGCCCAACATGCTCACTGCGAACTTGAATCGTCCACCACCGCCGAGTCAGCGCGGGGAACTTCACCCTGAACCGCTCACAGATTCGGGTCATGACACCGTCGCTTCATCCGGGTCGTGCAATCCATGACAGGAGGGCACCTTTCGTCAAGGAAGAGGGTTTGTTCCGTCCCCGGTTGCCCTAGCCCGAACCGGACCGCCCAGCCCATCTTATGCCGGAAGACGAGAGGCCCACCGATCGCCCTTCGCGGCCCTGAAACTGAGAAGAGCCTTACCGAGAGCATCTTGATGCCTGATGGTAGATTCTTTATGCCGCTAAAACCAACGAGCGGCAGGCACGCTACTGGTCACGCTCGAAGGGAATGACATAAACTCAACCGTTGCTGCAATCTTGAAAGACTGTTTTGGACCACCAGACTTCTTCATCCGTCGCTTCTAGGGATGAACAGTTTCACTAATTCGTCTTGTGCTCGATCAAAGTCTTCGGGAACTCCGATGTCCAAGAAAAATCCATGGCTGAGGAATGCTGTTGGGTGAATTGTTTCGAGATGAGGAGTCAAGAGGTCCGCTTCGAACGAAAATTGTTCGCCGAGATTTGATGGCCAGGGGAAATTTCGATCGACAACATATATGCCGCCATTGATCCATCCGGCTCCTGTACGTCCCTTCTCTGTGAAGCCGACCACCCTGCCCTTTTCGACCACGATGCCGCCGTATCGTGCCACGTTCTGTACATGGGTTACTGCCAAGGTCAGGGGTCTTCCTCCATCGGCGTGTGCTCTGAGCAACCGCGCATAGTCAATGTTCAAAACTGTGTCGCCATTCAGCACAAGCACCGAGTTTTCACGGGAATAGCTTAATGCCTTTCGGATAGCACCACCTGTACCAAGTGGGGATTCCTCGACAGAGTAGGCAATTGGTTAGCCTTTGTACGAGTTTCCGAAGCAATCGATAATTGATCCACGCAAATGGCCCACCGCAAGAATTAGACGACTGCAGCCTTCAGCGATCAACCGTTCGAGCAGTATCTCCAGAAGCGGACGGTCGCCAATTGGCGCCATTGCCTTAGGCAGGCTTTGAATCCGAGATTTGAGTCGAGTCCCGAGCCCCCCCGCCAAGATTATTGCTTCCATGCTGCTACCCTCGAAACAAATTGGCGACCAGAAAAGCAGCACCTAGACGACTCATTTGATACGCCAGGCTTGTGCCCCTCCATGTGTAAAATGGCATCCGTAAACCGTGCCATCCCCCCCAGCATTACAGAGGGCTTCAGCAACATGTGATTTGCGCATCGGATCGACCAAAAAAATCATAAATCCACCACCTCCGGCACCGGAGATTCGTGCACAATAGGCGCCCGAGTCCAAAGCTCTCGCGTAGATCTCCTCAATGTGATCATTCACAATTCCGTGGGCCATTTGTTTCTTGGCATCCCAACTGCGACGCAAAACGTCGCAAAGCAGAATGAAATCACCACGCAGAAGTGCCTCCTTCATGCGAAGAGCTTCTTGCTTAATTTGATGCATTGCCTCAATCGCATGGGCATTGCGTGTCATTACGTTCTTGGCTTGCTCATGGATAATTTTTGCTGATTCGCGCGAAGCGCCAGTGTAATACAGCAACATTGACGCCTCTAACTCGGATAGAATGCTTTCGCGAATCCGTAGAGGATTGACTAAAACGTGGCCGTCCCGCCCAAACTCCATGAAGTTGAACCCGCCGAACGCGGCGGCGTACTGATCCTGTCTCCCACCCTTAAGGCCGGCCAGTTCTCGCTCAATATGATATGCAGTCTGTGCCAGATCATAATCATCTAAGGGATAACTGAGCCACTCGGCAAACGCCTTCATCACTGCGACAACCAGGGTGGAGGATCCCCCAAGCCCTGAACCCGCAGGGACATCGACTCGGGTACTGAGTCGCAAGCTTAACGGTCGACCACCGTTAAAGACTTTCACGGCATGATTGTAAGCGTGCTTCAAGAGATCCAAATTTCCATCTAGGGGAAGTTCTTCGGTGCTTCTGTAGCGCACGCTTTGATTTTGATCACAGGAAACGAACTGCACGTCCCCATTTTCTAAAGGTTCGATCGAAGCATAGGCATAGTGGCCAATTGTGGCATTCAGAATTGCGCCACCGAATTCATCACAATAGGGCGAAACATCTGTTCCGCCACCCGCCAATCCGAGACGGAGCGGTGCCCGGGAGCGAATCAACACGTCAGTTTCCTTCAGATGAGATGCTGCGCAAGTTTACGCGTTACCGCCAGATGGGTCAAAGTGCTCCTGCCTGGCGCTAGTTTTCCAGCGCCGGCACCGCAGTTGAAATTAAACTCATACTTTTTATCTTAACGCTACCCGAAAGAACCGAAGTGGATTAGGAAAGCGCTTGATACGTTTGGGATCTAGAACGACGCGCCATACGCCCTCCAATCCGATCGAACAGATAAAGGCAGGGGCTTTCTGATATACCCCGGCAAGCATGTCGAGTGTGCCTCCCACCGCGATGCCGAGGCGCACCCCCGCAGCTGCCAAAGCTACCCGATGCTCATCCAGCCAGAGTTCCTGCTTAGGGGCGCCGAAAGCGATGAGCAAAATCTGCGGTTGAGATTTGCGGATCTCTGCCAGAATGCGCTCATCCATCTCTTCTGAAAAAGGATAGGGAGCGAAGTCTGGTGCAAATCCGTCGACATCTATTCCATATTGGAGAGCGGTATTTTCCCGTGCCTTTCGATTGACCTCGGGCTTCGCCCCCAGAAAAAATACTTTCAGTTTCTTCTGAGCAGCAATGGCAAAAACATCATGAATGAACTCCGAACCTGAGATCTTCTCAACGCGCTGACGTTTCCTGACCCGGGCGATTAGATAGGGCCAGAATCCGTCGAGCGTGCTGTAATGGCTAGAGAGGGCATTGCGAAACCGAGAGTTGTCTTGCGCCAACAGTATCAGTTCGGCATTGACAGGAAATATCAGCTTTAGGCGATCAGAGTCAGCAAGTAGCACTTCGCGCCTTGTTCCCCGGAATACAATTCCCGCGAGGGTAAGGCTCTCGTCTTGTATTTTCGAATGCAAGGAAACCTCGCAAATTAGGTTCTTCTCCTATAGTAGTGGCACAGTGGAATGCTGCATACTGTCGTGCATCGAAATTCCGATAGCGTCGTGATTGCGGACGCTGCACTCGGTTTCCTGAGCTATCCAGGAAGACGCAGGACGATGGTGGCCTGCAGAGCTTGCTCATCCTTGCGCCACTACGTCGACAAGGTGCAGGGACTGCCCTCTTCTGTTCGGCAGATCACGATATAATCGTCATGAATCTGAAACCCGCTTAGTGGTCCAACTTGAAGCGCCACAAGCAAAGCTGGTTACTTGGCCAAATATCTTCTTATCATGCGAAGCATGGAGTGGAATATCGTCTGGCTGGATCGCTGACGCCACTCGACTCAACTAGGTCGATCATGACAGATCGCAAGAAAGGATTTGACCTGTGAAAGCAGTCATTCTCGCTGGGGGGCGCGGTAGTAGACTAAGCGAGGAAACCGGCCTCAGACCCAAGCCCATGGTCGAGATTGGTGGAAAGCCAATACTTTGGCACATCATGAAAATTTATGCAGCGCATGGAATTCATGACTTCATTGTGTGCCTTGGGTACAAGGGATTCTTCATAAAAGAGTTCTTTGCTAACTATTTCTTACACACATCGGACGTGACTATCGATGTGCAATCCAACGCGATTCAGGTACATCAGAACTCCGCAGAGCCATGGCGGGTAACCCTAGTTGACACAGGCGAATCGACCATGACGGGAGGGCGTCTGAAACGCGTAGAAAGATATCTCCGCGATGAGGATCTCTTTTGTTTTACCTACGGCGATGGCGTAGCAGACATCAACATCACAGGCTTGGTCGCGTTTCATCGCGCACAAGGGGCAGCAGCAACAGTCACGGCCGCGCAGCCGCGCGGCCGCTTTGGCGCTTTAAAGCTTGATAGCGACAAAGTCGTAGACTTCAAGGAGAAGCCGGCCGGCGATGGTGCTTGGGTCAACGGCGGTTTCTTTGTGTTGTCACCCAAGATCTTTTCTTATCGCAAGGACGACCAAACGGTTTGGGAGCAAGAGCCGCTTGAAGCTCTTGCGCGCGAGGGTCAAGTTTCCGCCTATCGCCATGCTGGATTCTGGCAACCAATGGATACTATGTACGATCGCACAGTGCTCGAGAATCTGTGGGCCAGCGGACAAGCCCCCTGGAAAGTTTGGTAGCCATGAACTGGATCGGCAAGCGCATTCTCATTACGGGACATACAGGTTTCAAGGGGGGATGGTTATCGCTGGATTTGGCATCCCGGGGGGCAAAGATTGTCGGAGTCGCTCTTGAACCCGAGACCAATCCCAATTTCTTTACTGTCGCCAATGTCAAGCCACTGGTGGATTCACGCATCTTGGACGTGCGCAATTTTGAAGCTTTGCTTCAGGTCGTAAGAGAGGTCAGGCCCGAAGTTGTATTTCATCTCGCTGCACAGCCTTTGGTTCGCAGATCCTACGCACAGCCACTCGATACATTTGGCACCAATGTGATGGGAACAGCCAACCTTCTCGAAGCACTGCGACGGGTTGGATCGGCCGCGGTGGTTGTGGTCATCACCACGGATAAGTGCTACGAGAATCGAGAATGGCTCTGGGGTTATCGCGAGAACGAACCCTTAGGCGGGCATGACCCATACAGTGCCAGCAAGGCCTGTACAGAACTTGTAGCGGCAGCATTTCGTTCCTCCTATTTCGCGACATCAGACTTTGAAAAGGACGGCATGGCGCTGGCAACCGTGCGCGCTGGCAATGTGATAGGCGGGGGCGACTGGTCCGAAGACCGGCTCATCCCGGACATGGTGCGAGCATTTTCCAATGGCGCGCCTGTTGTTCTTCGCAATCCGCAAGCGGTGCGGCCATGGCAGCATGTTCTGGAACCTGTCGAAGCCTATGTTCTTCTCGCAGAGCGGTTATGGAATGACCGTGCGAAGTTCGCCTCGGCTTGGAATATTGGTCCTGAGCTTTCCGATACAATCCCCGTCAGTGAGGTCGTTGACCTATTCGCCCGCTTTTGGGGTGATGGTGCGCGCTGGGAGATCGACGCCGCTGCTCATGTTCATGAAGCTGGGCTACTACGTCTCGATTGTTCAAAGGCTGTAACCGAGTTGGGATGGTTGCCTCGTATCCGAGTCCAAGATGCATTGCACATGACGGTTGCTTGGTTTAAGCAATTCCATGCAAATGGCAACATGCGCGAATATTCAGAAAATGAGATTTCGCACTACCGAAAATTACCCGGCTTGCGCTTACCATCACTTAACCACGACGTGTCAGAGGGACAGTCATGAGGGCATATTGGATGACCGATGGATGAGACGCGGAAGCGCTTCCGACGCGCCTTGTTGAATCGCATGCTGCGGTCCCTGTGAACCCGCGTTGCGCAACGAGCCTCTGCTTCCCCTCCCCATCACGAAGCAATATGCACCAAAACAGGCACCAAGATGAAAATCAAAGGCCAGAAACCGCCCTTAATATATCTACAAATTCCTTGTTTTCAAGACTTTAGTATTGGTGGGCCCGGAGGGATTTGAACCCCCAACCAAGGGATTATGAGTCCCCTGCTCTAACCGTTGAGCTACAGGCCCGTGTTGGGTATATCTGATTCTATATCTATTACTTACAGATACTAAGATTCCGCATTCATAATAATGGTGATGTTGGACTGGTGTCAGTTCTGGTGCCGGTTGCGATTGAAGCTCGACTCGGATCGGATGGTGAAATTGCTGATCCCCATCCGTATCCATTCTAGCGGCAAAGAGTATCGCATTCATTCCCACAAATACGCCGTTCGAGCAAAGAGGGCCGGCGAATTCTGTCCCGGCAGCAAACTACAGCACTTCAAAACGAAGGCTGCCTGGCCTTGCCGTTTCGATGGCGCAATCCCGCTCTCCTGGCACCTATTCGGATTTTGAATGAGAAGCCACTCTCGATGAGCGAATAGCCCGGAAGCAATCCAGTGCACCACCGCACCTTGGAGCCGGATTTGCCCTGATGCATCCCGCTCGGCTATGCTGGGTTGCCGATAGGGGTAGAAGACCAATGGTGAATCGATTTTCTTCAGGACTGTTGTCTACTGCTGGATGCCTGCTCGTAACCGCAATTTCCGTCGCAGCATTCGGCGCCGAGGTCCAGATGCAGGTCGTCAAGGACGACTATCTCAGCACCCAGGGCTTCGACGTGATGCTCTACGACAGCACGTATCACCCCGTTTTCGTAGACCAGAAGAACACGGCCATGGAGATGATTCTTCATGACCAGCGCATCGCCACCAATGGCGATGTGCGCCTGATGCCGACGCCAGAGCAGTGGGACCTCGTGGCAACGCTCAAGGGACGTCATGTCGACAAGACGAGAGGCCTTCTCACCGCCGACCTCGCCTTTCCTGCGTTCGCGTTGAGCTACACCCTCGAAGTCGCGGCCGAACCTGGCGGCGTGCGGGTCAGCGTCAATCTCGATCAGCCGTTGCCGCAGAAGCTGGCTGGTCGTGCAGGCTTCAATCTGGAGTTCCTGCCCTCCATCTACATGGGCAAGGCGTACCTGGTGGACGGCACCAAAGCCGGTATCTTCCCGCGCACGCCAAACGATCCAATGATCAAAGTGCTGCCGCTCCCGGATGAACCAAAGAAGGCGTACTACCTGGAGGATTGGGACAAGGCCAAGGGCTACACGCAGCCGCTGCCGTTCGCCGAGGGCAGAAGCATGACTCTGGGCATCGACGATGCGCTGGCCCGGGTGAATGTCAAATCCGATACCTCGGATTTGATGTTGTTTGATGGACGGGACCGCGCGCAGAACGGCTGGTTCGTGCTGCGCTCACTCATCCCTTCAGGCAAGACCACAGGCGCAATTGTTTGGCATATCCGTCCAGATTTGATTCCGAACTGGACACGGCCCCCAGTGATCGCGCATAGCCAGGTCGGTTATGCGCCGGGGATCTCAAAGGTCGCCGTGCTCGAACTCGACCCGAAGTACAGTGGCCCCAAAACGGCCCAGGTGCTGCGGCTGATGGAGGACGGATCGTACAAGCAGGTGTTCGATGGCCCCATCACACCGTCGACGCCCTGGCTGCGCTACGTCTATTCCAAGTTCGATTTCACCCCGGTCAGGGACCCTGGTCTGTATGTAATTCAGTACGCAGACCAGCGCACTGCGCCCTTCCCCATCTCCGGGGATGCATACTCGCACATCTGGCAGGATAGCCTCGACCATCACTTGGCCGAGCAGATGGATCACGTCTCCGTGCGCGAAGGCTATCGGATGTGGCACGGCGCATCGCACCTGGATGACGGCCGTATGGCGCCGGTGGTAGGCGAGCAATTCGACGGCTGGTACCAGGCGACAGCAACCGATGGGAAGTACAGAGGCGGCGATCATATTCCCGGGATGAACGTGGGCGGATGGTATGACGCGGGCGACTTCGACCTCGAGGAGCCCGCCCAGCTGAGCGTGATTCAGAGCCTCGCTCTGGCGTATCGCGAATTCAATCTCAAGTACGACGAGCTTACGGTGGATGAAGCCGCGCGTACGGTTGAGATGCATCGCCCCGATGGTGTTCCGGATACAGTCGAGCAAGTCAGGCACGGCGCACTGTACATCCTGGCTCAGTTTCACAATGTCGGCCATGCGATCCGCGGTACGCATGAGCCCGATCTGCGCCAGTACACGCAGGTGGGCGACGGAGCATCGAAGACTGACGGAAGGATTTACGACCCCAGGTTAGGCCCCAACGAAGTGAAGGGAGACTACTCCGGAAAGCCGGATGACCGGTGGATCTTCACGACAAACAATCCGTATTTCCAGTGGAACGCGATTGCTGCGCTGGCCGCGGCATCCGATGTGCTGAAAGGCTGGGACGATGCTCTGGCCAAA
>JAJYAE010000156.1 GCA_021779695.1 Acidobacteriota bacterium | reverse complement strand
GTTGCATATTGAGAAGATGGTTCATGTCCGGGCCGAAAGCCTTTTCGATGCGCAGGGCCATTTCCGGCGTCAGCGCGGCCTTGCCGCGCAGGAGGTCGGAGAGTGTAGCGCGTCGCACTTTCAAGATCTCTGCCGCTTTCGACACGCTAAGGTCGAGTGCTTCGACGATCTCGGTTTTGATAAGGTCGCCCGGATGGGGCGGATTCTTCATGGGCATTAGAAGCTCCTAATGGTAATCGATCAAGTCAATGTCGCTGGCGGTGTTTGTCCGCTCGTCATAACGGAAAATCAGCCGCCAGTTTCCTGTGACCGTCAGGCTCCAGAATCCTTTCAGGTCACCTTTAAGCGAATGCAGCTTCCAACCCGGATAGCGGCCGAGTTGCTCAAGTGTCTCGGCGGTTTCAAGGGCGAACAGAAGCTTGCGTAGCTTGTCAACCATCGCGGACAGAACTCCCTTGGCACTCGCATCTTCGTGGAGTCGTCTTAGCCCTTTGTGGCGGAAGTCGACAAGTTGCATGTCATCCTTTCATGAATCCAGTATGTACGGTTATACCGTACACGTCAAGCATTTTTTGTTGGGCGCAGGAAAGTCCGCTGTGGCTCGTCTCCGTGACTGGCTCGAAGGGTCAGGGTAATGCTGCAGCAACCCATAAAACGCCGACATCTGGTCACTTCAGGAACCGATGGTCGTTGTCAATACTCTACTCCTCATCAAGCTGCAGAGCATATAGGTTCGTCGTGCAAATACGCACTTTCACGAGCGGCTCATCGTCCGGCATCAGTCCAGTAAAGTTATAGTCAACTGCGGAATGGACGTCCACCAGATCGACAATTTTCTCCGCGATGCCATCTGACCGCTAACTCGGTAACTCGCCCTGTCCTTCTGGACATAGTTAGTGAAATATCTATACCTCTCAGTATGCGACCCAACTGGCTCTGCCACGCGCTGAGAGGCCAAAGTCCGCCAGACTTTTGTTGCCATGTCGTACAGCATCAGATTGTATATGTTGAGCGAGATGGCCGCGATGTAGCGCCCTGTTACAGGTTGTTGACTCTTCTCTAAATAAACGTCAGGTTACCTTCGGAACGTGCGCATTTTTCATTTGACTTTTTCGGCAGTAAGGGGAGACATAGCTGCGATTCTTCCTGAGGTAATAGCGCCTCGTCAGTTCATCGTGAATAGCACTTACCGTCGGAGAAGAAACGTCGGTGGTGTTTTGCGTGAGTGTTTGACTACTGGAAAACTGAAAGGAGCACTTGGCAATGAACCCAATATCAGCCCCGCGGCGTTCACTTGTGCCACTTCTCGTTTTGGTGCTGCTCTTCCTGCCATGCGCAAGCATGCATCAGGCAATCGGGCAGCAATCTCAAAGCCAACCCAGCACAGCTTCTCAGCTACAGCCTGTGCCCCTGCCGCACCTCTACTGGCATTTCCTCATTCACCAGAGCGATCTCGACGCTTTCGCAGCAAAACTCACGGCGCAAAACCAGAACGGCCTAGCTTTGCGTAACGACCTGCAAATCAAGCTCCGCTTTTCCGACGCCGACTATGCTCCCATCCGCACCGCTTCGCAGCGGCTGGCAGCTGAACTCGAGCCAATTGAGGAGCAGTTAAGGTCGCTTCGGAATGTCCCTGAAAGCGCCAATCAGGCGCAGGCTCTGATCGCGCAGCGCGAAAGCTACATCAACAACGAAGTCTACAATCTCTCAATCGAACTGTCGGCACAAAACAAGGTATCGCTAGAGAAGTTCATGGCGGCTTTCTTCGCCCCACAGAACATCTCGGCTGCGGCCCCAGAAGCAAGCAGCGGAAAGGCGGCTCAGAAATGAAAACAGTCAGGAAGTTGTACCGACTTCCGGCATGGATACTTGCGGTCGTCTGCGGCTTGACTATGCTGTCTATCGCGCCCACTCCGGCTCGAGGTCAAACGGTAGACTACTGCACGAGTGGCACGATCAGTTTTGACAACAGTGGTACCGTCACCATTGAAGAAACCGTTTGTATATCAGGAAACTCCTCTCAGCTTACCGCCACCGCGTCGGCGACCCAGAATAGCGGCCCATATACTATTTTTGGAGTGGATCTCGAGTTATACGACAACGGAAGTTTTGTCTCCCAAACCGGAGTCCCCGGTTCAACCTATGAATCCAGCTCTTTCGTGCCGAGCCAGGGTCATACCTATACCGCCTACGGCGTGATTTACGCTTGTCTTGGCGCATTTGGTCCATACTGTTTCTACCCCGAGGGCCAAGTGAGTGTTTTGGCTGCACCGACAAGTATTGTTTATCCTGCGTACAAGGTGACGTCGATTGTTTACGACACACCTGGGAATAAGGGCCAGAGCGGTTTTGTGAACTCCACCACGGATGGTAGCCGCACTTCGATCGGTAGCAACTTCACCTCCGGATCATCGATCACATACCAATCGGGAGGAAATTTTCTGGGTTTGGGCGGTACGCTCAACATCACCTTTAATGACGCCACAACAACCGGCCAGAGTTCAGCAGTCACCGATACATTTTCGCAGGGAGCGGGCGTTGCAAACGCGTCGCAGACCAATCCCATCAATCATGGCGAGGATATGTTCTTAGTCTGGCTGAATCCTGCTGTCAGTCTAACTCCGACTGGACAAGGCTCTGTTGTGTACAGCATGGGAACGCAAGATGGAACAAACGGCCAACCTGAGCCAGTCGATCAGGTTATCGCATATGCACAAGACATGCAGGGTAGCAATAATGTTCCTAACGTCCTGCCAGCTGAGCTGGAGCCTCAGTATGATTCGGCTACTGGGAATAAAGATCTTCCGGGACTGGCGGCGATCTGCGCGAATCTTAACGTTGCGGAGTACCAGAGTTTCACGTGTACCCAAACGGACCAGTGCGGATGCCACTCCTCGGACTTTGCCGGGATCGTCGCGCAGGATCCTCTTATTAACTACAGCCAAACAGAGAGTCCATTGAACGTAGATACATCCGGTAGTGGTACTTGTGGAGAGCTACCCGCCCCACCGTCCAGTGCTTCATGTCGCTACTTGCCTGTACCAGCTGCTCAAGGAAGCTCGCTTCAACAGACAGAAAGTCTTGATGGTCCAACCTGCCCAACTTGCAACTATCCTATAAACACTGGATCATTAGCCGACCAATATATGGCTACTCAAACATACCAGGAGAGCGTGCAGTATGGTGTCAACTATAGCTGGAAAGTGGACTATGGCATCGGCTCATTCGCTAACGGCAATTCCTGGGAATGGACTAATAGCGAAAGCAGTGGGTTAATCAACGGATACACCAACATGATGAATTATGCAATCGAAACGACTACACTCGATTGCTATGAGACGGTGAATGTTTTCTACGATACCGTATATCACACCTTCGTTTTTCAAGACGTATCGGACAACGGTCAGTGTCAGTGACAAGATGTCTCGATGACGTAATCATCTGATGCATCTCCACTGCTGCACAAGTCAATTTGATCTCTGGCGCTGCGCGAAACGCGCCAGAGATCGCAGCCTTCGGAAGTTCTCGGAGAGAAGTAATTCAAATGAATGTATTCAGCATACGAAATTCGAGATGGACAGCCGTTGTGGGGTTGACAGGGCTAACATGCCTTTCCTGCCTCGGATCCGAGCCCGCGAAATCTCGGAACTCCTGGTCCTTCTCGGAAGTAGCGCAATCTTGCGGGCCTCGCGACGTGACGTTGGACGTGCGCCTGAAAGACGGAGCGGGAAGCCCGTCTCCAGAGTCCGCGGGCGAAGAGAGCCTGGTCTACGTCGTTCAGGACGTTCAGGAACAAGTTCCAGCCAACTCGTCGCTCATCACGAGGTTTGGCGTTGACGGACGATGGGTGGGAGCCAACCAGGGCCGCTCCTATATTCGCTTGAAGCTTCGACCCGGGACTCACCATCTCTGCGTCAGCGGACAATGGACTAAATTGCGCTCCGAAAACTCGATCGCATTGCGCCGGATCATGATGAACTCTGGCCAGGTTTATTATGTGCGTGTGCGCCTTCTGTATCCGGCTGAAGGTGGTATATCTCTCGGGTTGGAAACTGTAGACGAAGATGAGGGCAAATTTTTGGTTGACAGTTCGGCCTACAGCGAATCTCACCCAAAGTAACGGGAGAAGACCTGCAAATGGCGCACCGATGTGCATGAAAAGGCTGGACGGAATGGGAAGCAGGATGTATCTATCGAATGCCTTTCGTTGCTTTGCTGCAATCTGCGCAGGGGTCGCTCAAATCTCGGGATGCGGCTCCGGCGTGAATTCCGCACCGGCTCCCAGCCAGGCCGTCGTCATCTCCGCTCAGCCGGCAAGCCAATCAGTACCTCTCGGTCAGGCTGCGATGTTCACCGTAGCTGCCAGCGGTACTGCTCCCCTGACCTATCAGTGGAGCGAGAATGCAACGCCGATCACGGGCGCAACCGGCGCTTCCTACTCTACTCCTGACGTAGCTGCCAGCGATAACGGAGCAAAATTTACTGTCTCCGTCAGCAATAGCGTGAATTCCGTCACGAGCGATGTTGCGATTCTCACCGTCGGTCCTCGTTCACCGAAAGCAGGAGATCTGCGCTTTCAGGAGGTCGGCTCGCCTGCAGAGGCGGAACAAAGTCTGGAGGGATCCACATCGGGCTTTTATAACTACCAGGCTCAATGGTTCGAGAACTCGGTCGGGTCGCCACCCACAATCGGCGACAATGGCAATTGCTTTCAAAGTCCCTCATCGCCGACAGTTGAATGCTATTGGGGGTTCTTCACAACGCCCTTGCCTGCAGGGCAATCGGGGCTGAACACATACTATTATGGCGGACAGTACGCGAATTTCAGCTCAGACCTGACCTCCAGCCTGGTCTCAATCCCGGAGCCGCCGGACGCATCCAACAACGTAATTACGTCTCTGGATTTTCAGCCCGCATACAACGCTTATGCCATAGCCTGGATACAAACCACCGAGCAGGACGGAGCCTTCGACATGAGACGCGAGATTGTCTCGCCCGGCGCAGTTGAGTCGACAGTTGCTGCCGATGCGGCCGCGAGCCGGGTCGTGACCGCCGCCTCTTTCGACGCCAACGGTCAAGCTAACCTGCTGTCGTATGGCTGGCAGGGAGATACAACGACTGTATATGACTCTGCGGTGATGACCGCGACAAATCAGCAGGAAATCGAATCGGGCGCACAAACGCTCGCCGGTCAGGGATACATTCTCACCGCCTTTGGTGGAGACCCCACGAATGGCTTCCTGCTAATCGGGACCAGGGTTCACGGCGACACGCTGGCGCGACCAATCGAAATCGCCGACCAGTCAACCCCAGCCTGCTCCCACTGCTTCGTGGGCTACGCGCCGGTCATCTGGTATCAGGCGCCGGCGCGGTACTATTCGGTCATCTATGAGAAGTGATAAGCAAGAAGCTACCGATTCTGCGTTCTATGTTCACTGTCCCAGTCTGGTAGGGTTGAAACCCTCGCCTTCAGGCAACGGCATCAACAGGCGCGCCGTCCGCTAACCTGGGAGATGTACTCTACTATAAGAACGAGAGCGGCGCTCGCGTCGGCGACCTGTTCATGAGCCTGATCCTACCTGCGAGCTGATCGGCGCCAGTCCGTTCGAATATCTGACCGCGTGCAGCGGCACTCTATGGAAATAGCCAGCCATCCGTACGCCTGAATGCCTTGGAATTACCGCAAGACGCTGGAGAGTATAGAGGCTTCCGCCGCATAAAGTTTCCGTACCAGGCATTAAGGAACCTCTGAACAACGCCGAGTTATGAAGGGCCGTGGCCGAACTTTTCAGGATCGGTTCAGAGTTAGTCTTCTTGCGATGATTGAGCGATTGTTTTTGTCCGCCGGAGGCCTCTATCGGCTCCGGCGGACACACTACGCCCCTTGTGGGGCCAGCCGTTGATTCAGCTTCGCCAGCCGCTTGCGGTTGTGGTAGAGATTGACCAGCGCGAAGGCCGCGCACAGCCACTCGTGATTCTTCTTCAAGCCGCGATAGCGTACCTTCACGAAGCCGAAAACGCGCTTCAGGACCCGGAAGGGCCACTCCACCTTGGCTCGCACGCGTGCCTTGGTACGGTTTTTGCGCTTCTCTACTTCATCCACGCCAGTCTTGGTCTTTACGCGTCGCGAGGTCATGTCCTGTGCCGCGGGCGCCGCCTCGTGGATCTGCTCCGTTTGGCCTTGATAGCCGCCATCGCCCCAGACTTTCTTTTCGCCGCCGTGCAACAGATCCGGCAGCATGTGCACATCGGAGACCGAGGCCGCCGTCGAGCAAACTGAGTGCACGAGGCCCTCTTTCGAGTCCACGCCGATATGCGCCTTCATGCCGAAGTACCACTGGTTTCCCTTGCGCGTCTGGTGCATTTCCGGATCGCGCTCCTTCTTCTCGTTCTTGGTCGAAGACGGCGCCTGGATAATCGTCGCGTCGACGATCGTGCCGGTAGTGATGCGGATGCCGCGGCTGGCAAGAAATAAGTTGACCGTGTCCAGCATCTGGCCGCATAAATCGTGGGCTTCAAGTAAGTGGCGGAAGTTGAGGATCGTGGTTTCGTCCGGCGCCGCAGCCCGGCCCAGATCAATGCCCACGAAGCGACGAAGCGCGGCCGAATCGTAGAGGGCGTCCTCCGCCCCTGGGTCCGACAACGCAAACCAGTGCTGCACAAAGTACAGCCGAAGCATGATCCCCAGACCCACAGGCTTGCGGCCCTGCTCACCCTTGGGATAGTGCGGCTCTACCAGCGACACAAGTTCGCCCCACGGCATCACTGCGTCCATCTCCTCAAGAAACCGCTCCCGCCGCGACTTCTTCGCAAACCGCTGAAACTCCGCTTGCTGGGCCAAACTCATCTGACGCATCCGCGATCTTCCCCTTCTCTCCACACTATCCGCATCAGTCGTGGATCGGGGAGTGCTTCAGAGGTTCCTTAATGCTGAACCGAAAAATCTCGTCATTGAGCTATGTATGAAAACAGTGACCATCCTGACGACGTGTTACCTGTGTAACAATGCAATAGCATGACGGAAGGTTCCATCATTTTCATCTTGACACCCGAAGCTATCGGAGTATGATAACTCCTGTTTCAGAGTAGCTAGTTTCAGCGCTCTGATCGAAAGCTGCAGTTTGCCCTTGGTTTCAGCGTTTTCCCGGAATCCTGCGTTCTTTCCTTACGAAATGGGCAAGCTGACTTCCAAGACTGCCCGGAAAGCAAGACCCCGAACAGCCTGATTGTTTCTTGGACGCGATAGGTGCGCTCCAGCTATGGTGCGGTCACGCACCGGGGCGCTCCTGTCTGCAGCCAACTTGCACGTTGCGTGTTCTGCGGTTGTTCCGCAGAACCTGTTTTGGCTTATTCACAGCGGCATTCAATGCCGCGTATGGATGGAACGCGATGACACAGTCCGATTTGCATAAAATTTCTGGCAGGATATCGGCCTTGGTTTCCTGCTTTGCCGTCATATCGTTTCTGCTTGCAGCCGCTCCGGCTCAGGCGCAAGTAAATCTGCAACACCTGCCCACCCATCACGTCCGGGACGTGGTCATCAATGGCGAAGCGAAGTTAATCGGTGCGCTCCCCACCGCACAACACATGCAGCTTGCTATTATGCTTCCGCTGCGGAACCAGACTCAGCTGACTGATCTACTGCAACGGCTTTACGATCCAACAAGCCCAGAATATCGCCATTTCCTCAGTGTGGCCCAATTTACCGCACAGTTTGGGCCCACAGCGGACGACTACCAGGCCGTGGTCAATTGGGCCAAATCTAACGGGCTTTCCGTTGGCGAGATCCCGGCGAATCACATGCTCGTACCCATCACCGGAACCGTGGGACAAGTCAATGCAGCCTTGAACATAACGATGAAAGCCTATCAGCATCCGACAGAAAAGCGCAGCTTCTTCTCACCTGACCGGGAGCCGTCGGTAAGCCTGCGATGTGCCCCTGTGGCACATCGCAGGCCTAGACAACTATTCGCTTCCGCATCCCGCCACCCTTTCAAAAAATACGGCATCGTCGGGTTCCTCCAATGCCAGTGTTGGCTCCGGTCCTTCTAGCTCGTTCTTGGGAAGCGACATGAGAGCAGCATACTACGGAGGAACTCTTACAGGAAGTGGCCAGTCCCTGGGATTACTGGAATACCGCGGGACAGATTTGAGCGATCTCAGTGCTTATTTCAGCAATGTTGGCCAGACCAATAACGTTCCGATAGTGTTGTACTCGACCGACGGAACCAGCACGAGTTGCGTGTATTCACAAAATTGCGACGATTTGGAACAGACGATCGATATGACGCAGGCAATTGGCATGGCTCCGGGTCTCTCCAGGTTGGTGATGTATGTGGGATCCACCGATGCAGCAATTCTGAATGCGATGGCAAGTGGCTACAATGGGCAGCTGGACTATCAATTGAGTTCCTCGTGGACATGGGTGCCGTCTCAACCGGACGTAAACGATCAAACATTCGAGGAGTTCCAAGCCCAAGGCCAGAGTTTCTTTCAAGCCGCTGGCGACGATGGGACGTGGACCACATCTCTGTGGAACGATGGCTACGTCTATCCAGCAGACGACCCTTATATCACATCAGTAGGAGGTACAGATCTGGAGACGAGCAGCGCGGGAGGGCCATGGAGTTCTGAAACAACATGGACTAGAACCGGAGGCGGCATCTCTCCCGCGCCCGCTGAATTTCCGATTCCCGTCTGGCAAACAACAGCAGCCCAGGGCTGCACCAATTGCTCCCAAACGTATCGCAATGGCCCAGACGTCTCGGCTAACGCGAATTGGAGCTTTTATGTCTGCGCTGACCAAATCTCTTGCACCGCCAACGTTTGGGGTGGCACCAGCTTTGCTGCTCCCATGTGGGCCGGCTTTGCTGCTCTTGCCAACCAGCAGTCCGTGGCGGATGGCATCGGAACCATCGGCTTCATTAACCCGTCGATCTACGGAATTGCCCAAGGGGCAAATTATGACGGTGACTTCCACGACGTTACCGTCGACTGCAACAATGCATACTGTGCAACAACAGGTTTCGATCTCGTAACCGGACTAGGAAGCCCAAGCGGACAAAACCTCATTAATGCACTCATTGAGCAAGCTGCAACGCCGTACGAATCCAACGTTAACGTCACGCTCAATGGAATACCCCCCACCTCAATCAATTACGCGATTACCTTTCAGGATGCGACTCCAGGCTCTACCATTCACTACCAAGTGACTATATGCAACTCTCCATATGGATGGTCCACAACGACTCCTGGATCAATCGTAAACTTCTACAATCCGTGTCCAAGTACCACGCCGTACGGAACGATGTATGCAACCGCGCCAGGGTACCTGCAAAGCTCCTCGATAAGCATGTCGTTCTAGCGTTGAAATAGGACCGGCTCCACAAGGGGCGCCAACGCCCCTTGTGGAGTGGAGGCACAATATGGAAAAGCAGATGAAGGCATGCACAGGCATCTGCATCGCAGTTGCAATAATCTCGATTGGATGTGGCGGAGGATCCACAGGAACTGCGCCTCCAGCCGTTCATAACGAATGGACATGGATGGCCGGTACGAATTCGGTAAACCAGTTGGGAGTCTACGGACGCAAAGGAGTGGCCGCTGCGGGGAACAGTCCTGGAGCCCGGTCTTATGCAATCACCTGGACCGACTCAGCCGGAAACTTTTGGCTCTTCGGCGGGTACGGTGCTGCATCGGCGGGAATGCAGGGAGACCTGAACGATCTTTGGGAGTACACAAACGGCGAATGGACATGGGTCAGCGGCTCGAATCTAACCGAGCAGCCTGGTGTTTACGGAACCAAGGGAGTCCCATCCCCCAATAATTATCCCGGCGCGCGATATCAGGCTGTGAGTTGGACC
>JAJYAE010000155.1 GCA_021779695.1 Acidobacteriota bacterium | reverse complement strand
CCATGGCTTCCCCGGCTTCTCGCTGGCTTACAACACACGCTCCCGCGAAGAGGTGGATGCCGTTCTCGCCCTGGCTCAGGCCGCCGGAGCAACCCTCCTCAAGCCAGCCCAAACCGCCTTCTGGGGCGGCTACTCGGGCTACTTTGCCGACCCGGACGGCTTCCCCTGGGAGATTGCCTGGAATCCCTCCTTTCCCATCGCCCCGGACGGGTCCATCCACCTTCCTGCCTGAACCCAGCAAGCCCCGCCGCCGCAGAGCACCTGCCACTACCGCGATAAAATAAAAGGGCATGCTCGATTTGAACTTTGTTCGGGGCAATCTGCCCCTCGTGGAAGCCAAGCTGCGCGCGCGCGGCGCCGATCCAGCTTCACTTCTCGGCAATTTCCGCTCCCTCGACCACAAGCGCCGTGAGGCCATCACGCAATCCGAGCAGTTCAAGGCCCGCCGCAATGAGCTCTCGCAGCAGGTCGGCGCGCTCAAAAAGGCTGGCAAGGACGCCACCGCGCTGATGGACGAGACGCGCGCGCTGAAAGACCGGCTCGACGAGCTGGACAAGCTTGCCTCTTCGCTCGATGAGCAGATGCGTTTCGCCCTCTCCAGCATTCCCAACCTGACGCGCGACGAGGTTCCCATCGGCACATCCGAGGCCGACAATCCCGTCGTCAAAACCTGGGGCGAAAAGCGCGTTCTCGACTTCGAACCGAAACCGCACTGGGAAATCGGCGAAGCCCTCGGCATCCTCGACCTCGAACGCGCGGCCAAGCTCAGCGGCGCGCGCTTCGCCGTGTACATGGGCGCAGGCGCGCGGCTGGAGCGCGCTCTCATCAGCTTCATGCTCGACCGGCACACGCGGCCGGTCCCCGAAGGCGGACACGGCTACACCGAAGTGCTGCCGCCCTTCATGGTCAACTCAAAATCCCTCTTCGGCACCGGCCAGTTGCCCAAGTTTGCCGAGGACCTCTTTCGCTGCTCCGACGCTGATGCCGAAGCCGCCACGCGCGGCGAGTTCAAAGACGCCGACCACTGGCTCATTCCCACAGCCGAAGTGCCCGTCACCAATCTCTATCGCGACGAGATTCTCGACGAGGACCGCCTGCCCATCTGCCTCACAGCCTATACGCCATGCTTCCGCGCCGAGGCCGGAGCCGCGGGCAAGGACACGCGCGGCATCATCCGCCAGCACCAGTTTCAGAAGGTCGAGCTCGTCAAGTTCACCCGGCCCGAGGACTCCGACGCCGAGCACGAAAAGCTCACCCGCGACGCCGAAGAGATTCTGGAAGCCCTCGGCCTGCCCTATCGCCGCGTCCTGCTCTGCACCGGCGACACCGGCTTCTCATCGGCCAAGACCTTTGATCTTGAAGTCTGGCTACCCGGTCAGCAGCTTTATCGCGAAATCTCCTCTTGTTCCAACTTCGAGTCCTTCCAGGCCCGCCGCGCCAACATTCGCTTCCGCGCCGCCGGTCAGGGCCCCAAGGGCAAGGTCGAATTTGTTCACACGCTCAACGGCAGCGGGCTCGCCGTGGGCCGCACCTGGCTGGCCATTCTTGAGAACTACCAGCAGGCCGACGGCTCTGTTGTCATTCCCGAGGCGCTTCGCCCTTACATGGGTGGCCTCGAAAGGATTACAAAGTAACGCAGCATGAACCGCATTCTCAAAAGCTACTTCTACTGGACCTACCCGCGCGGCAGCTTCCACTATGACGTGATGGTGACGCTGATCCTTCTCTTCATCTTTGTCACGCCGCACTTATGGGACTACGGCGACAAGCCCTCGCGCGCTGCCGGCCCGCGACACCCCATTCAGGTCGTCGGCGATGGCGGCCACGGCGTGATCGTCTCCGTACTGGCTGAGGATGTGCAGATTGCGCCCGGCGCAACCAATTCGGAAGTGAGAGCAACCCTGCGTCACGCCATCGAGCCCGTGACCGGCGATGCCGTCGCTGTCGAGCACTGGGAGACCACGCGCGACCGGGATGGAAGCCTCGTCTGGAAGATCTGGGCCCGCCGCTAGCGCTTTCCTTGGCGTATTCCAGCGCGCTCGCGCATCCAATCGTTAGAACAGGAAGTCCATGAAGCTCAAGAGATCCTATGTTTTGATTGCGGTCGCCGCGCTCGGCCTTGCCGCAACGCGCTCTGTCCGCGCCGATGACCTGCAATCTGTGCTCCGTCAGCTCGATGCCGCTGCGGCCCGTTTCCACACCACCACCGCCGACTTCGAGTTTGATTCCATCCAGACCGACCCGATTCCCGACAAAGACGTGCAAAAAGGCGTGGTCTATTACGAGCGCGAGAGCAAGAACTTTCAGATGGGCGTACACATCCAGGAAGTGAATGGCCGCCCCGTGCCCAAGGTCGTAACGCTCACCGGTGGCATCGTCCGCCTCTACGAGGCGTTGCCAGATCAGGTCACCACCCTCACCAAGCTCGGCCAGTATCAGCAGTGGTTTATGCTCGGCTTCGGCGCCAGCGGCAAGGACCTCGAAGCAAAGTGGAACATGAAATACCTCGGCAAGGAAACCATCGACGGCATCCAGACCGACAAGCTCGAGCTGGTTCCCAAAGACCCTGAGATTCGCAGGAATCTGCCCAAAGTCACGCTCTGGCTCGACACCCAGCACGGCGTCAGCGTCCAGCAGAACTTCGACGAGGGCCAGGGACAGAGCCGCCTCTGCCACTACATCAATATTCGCGTGAATCAGCCGCTGCCCGGTGACGCTTTCAAGTTCAAGACTGACAGCAAAACCCAGTACATCACCCGCTGAGGCCCGGCCGCCGCGCGCGCACTGTCTGCACGGCGGCAGCCAGCGCCACACCGCCCAGCACAAACAGCATCGGAAAGCACTCCAGCGTATACCGCGCCTCCGGCGCATACACCGTCAGCAGAAGCGCACTCCGCATCACGAAATACGCCAGCATGCAACCCCACAGCCGCGGCCGAAGCCACAGGCCCAGCGCGCCCAGCAACAGATACCCTGCATTCAGCGCAACGTAGAGCCAGCTGATCTCCGTCTCCACGTGGTGGTGCGCATACACCCACCAGTCCAGATCAATGGGCAGCACTTCCACCCGCGGACGCAGCCACATATCCAGCATGCGCCCAAGCGGCAACCACAGGTCTGTCCGCCAGGGATGAGCCGCCCTTCGCTCCGCGGCCAGCCGCGCCAGTTCCGCGTCGATCGCTGGCGTCAGGTTGTAGCCATTGCGGTTATACTCGCCTGCCAGCTCCGCTGCCTCAGCGCGCTGCGCCGGAGTATCAAACGCCCGGGCGGGGAGCAGGTCCACGTCCAGTGGGCCACCTGGCACGTTCCAGTACACGTTGTATGTGCTGACAAAATCCAGAGTCCATGTGCCCACCCAGGCTTCCCAGCCGGGATACACCGGGCTGCCTGGGTCCGTCGCCGAGCGTGGCGCCAGCGGCTGCACCACGTGAAAGACCTTCCAGTTGCGCACGGCCCACACCGCAAATGGTGTTGCTACCAGCAGCAGGCACACTGCCGCCATCCTGGCGCGTTGCCGCGGCGCAACACGCCCCCCAAAAATCAGTGCCGGAGCCATCGCCACCGCCACTAAAGCGCCATCCGGCCGCAGCAACGCGGCATAGCTCACAGCGCCGGTAAAGTACAGGGCCGGGCCCCAACCCGGCCGCGCTTGAAAGCGCACCGCCGCCCACAGAGCCAGGGCAATAGTGAACAGCGTCGGAGCTTCGGTCAGCGGCTGTGCGGCATAGACCGCAGTAAATGGACAAAGGGCCGCCAGCCACAGCGTCAGACGCCCCGCCCATTTCGCCATGCCGTGCGGCGCAACCCGGCGCGCCACATCTGCCAGCAAAAGGCAGCCCAACAGCTCCAGCACAATCTGCACCTCGGCAACGGGGCCGTACTGCTCCATCCCGAAGATCCGGAAGCAGGCCGCGAGCAGCAAAGGATATCCCGGCAGGCGGATCAGCGTGGGTTGCAGCACCCCGCCGGCCTCCGACAGTGCGTAGCGGCCATGCAGGAGCAGATTGCGCGCCATCTCCCCGTAAAGGAACGAATCCTCGCTGACCTGGAAGTAGCGGCTGAGCATCCACGCTCGCAGCAGCCCACCTGCTGCCATCGCCAGCACAGCATGCAGCCAGTCCAGGCTGCGCCACGGTCCCGGACTCTCAGGCGGCGATTGACGAAGCGGCTCAGCTTCCATACGATTCGTACTGTATCGCGCCGGCCGCCACCTGGTGGCCGTTCGTTGCTCCACTTGCCTTGGACGCCCGCCGTACGCGACCTTGAGTTCGCGACATATTCAATTCAAAAGAAGCCACTTACCATCCCCTTGCCCAGCGCGCGGTACACTCAGTAAAAGCCCCGAAAGCGAGTTGGTGGATGGCCGAGAAACAGATTTTCTTTGATCCCGGGAGGAAGCGCTGGAAGCGTCTGCGCCGCATTCTCGATTTCACAGCCATTGGCACCACGCTTGTCCTCGCAATCTTTATCCTCAATGTCCTTCGCTCGGCTCCATTGCCGGAGCTGCTGCTCCCCTTGCCTCGCCACAACTACAAGCCACTCAACGACCGCGCCCCCGCTCTGCATGCTCCCCACGCGCGGCCGGCTCGCCGCAAGACCAATCGCCTCGCCTCCCAGATCCCCTTCAACACCGGTGAAGGCTTGCGCGCCGCCTACTACGCGCCGGACGACGCGGCCAGCTATTCCTCCCTGAAAGAGCACGTGCATCAACTGGACATGCTCTTCCCCGAGTGGCTCCATGTCAACAACGGCGCCCCCGTCCTCATTGCCGCCAGCAGTGACGATGTGCGTCTCTACCCGGTCGTTTCCGGCGGTGCCGTACACGACCCGGACGAACTGAACAAGGTCAAGCGCGTCATCAGCGAAGCGCGTGAAGTCACTGAAATCTTTCCCCACATCAACAACTACAATCTGCGCACGCAAAGCTGGGACGCGGCCGTCGGCGACATGCTCATGGATCCCGACAAACGCGTTGCGCTGCGCCAGCAGATCGTCCGCATGCTCACAGCTCTGCCGGCCTATCACGGCATCTCGCTTGACTTTGAAAGCCTGCCCGACCAGGACACGCCCGGCTATCTCGCATTTATCAAGGAGCTGTACAGCGATCTGCACCCTCGCAATCTCCGCCTCTACGTCAACGTGGCGGCCTCCACGCCGGATCCGGACTTGAAAGCCATCGCATCCAGCTCCGACGGCATCGTGCTGATGAATTATGACCAGCATGAGGTGGAGAGCAGTCCCGGTCCCATCGCGAGTCAGGACTGGTTCGTGGCAAATCTGCGCCACGCTCTCAAAGTGGTGCCGAAGGAAAAAATTCTCTGCGCCCTGGGCAGCTACGGCTACGACTGGACGATGTCCATTCCTCCGCCCCGCAGTCCCCACCATCGCAAGCCGCCTCCGGCGCAGGTGGTCGATACCGAGGATCTCTCCGTATCGGATGCCTGGCAGCGGGCGGCCGACGCGGACGCGGATCTCGACCTTGACGAAAACTCCCTCAATCCCCACTTCGAGTACATCGATGAAGACGCCAACAAGCGCCACGTCGTCTGGTTCCTCGATGGGGTCACCGTGCTCAATGAGATGCGGGCTGCCCGCGAGCTGGGATTGCAGACCTTCGCCCTGTGGCGCCTCGGCTCAGAGGACCGTTCGCTCTGGAGAATCTGGGATCGCCCCAGTGAATCCACGGCGCTGCAAGCCCTCGGTTCAGTGCCGCCCGGCCACGACGTCGACAATGAGGGCGAAGGCGACATTCTCCGCGTAACCGGCCTGCCCCAGGCTGGGAAACGCACCGTTGAGGTGGATACCAGCGAGCCCGATCCCACCAAAAAATTCATCGTTGATGAGCACATGGACGTGTATCCGCAAACCTATACCGTCCATTACTACGGATACCACTCCAACGAGGTGGCGCTGAGCTTTGACGATGGACCCGATCCCCGATGGACCCCGCAGATTCTCGACGTCCTCAAGCAGAAGCATGCCACTGCCACCTTCATGATGATCGGGGAGCAGGCGCTGCAAAATGTAGGCATCATGCAGCGGGCCGTCCGCGAAGGCAACGAGATCGGCAATCACACCTATACTCACCCGGACATCAGCGAGATCTCGCGCAACCAGCTCGATCTCGAAGTCAAATTGACCGAGCGGCTCTTTGCCAGCAAGCTCCGCGTCCAGCCGCTCTACTTCCGCCCGCCCTACGATATTGACGAAGAGCCTGACACCGACGACCAGGCCAAGCCAATTGTCGAGGTACAGAAAGATGGGCTCATCATCATCGGCAACAAGATTGACACCAATGACTGGGACGAGCGCGTCCATAAGACCCCGGCGGAGATCTGCAATGCGGTACTGTCGCAGCTCAACGTCATGAAGACCAAGCCCCAGTTTCGCGGCTCCGTAGTTCTGCTCCACGACGGCGGCGGAAACCGCTCCGCCACAGTCGCCGCTCTGCCTGTCCTCATCGACACCCTGCGCGCGCATGGCTACCAGATCGTTCCCGTCTCTGCACTGATGGGCAAGACCACGGCCGAGGTTATGCCCCGGCTTACCTTCCGTCAGTACCTGCGTTCCATTCCCGATTCCATCGCTTTCACTACGCTGGCGCTGATTGGCCACTTCATCGTGCTCGTCTTCTTCGTGGGCGATGTCCTGATGAGCGCCCGCCTGATCCTCGTTGGCCTCTTTGCCGTGATTGACCGCCTGCGCCGGCCGCATCGCCAGGCTTCCCCCGGCTTCCATCCGCGCATCGCCGTCCTGGTTCCCGCCTACAACGAAGAAAAGGTCATCGTGCGCACCATTCGCTCCGTGCTGCACTCGGACTACGACAACCTACGCGTCATCGTAATCGACGACGGGTCAAGCGATCGCACCTTTGATGTGGCGCGCGAAGCCTATGCACGGGAGATTGCCGCCGGACGCGTCACAGTCCTCTCCAAGGCCAACGGCGGCAAAGCAGCCGCCCTCAACTTTGCCATCGAGCAGCTTGACGAACCGTTCTATGTCGGCATCGATGCGGATACGGTGATCGCCTCCGACGCAATCTCAAAGCTCCTTCCGCATTTTGAAGATCCTAAGATCGGCGCGGTCGCCGGCAATGCCAAGGTCGGCAATCGCGTGAACCTGTGGACGCGCTGGCAGGCTCTGGAATACATCACAAGCCAGAACTTCGAGCGCCGAGCCCTCGACCTCTTCCACGTCGTCACCGTCGTCCCCGGCGCCATTGGCGCCTGGCGCACCGCGGCCGTCAAAGCGGCCGGTGGCTATCCCCTGAACACTGTGGCCGAGGATGCCGACCTGACGATGAATCTCCTCGAGCAGCAGTACAAGGTCGTCTACGAAGACCGCGCTCTCGCTTTCACCGAGGCTCCCATCGACGCCAAGGGGCTCATGCGTCAGCGCTTCCGCTGGTCGTTTGGGATTCTGCAGTCGGTCTGGAAGCATCGGCTTGCCTTCGTGCGCAACAAGGCCATGGGCCTTTTTGCCCTGCCCAATATCCTCATCTTTCAGATGCTGCTGCCGCTGGTCTCACCATTCATTGACCTGATGTTCGCCTACAGTACGGTGAACTACTTCATCGACCGCCACTATCACCCGGAGGCTGCGTCCATCGCCAGCCTGCAGAAACTGGTGGCCTACTTCCTCGCCTTTCTGCTCATCGATTTCGTCACATCGACGGTTGCCTTCAGCCTGGAGCGTCGTCATCCGGCAAACAAGGGCGATGGCTGGCTGCTCTTCCATATCTGGCTGCAGCGCTTTGCCTACCGGCAGGTCTTTTCGATCGTCCTTTTCAAGACACTCAAGCGCGCCATCGACGGCAAGCCCTTCAATTGGGATAAGCTCGAACGCACGGCCACGATGAGCAAGGCAACAGAAGCCATCACCGAACATCCATAAACAGTAAACGGCCTGCTGGCAGGCGGACTTTCCATCCGCAGCCAGCAGGTCGTTTTCCTTTTCCTCGCTCCGATCTATTGAGTCACGCTGAAATCCGTGTGCAGGCTCGCCGTTGAGTCGCCTCCGGCCCACACATCAAACTCCGTCGGCTCCATCCCCCACGCCTTCGTTTGCGGATTCCAGTAGCTCAGTTCTGCCTGGCCAAGCGGGAACGTCAGAGTCCGCGTCTCGCCGGGCTTCAGCGTCACGCGCTCAAAGCCCTTGAGCTGGCGCACCGGCCGTGAGGCCGAGCCGTAGCGCTGATGCACGTAGACCTGCGCCACGGCATCGCCAGTTACATTGCCGGCGTTGGTCACCGTGACACTGACTTCCGTGCTGCCATCCACGTGGATGCTTTTCTGGCTTACCTTCAGGTCAGAGTACTTGAACGTCGTGTAACTGAGGCCGTAGCCAAACGGAAACAGAGGCTTGGACGAGATATCCCAGTAGCGCGAGGTGAAACCTGGCCGATCTTCCGGCTCATGGGTCAGATTGTGGTTGTAGTAAAGCGGCTCCTGCCCCGCAATGCGCGGCCAGCTCACCGGCAACTTGCCGCCGGGGTTCACGTCGCCGAACAGTACATTCGCAACCGCAACTCCGCCCTCAGTCCCCGGATACCAGGCTTCCAGAATTGCCGGAATATGCTCCGATGCCCAGAGAAGATTCAGGGGGCGTCCATTCTCGAGAACCAGCACCACGGGCTTGCCTGTTGAGGCCGCGACTTCCAGCATTTGCTCCTGGATGCCGGGCAGCGTTAGAGTGGCTCTCGAAGCGGCTTCGCTGCTCATGTCCGCTGCCTCTCCCATCACGGCGATGACCAGGTCGGCCTGCGCTGCGGCTGCCTTGGTCTTGGCCAGCCAGTCCGCATTTTCCGCTTCGGTAGGCGGCGGCAAGGGCTTCTTGCCAGACATCTGATCGAATATTGAGGGATACATGCGCGAAAGAACTGGTCCGGGCACGTAGCTCACCTCAGCTCCGCTGCCCAGACGCTGTTTCAAGGCCGCCAGCACCGTCACCGGATGGCTCTTGCTTGCTCCACCGAACAGTCCTTCGACAGTCCAGCCGCCCTCAATATCCCGGGTCGAGTCGGCAAGCGGGCCAATCACCGCAATTTTCCTGATGCCAGTAGAGAGCGGGAGCGTTGCATGGTCGTTCTTCAGCAGCACCATGGAACGAGCCGCAATCTTGCGTTCCAAGGCGCGGCCTTCCGGACGGTCCAGCACTTCATCGACCTTGGACTCATCCACATAAGGATGCTCAAAAAGCCCCAGCTCATACTTCGCTTCCAGGATCGGCAGGACCGCTGCGTCCAGCTGCGCTTCGCTCACTTTGCCGTTTTTCACAAGTCCTGGCAGATTGTGGGTGAACGTCTCACTCGCCATGTCCATGTCCAGCCCGGCCGAGACTGCCTTGTAAGCAGCGTCCTCGGGGTCCCGGGCATAGCCGTGAACCTGCAAGCTCGCCACTGCAAAGGCATCCGAAACCACAAATCCCTTGAAGCCCCAGTCCTTGCGCAATACCTGGGTCAGCAGCCAGGGATTACCCGAAGCAGGCACATCGTTTAGGTCCATGTACGCGCTCATGAAGGTCGCGGCGCCGGCCTGCTCCGCCGCATGGAACGGCACCAGGTACACATTGCGCATCAGCTCTTCCGGCACATAGGAGGAGTCATAATCGCGTCCGCCGTCGGCTGCGCCGTAGCCAGCAAAGTGCTTGACACACGCCAGAATACTCTCCGGGCCAATGGTTGCACCCTGAAAGCCGCGTACCTGCGCGCGGGCCATCGCCGCACCCAGGAACGGATCTTCGCCAGCGCCTTCCACCATGCGGCCCCACCGGGCGTCGCGCGCAATATCCACCATCGGTGTGAATGTCCAATCAATTCCCGCGGCGCGTGCATCTTCCGCTGCAAAGTGCTGTGCCTGCTCCTCCACGCTGGGGTCCCAGGAGGACGC
>JAJYAE010000154.1 GCA_021779695.1 Acidobacteriota bacterium | reverse complement strand
ATTCGGGCCGGATCAGTAATGCGCTGCTCCCGCTGCCTCTGCCTCAAACTCTTCGCTGAGCCAGCGCGTGAAGGCAGCGAACTCTTCGTCGCGTCCCAGGAAGTCGCGCACCATCTCACGGCCCGGCTTTGACCCGCCCTGCTCCAGCACCGCCTTTCGGTAGCGCGCGCCTGCATCACACCCCAACAAGTCCGCCGGGTCGAACTGCGCAAAGAAGTCGAGCGCAATCACCTTGTCGAAGGCATACGTGTAGTAGTTCGACGAGTAGCCGGTCAGGTGGCCGAAGCTCGCATACATGCGGTTTCCGTCGAGCCACGTCCACGGCTGCAGGCTCTGGTAGAGCCGCTTTGTCGTTGCGTCGAGGTCGAGTCCTGCCGGGTCCTGGTCATGGAGGTCGAGCGAGAGCGTCGTGTAATAGAGCTGCGAGCGGACCCAGTCCGCACGGCCGAAGGCACCGGCGCCTTTCATTTTTTTGATGGTCTCGGACGAGAGCACTTCGCCCGTCTCGTAGTGCTTCGCGAAGGCCTGCAGCAGCTTCTCATCGCGGAAGAACTCTTCCAGCATCTGCGACGGCACCTCGATAAAATCACCCTCCGTCGCAAAGCCCGAAAGCCCGGCCCACTCCGTCTGCCCGCCCAGAATCGCATGCATCAGGTGGCCGAACTCGTGAAAGTACGTCACCACGTCCGAGTACTGCATCAGCCCCGGATCACCGGGCTCGCCACCCGGGAAGTTGCAGATCAGCGCCGCCTCGGGCAGGTAGCGCCCGCGCACGCCGGTGACCACCGGAGCGGCGGAGAACCACTTGTCCTTGCCCTCGCGCGGGTGCATGTCCAGGTAGAAACGGCCAACGAGTTGCCCACCCTCCAGCACCTCATAAACCGTCACTGCGGGGTTCCATGCCGCCGCATCCGACCGCCGGAACTCCACCTTGAAGAGCCGCGCTGCTGTCTGGAGCACGCCGGCCTCGACCTGCTCATACGGAAAGTACGGCCGAACCGACTGCGAGTCGAAATCATAGGCCGACCGCCGGAACTGCTCATACCAGTAGCCGCGGCTCGTGATGTCGATCTCCTGCAACCCCGGCTGCCGCTCGCGCGCAAATTCCAGGATCATTGCGTGCTCGCGCACGGCACCTTCACGGCTGGCCTCGTCGAGTTTGGCCAGAAACGCCCGCACATTGGCCGCCGACCCCATCATCTGGTCCGCTGTCGCCAGGTCTGCCCAGCTTCTGAAGCCCAGAATCGTCGCAATCTCCTGCCGCGTTGCCAGCAGGTCCAGCAAAATCTGCTGGTTCGCCGGATACGCCCGCGTGTTGTAGGCCAGGAACATCCGCTCGCGCAGCGCCGCCGATGCCGCAAAGGTCATCACCGGCTGCATCTCCGGCTGGTCGGTTGAGATGCTCACGCGCCCTTCGGCATTCGCCGGGTGCCGCGCCAGATAGTCGCCCGGCAATCCCTCCAACTCCTTCGGCGTCGCCTCAATCGTCTTCGCGCCTTCCTGGATATTCCGGCTGAACTCCAGCGACAGCCGCGTCGCCTTTTCGTGCAGCTCCTGCAACTTCGCCCGGGTCGCATCGTCCTTATCCACGCCGGCCAGCCGGTAGCTGAGCAGCGTCCGTTCCACATAGTGCTTGGTCGCCGCGTTCGCGCCCTCCAGGTCGATGGCCCTCAGCGCGTCGTACACCCCGCGATTCAGGCTCAGCGCGCTGGCGGCCATCGCGACGCGCTGCGCCTCATTCTGGGCCTGGTCCCGCACAGCCTTTTCCGCCGCCACCGAATTCAGCACGCCCGCCTGCGCCCCCGCCAGGCTAAGTTGCTCAATTGCAATGTCATACAAGCGCAAGGAGTTCTCCGGCGTGCGCGCGCCGTCCATCGCAAGCAGGGCTTGCAATGCGGCCTCATACGCCTCCAACCGCGCTGTCACCCACACCGCCAGGGCGTCGGCACTCTTGGCCCCGCCCATCTCCCATGCATGTGTCGCTCCCGTCACTGCTGTAACCGCCTCCACAGCCATCGCTTCCACTCCCTTCAGCTTCCAGCTTGCCACATCCACGCCATTCCCAGGCATTCCAGAGAAATGCCGGCCCAATCGCACCTTCCCTGTTGCATCGCTTCCATAACCCGTCTAATATGCGTCAATTGAGGCCATGCCACACGCTCCTGCCACGCTCGCGCCCCCTCCACTGCCCGCCGGTGCACGCCTGCGCCCAGGCAAAATGTGCATTGCCCTCCAGGCTTCCTCTCCGGCAGAGCTCATCGAGCGCGCAGACGCGTCTCTTAAAGACTCTACTTTCTTTGAGTTCCGCCTCGACTCTCTGCCCAAGCCCCTGCTCGCGCTGCCCAAGATTAAGGAATTCCTGGCCAGCCATCGCGAAGTCATCGCCATCGCCACCTGCCGCCGCAAAGCCAATGGCGGCGGCTTCACCGGCGCACTCGCCACCCAGTTTGAAGTCCTCACCAAGGCGGCTCAGGCCGGCTGCCAGATTCTTGATCTTGAAATCGAATCTGCCGAATCTGCCAAGGCCGCGCAAATCACCCACCTGCGCCACACCGGCGCCGCCCTGCTCATCAGCTACCACGACTTCACTCGCACCCGCAGTCTGGAACAGGCCGCCAATCGCATCGAGGCCTTTAGGCCTGATTTCGTCAAGGTCGTCTCCACCGCCCGCTCGCTCGCGGATAACCTGGCCATGCTGCGTCTCATCGAAGATCGCTCGCTCTCGTCCCACATCGTCGGCATCGCCATGGGAGAGGAAGGCATTCTGAGCCGTGTCCTGGGCCCACGCGCCGGTGGCTCGTTCACCTTTGCGTCTTTTTCAGAGGAGACAGAGACCGCGCCCGGCCAGGTGGATGCCCACACCCTTCGCGATATCTACCGCATTGAGCAGCTTGACCAGGCGACCCGTATCTTCGGCGTTGCCGGCAATCCCATCACCCATTCACTCTCGCCGCTCATGCACAACGCTGCACTCCGCCGCGAGGTCGTCAACGCCGTCCTGCTGCCACTCAAAGCCAAGTCCCTCGATGACCTGCTCACTGTCATCCGCGAGCTACCCCTGGCCGGCGTCGCCGTCACCATGCCGCTCAAGCAGGAGGTCCTGCCGCACCTGGCCAACATGGACCCCCTCACCGCGCGCATCGGCGCCTGCAATACCCTCCGCACCGGCGCCGACGGCAAGCTTTACGGCTTCAATACCGATGTCGCCGGCGTCATCCGCCCACTGGAAAAGCGTCTCCGCCTCCGTGGTGCACGAGTCGCCGTCCTCGGCGCCGGTGGCGCGGCCCGTGCTGCCGTCTTCGGTCTCGTCGAGCAGGGCGCAGAAGTCTACGTCATCAATCGGACACATGAAAGCGCCGTCGCCCTTGCCCGTCAGGCCAAGGCCAAATCCCTCAAGCACGAGGTCTTCGCCAAGCAGCACTTCGACGTCCTGATCAACTCCACCCCCTGCGGCATGAAGGGAAACAAGCAGGCCTTGCCCATCGCTCCCAACGAACTCAACGCCAGCCTCGTCTTCGACATGGTCTATAACCCCATCGAGACGCCGCTGCTGGCGCTCGCCCGTTCCCGCGGTATCCCAATCATTACCGGCGTCGAGATGTTTGTGCAGCAGGGTGCGCGGCAGTTTGAGATCTGGACCGGTAAACCCGCGCCGGAGAACGAGATGCTGCGGGTTGTGGAGCACGCGCTGCGCCGCCGAGAGGGCTGAGCCTGCCCACCCTGCGTCCTCAGTCCATCCCGTCGCAAATCCCCCGCAGAGTCTTCCATCCAGCCAAGCGGCTTATCCATCCCGGTAAGGCAGCACGGCGCAAACGGCATGCATCCAAAGTTTGTTACCCTTGGTGTGTTTCTCTGTCTCACGCTTCTTGCTTTGTGTTCGGCAACCGGCCCTGAAAGTGCCCGATGATTCCTTCTGATCGCTCTGCACGTACGTCCCACGCGGCGTCTTCCCCCGATTCCAATCGCCTGCGACACAGGGGCTTCCTGCGATTCGGGTTCTGGCTTGGTCTCATCGTTCTTCTACTGCCAGCGGGGTGTGGCTTCTGGGTGCAGGGTCCGCTGCCCATTGTTGTGATTCCCCCACCGGGCGGACCGCCGCCAACGGCCACGCAGAATGGCACCATCACCATCACGCCGAAGTACATTGCGCTCGCGCCCGGCCAGTCCTTCCAGTTCACGGCCACATCCAGCACGGGGGGGGCGATTGCGTGGTTTGTGAACAACGTGCCCGGCGGAAATGCAACGGTCGGCACGGTCACCGCGAGCGGCGATTACACCGCGCCCGCGAGCGTGACCCAGGTTGAGAACATCCAGGTCACCGCCGCGCTTGCCACAGCGCCGCTGCAGGACAACGCCACCGCGGTCGTCGCGATTATTCTGCCCGGCGTCACCCTCTGTCCGCCGCTTACCGGCCATCCGCTCGTCGCCGTCTACACCACCTACCTGCCTTCACCGGGCGAGGTCTCCGTCGAGTTCGGCACCACCACCAACTACGGATTCAACACCTGGCAGCAATCGACCCCCTCCAGTACCGGCGGCCAGGTCACGATGGAAGTGGCCGGCATGCGCGGCAACACCACCTACCACCTGCGCGGCCAGATCGCCCTCGACAATGGCGCCACCTTCAACGACGCCGACTTTACCTGCACCACCGGCACACCGCCCACCACGGCTTCATTCCAGATCACTACGCCCTCCGGCGGCACGCCGCAGCCCGGCATTGAAATGTGGAATACGCTCTTTCCCCATCAGGATGCCGAAGCCGTCGCCACCGATCTCCAGGGCAATGTGATCTGGACTTACACCTTCAAGGGAAGTCAGGCCGACCTGCTCCAGGGAATCCAGCTCCTGCCCAACGGACACTTCCTTACGCTCATCTCCTACCTGTCGTCCAACGAGACTGCAGGCGCGCAGCCCGGCGTCATCAATGAGATCCGCGAAATTGACCTGTTAGGCAACACCATTCGCAGCCTCAACATGACCCAGCTCAATCAGAAGCTCGCCTCCTCCAGCCTGCGCGACGCCAGCGGCAACGTCTACCAGCTCGGCAGCTTCCACCACAATGTTCTCGCCTTACCCAATGGACACTGGGTCCTTCTTGCCACGGATACCAGGACCGAGTCCGTCGACATCAATGGACAAATCGTCACCGAGCCGGTCATCGGCGATGCGCTGGTCGACGTCGACCAGAACCTCACCCCTGTCTGGGCCTGGAATACCTTCGATCACCTGGACGTCAACCGCCATCCCATGAACTGTGGAACCGTCAGCTGTGACTGGACCCACTCGAATGACATGCTCTATTCGAGCGACGACCACAACCTGCTGCTCTCCATGCGTCACCAGAACTGGATCATCAAGATCGATTACCTCGATGGCACTGGCTCCGGCAAGATCCTCTGGCATCTCGGCTATCAGGGCGACTTCAACCTCATCGATGCCCTCGACTCAGGCGGCGGAGGCAATCCGGCCAACTGGTTCTACGCTCAGCACGGCATGAACTTCTTCACGCAGAACACAACGGGCGTCTTTCGCATCGGCATGATGGACAACGGCAACGATCGCACCTTCCCGCCGCCCACAGGTCAGGTCATGTGCTCCCCGGCCGCGCCCTCTTCGTCCACCTGCTATTCCACCATGCCGGTACTTGAGATCAACGAGAGCAACCTGACCGCGACCATGATCACCCACTACATCCCGCCCGATACCTATTTCAGCTTCTTCGGCGGGAACGCTGAGACTCTTGGCAACAGCGACCTGGAGGTGAACTTCTGCGCGCCGCAGGGTGGCGCCATCGTCCAGGAGCTCAATCCGCAGGCCAGCAGCGTCATCTGGCAGGGGAAGACGCCCGGAGCCTACCAGTTCCACGTCGACCGCATGCCCAGCCTCTACCCCGGCGTGCAGTGGTAGCCAGTTCTGAAACGATGCTGTAAAAAGAGCGGCCCGCTGTGGGCCGCTCTTTGCTGAACGGATCCTTTTCCGGGCTTTTTACCTCCGCTCGCGCTTTTTCGCCTGCTCCTTGGCCTCGTGGATCAACGGAATCGGCGCTGTATCCGGCCCAATCCGCCGCACCAGCGTATCGCGCAGCGCGTAGCGGATCGTCCTCGGCGAAGCAGGCCGCGCAATCCCCGTGTCCGGATCGATCGCCACATCTTCATTGCCCGCGATCAGGAAGCTGAAGACTGGCTCCGTCGCCCCTTTCGGCCCCGGCTCGGAGCCGATCGTCACCGGCAGATAACCGCGAATTGGCCGCAAGCGGAAGGCCGTCTCATAGCGGTGATGCTTCACGCTCCACGTGAAGACGCGGATCTGATTAAAGTCGTAGGGTAGCCCGGATTCCGGGGGCGCCAGCGCCGTGACGTATTCCGCCACCTCATGGTCCGGGGTCGTCGCCGCGTCGTCATGCACCTTGGCAATCATGTACGCGCCCACAATCATCTGGCCCTCCGCATATTGCGCCACATCGTCCGGCACATCGACATCCACACTGTGGCCCAGCAGCCAGCCCGAATGCCCTTCCTTGTCGCGCACCAGCCACCAGTCTTCCATCACCACTGGCGGCGTCTCCGCATCGTCTTTCGAACCTGTACCGCGGTTCACCACGGGCTTGGCCGCCGCGGTCTTCGGCACCGAGGCACGCTCCAGCATCTGCACCTTTGCATTCTCTGGCAACAGATAAAACCGGTCCGTCTCGCGCCCCGGCTTCACGTGCAGATACATCTCGTCGCGCAGCGTTCCGTTGGCCACCACTGGGCTATCGCGGTGTTGCGTCGCCAGGTCCATAAATCCCTGGTAGACCGTGCCGTCAATCACTGCGCGCTCAGGAATCCACCCGATCTCACCCTTCGCCGTCTGCACCTTCAGGAACCGCCGCCCGTGCTCCAGCACCTCCAGCGCCTGTCCGTTCTTGACCTCTGCGACGCGGTTGGACACGGCAGCCACGCGGTCACGCAGATACATCTGCCGCGTCCACACATACACCATTTCATGCCGTTCCTTGTGGAGCCGCGAGCAGCCGCCCGCCACCAGGAGACTTGCCATGGCCAGCGCAGACACCATGGCGTAAAGCCATGCCTTGGGCTCAGAAAACTTCGTCGAATTGCGCTTCAGCAGGGGCACCGGCACTTCTAATCCTGAGAATAGCACTCACGTAGCTACGCGCTGCCGTTGACGCTCTGCGAAGGGAATCATCGCATCAACTCCGTGCATCAGCTCCGCGCATCAATCAGGCGAATGGTCTCCAGGAACACATCGCCGTCAATCGTCAGGCTGTGCGCGCTGACCTTGTCCAGCGTGTCCTGCACCGTATGGTGATAACTGTCGTTCGGCCCATAGTCCAGGTCAATCACGTCAATCGACGGCACCCCGCGCTGCACAAACGGTACATGGTCATCCTCCACCGTCTCTTCCTGCTGAAAGAAGTACCGCTCGTACCCATACTGCTGTGCCGCGCGCCGCACCAGCGCCACCAGCCAATCCGTTGACTGCGCCTCCCGCTGAATGTCCAGGTCCTTGTCGCCAATCATGTCTGCCAGGATGAACGCCTTGACATGCCCCAGGGTCCCATCGCCGCCCCACTTCGCCGCCAGGTGCCGTGATCCAAAAAGTGCATCGGAATTCGACCATTGCGTCTGGAAAGACTCCTCGCCATCAAAAAAGACCAGCCACACCGAATACCCATCCAGCTTCCGGCCGCCCGCAACCCTGGCATGCAGGTCGTCGCCAATCGCCATCAGCAGGCCCACCGTTGCCGCACCGTCGTTGGCGCCCACAAAGTTGATATTTCGCAACGGATAGTTTGTCTCGTAGTGCGACGCCAGCACGATCACGCCATCTTTCTTGCCCGGATAGCGCACAATGTAGTTCCGCATAGCCACCGGCCCAATCGATGTGTCAGCCGTGAACGAGTCCATCTCCGTCGCATCGTGCGCAAAGTGGCGGCGCAGGAATTCCTCCGCCTTCGCGTGACCCGGCCCCGTCGGCCAGCGCGGCCCGATGGCCACAAACTCCCGCGCGTAGTCGTACGCCTTTTGCCCATTGAAGTGCGCCTGCGCCGTCGCCGCCAGCGGAGCGGCTATGATCAGTGCCTCCGCAGCACGCAGCGCGCTTCGCACCACCCTGCTCATCCACGCTCTCACGATGCGGTCTCCTTCGCCTTGCGTCGCGAGGGATGTACCCACCACGCCACGCCAATTCCAATCAGGTACAACACCAGCATCGGAATCGCATAGATGCACATCGTCCATGGGTCCGGACTCGGCGTGATGATCGCCGCCACCAGAAATACCGCCAGAATCGCGTAGCGGATGTTCTTCCATAAAAACTTCGGGCTCACTACGCCCAGCAGCGCCAGAAAGAAAATCAGGATGGGCAGCTCAAAGCTGATGCCCAGCCCCAGAATCACTGAGAGAAAAAAGCTGGTATAGTCCTCGATCGTGACCATCGGCGTGAAGTTGTGCCCAAAGTCCACAATCAGAATCTTGATCGCCGCCGGCAGCACAAAAAAGTAGCCAAAGCTCGCGCCCGTCAGGAACAATCCCACCGTCGCGCCCATGAACGGCACCACAAACCGCCGCTCGCTTTTGTAGAGTCCGGGCGCAATGAACAGCCACACCTGAAACAGGATGAAAGGCGACGCCAGAATCGCACCCGCCAGCAGGGATGCCTGCAAGTCCAGGTTCAGCGCGTCCATCGGATGCGTAAACACCAGGGACTTGCCGATCTTGCTCAGCGGCGCCTGCAGAAACGCCACAATCCGGTCGCGGAAAAACCAGCAGACAAAGAAGCCCACCGCCAGATAGGCCGCCGAATGCACGATGCGCCTGCGCAGCTCATCCAGATGCTCCATCAGGCTCATGCCCGGCAGTTCTGCGCGCTCGCTCACCGCCTCCCGCGCCTTGCTGATTGCCTGTGCGGGTTCAACCATTTTTTTGTGCTGCCTCCGTGGCGGTGCTGGCGGCCGGTGCAGCCATTTCGCTTTCCGCAGCTTGCTCCATTGCGCGTGTTCCCTGACGCGACGCCATCACTGGCTCGCCCGTTGAAGGCGGCTGAATCCTCGGCGCAGTATCCACTGGCGTCGCTGATTCCACTTCCACCCTGGGCGCGGCCACGCTCGCTCCGCTCTGCTCAATCGCGTTCACCACCGGCGTCGCCACGGCCGGTTCCGCGCTCACCGCCTCAGCCGGAGCATTCAGCAGCTTCGCCCGCTCGGCTTCTTCTTTCTTGCGCCGCTCCGCATCCTCGGCCTGCCGCAGCTCCTCCTCCATCTGATACTTGAAGTCGTTTGAGGCCTTGCGGAACTCATACATTAGCTTGCCGATCTGACGCCCAATCTGCGGCAGCCGCCGCGGCCCAAACACCACCAGCGCCAGCACCATCAGAATCAGCGAGTCAGCCATTCCCAGATTGGCCGTCTCAATGCTCAGGGGAGCTCCCATAAGCCCTCATCATACCTGTCCGCGCATCGCCCTCACAATTCTCCGCTTGCCGCCGCCTCTCGCACCTTGGTGGCATTTGAACCTCACCCGCGCTCTTGTTACACTGCGATGAAAGGCCTGCGGTCTGCGCCCGCTCGGCTCGTTTGCTGCCGCGCCCGCGCACCTCGCATCCTGAAACATAAGCCTGCAACAACCCCGTGGGAATCTGCTCGCTCCCACTGCAGGCAACGAGCCGCATAGCGGCTCTGGCTTTCAACATCCCCGCCCGCTATCCGCGCAACGGATGGAACGGGCTGAAGGCGGAGTATCGTGAACCAGACTCTCGAAGCTGAGGCAACAGCCTCTTCCGCGACTGCTGAATCCTGCAGTCTTGAGCACTATCTCACCCTCCCCGACCACTCCATGGACGCTCGTATCACCGCGGCCCGCGCCCGGCTGGGCAAAAGCACCATCCTCCTCGGCCAC
>JAJYAE010000153.1 GCA_021779695.1 Acidobacteriota bacterium | reverse complement strand
AGAAACGCATGCTCAAATCCGCCAATAAAGAAATTCCCGTGCCCGAAGGCCAGCGAGTAGCCCACAATGGCCCACAGAATCGTCACCAGGCCCATCATGGCAAAGCTCTGCATCATTGTGCTCAGAATGTTCTTCTTCCGCACCAGGCCGCCGTAAAACAGAGCCAGCCCCGGCCCGGTCATCAGCAGCACCAGCGCCGCTGAAACCAGCATCCATGCGTTATCGGCAGACATCTGCGCGCTTTGGATCGACTGTTGCAGCGCCGCAATCTGCGCCTGCGTCGCCGGCGCCTGGCCGGCTGCCCCGCTGGCACTCTGGGCAAAGGTGAGGGTGGGCAGTGCGAAACACAAGGTAGGAAAGAAGTACCTGAGACTACGACCGGACATACAGACCGCTACTCCCCAAAAACCGCGCACCACTCGGGTACTTGCGGCGAAATTTCTTCCAGCTTCCAAAAGCAGTGTCCACAGCCCAACTGCGGGCGGCCAACATAAGCATTGGGCGCAACACAGACACACGGCCCCTGCGTCGAGCTTCACGATGTGAAAAACGACATGTCAGTGAACCAAGAAGAATAGACGATAACGCATATAGATCGCATAAAGATTTCAATTCTGCGCTCGGTTGCCGGGGCCGCAGTTTACTTTGGGCGAAAAAACGGCGTAACTGTGCCGTCTCATGGAACTTGGTCACATCGCCACGCCGCAACACGGGTTATGATGGTATGCATGACGGCGATACAGGAGCGCGACCGCTATCTCTTTGGGGCCCTCGAAAGCAGTGCCCAGAATCGCGCCAAGTTGCAGGAAGTCAATTACGGGTTTGACCAGCCCGAAGGGGTATTCTTCACTTCTCTGGATTACGCAGTGAACTGGATTCGCAAGAGTTCGGTCTGGCCTGTCACCTTTGGCCTGGCTTGCTGCGCCATTGAAATGATGTCCATGGGTGCATCCCGCTATGACGTCGCTCGCTTTGGCGCTGAAGTTTTCCGCCCGTCTCCACGACAGGCTGACCTCATGATCATCGCCGGACGCGTCTCGCAGAAGATGGCTCCTGTCATCCGCCGTCTCTACGAGCAGATGCCGGAACCCAAATGGGTCATTTCCATGGGAGCGTGCGCCACCTCAGGCGGGGTATTCAACAATTACGCCATCGTGCAGGGGGTGAATCAAGTGATTCCTGTCGACGTCTACGTCCCAGGCTGTCCACCCCGGCCCGAGCAACTTTTGTACGCTATTACGCTTCTACAGGAAAAGATACAGCGCGAGCCACGTAGCTTACTGAAGACATTGAATGTCGTCTAAGCTGTTTCAAAACAGGCCCTTTTCGGCAGAAATAGGGCATTGCCAGAAGCAGCCTGACGGCCTGCAAAGTGTATTAACTTGGCTACTCGGGGGATTTTGATGCGCTGCAGCTTCCTGACCCTATGCTAACTTAGGGTTGCTAAGTTGCTGTACCGGAGCCAGTAAGAGCGGCTTCAAGCTGAATAAACATGAGGCTGCGCAAAGACCGCAGCTCATTGTCATTTTGACGCATTTGATTGCGGAGGAAAAACAGATGGATTCGCAGAAATTGAAATTGGCCTTCCGGCTGTTGGCGTTAGCCTGTGTTGCGGCGTTGCCTTTCAGCGCGACGGCTCAGGATGCCGCTGCACCGGCCGCGCATTCCACCAGGCCGGCTTATGGAACGTCTCCCTCGCGATGGGATATCTTCGCCGGTTACAGCTACCTTGCACCTAAGGGCACGATCGACACTCCCATGCCAAACGGCCAGACCATTGGCTTCAACTACAGGAGCGTCGATTGGGGCGCAATCCTCAGCGTGGCCCGCTACTTCAATAAGAACGTCGGCATTGAGGCCATCGGCGATGAGCATATCCTCAATCAGACGCCCTGCAACTGCGGCACCGGCAGCACGTACTCGCCGAATGATTTCAGCGGCGGTTCCGGCGGCATTATCTTCCGCTTTCCCACCGGCAATCTCACCCCGTTCGTTCACGCCCTCGCGGGCGCAGAGCTTGTCGGCGGACCCGAGTACCAGACCGACAAGTGGGGACCGGTCCTGACCGCAGGTGGCGGCGCGGACTATAACACTCCGCTCTTCAACCACCATCTGGCCATTCGCGTCTTCCAGGCCGACTACCAGTACATCCACGAGGACTACGGCCCAGTCGTCAACGGCGGCCGCGGCAATATCAATGCCGCTCGCCTGAGCACCGGCTTCGTCTACCACATCGGCTCCATCGCACCGCCCACGCCTGTCACCATGGCCTGCTCGGCGAGTCCCACCACGGTCTTTCCGGGGCAGAACGTGACCCTGACCGGCAATGCAGGGAACCTCGATCCCAAGGCCAACACGGTCTATAACTGGAGCGGCGAAGGCGTCAACGGCAACGGCACCTCTGCCACCGTGAATACCGCTTCGCTGGCCCCCGGCACCTACACCGTCAAGTGCGGCGTCAAGCAGGGCAAGAAGGGCCAGGAGGGCGCCAAGCCCTGGGAGAGCGCAGACAGCTCGACCACCTTCACGGTCAAGCAGTTTGAACCCCCAACCATCAGCTGCGCGGCGAGCCCCAGCACCATCAAGCCCGGTGAGACCAGCACCATCACGGCCACTGGCGTCAGCCCCCAGAACCGGCCTCTGACCTACACCTACTCGGCCGCTTCGGGCACCATCAGCGGCAATGGCAGCTCGGCCACCTTCAACTCCACCGGTGCACCCGCCGGCCCGGTTGAAGTCACCTGCAACGTCTCCGATGACAAGGGTCAAACGGCCAGCTCCGGCACCTCGGTCACCATCCAGGCGCCGCCTCCGCCGCCGCAGCCCCACACCCAGGCGCTCTGCTCCATCACCTTCTCCAAGGACAAGGCTCGTCCGACCCGCGTCGACAACGAAGCCAAGGCCTGCCTCGACGATGTGGCACTCGATCTGCAAAAGCAGCCCGATGCCAAGGCAGTCGTCGTCGGCAATCAGGACTCCAAGGAACAGGCGAAGATGGATCGCCAGGAAAAGCTCGCGGCGCGCCACAAGCACCTCAAGGTGCAGAACTTCGCTGCCGAGCGCGCTGTCAACACCAAGGACTATCTCGTCAACGACAAGGGCATTGATGCCTCCCGGATCAGCGTCATGACCGGCTCCGAACCTGGCCAGAGCGCTTCGAACTATCTGGTCCCGGCCGGCGCCAGCTTCTCGCAGGATGTCCAGGGCGCCTCGCCTGTCGACGAGTCCACCATTAAGCCGCTTCACCGCAAGGAGATCGGCACCACTACAACGACACCTCACAAGTCGCACAAGACCGCAACGAAGTCTGCTGCGAACTAAACCGGATCAATCCACCCGGGCAGGCCATCCGCTTCTCGCATGTCCTGCCCGGCAAAGTCTCAATTCGGATGATTGACTGAGAGGTTGACCGGGCTTCCGGTCAGCCTCTTTGCTTTACGGCGCGCATTTTGCGCCGGGTATTCTAGAAGGAACGGAGTCTTTCACTTTCATGCGCTGTGTCGCTTTTCGCCTCGGGTCCACGCTCCGCCTCGCTGCTTCCGTCAGCGCAGCCCTGTTCCTTTTGTGCCTCCTGGCTTCTCGCCCACTCGATGCGCAGGCAGCTTGGAGTTCCGTCGGTCCCGATGGCGGCGATGCGCGCGCCTTTGCCGCGGTTCCCGGTCAGCCGGACCACCTCTACCTCGGCACCGTCAATGGCTGGATCTATGAGTCCGCCGACGGCGGCGCCTCCTGGCATCGCCTCGCGCGACTCGCCAACTCCGACGACCTCGTCGTCGACCACATCGTCGTCGATCCCGCTCATCCCAACCGGCTTTACGCCGCCGCATGGATCGTCGACCATCCCTCCGGAGGACTCTGGCTCAGTCAGGATGGCGGCCGCACCTGGTCGGAGCTCCCAGGTCTCCGCGGGCAGTCCATTCGCTCCTTTGCCATGGCGCCGGAAGACTCCAGCCTCCTCTTCGCCGGCACTCTGCAGGGAGTCTTCCGCAGCACCGATGCCGGCGACTCCTGGACCCAGATCAGCCCCGTCGGCAGCCGCGAGATTCATGAAGTTGAGTCCCTCGCCATTGATCCAGTCCACCCTGACACCATCTACGCCGGCACCTGGCATCTGCCCTGGAAAACCACCGACGGCGGCAAGACCTGGCACAACATCAAAAAGGGTGTCATCGACGACTCCGACGTCTTCTCCATCCTGATTGATCCCGGCAAGCCCCGCACCGTCTATGCCAGCGCCTGTAGCGGCATCTATAAGAGCGAGTCCGCCGGCGAGATCTTCCGCAAGATTCAGGGCATCCCCTCCACCGCCCGCCGCACCCGCATCCTGCGCCAGGATCCTCAACATCCGGAGACCATCTACGCCGGAACCACCGAAGGCCTCTACAAGACCACCGATGGCGGTCACACCTTCCGCCGCATGACCGGCGACGACGTCATCGTCAATGACGTCTATGTTGATCCCTCTGACTCCAACCACGTCCTGCTTGCCACCGACCGCGGCGGCGTTCTTGCCAGCACGGACGGTGCCGGCACCTTCACCGCCTCCAACACCGGCTTCTCTGAACGCAAGGTGGAAGCGCTGCTTGTCGACCGCAGCGACTCCCACCGCCTCTACGCGGGCGTCGTCAACGACAAGGCCTACGGCGGAGCCTTTGTCTCGTCGAATGGCGGAGCCTCCTGGAAGCAGATCGCAGACGGCCTCGATGGGCGCGACGTCTTTGTGCTCGCCCAGGCGCAGGATGGCACCCTGGTCGCCGGAACCAACAGCGGTATCCTGGCCCTCGCGCCCGACGCCTCCACTTGGCAGCTGCGCGATACCATCGCCAACACCCTGGTCAAAACCGCCATGGAAAAGGTGCGTGGAACCCGGGTCAATGTCGAGAAGCATGTCAAGGCGCAGCCCTATCAGATGGACGGCCGCGTGTACGCCATTGACCTTTCCGGCTCTGCCTGGCTCGCCGCCACCGACGGCGGCGTCTTCACCAGCCGCGATCAGGGCGCTACCTGGCAGGGAGGCCCTGTCATGGGGGTAGCAGGCTATCTCTCCGTCACCACCCACGGCGCCCTCATGGTCGCCGCCCGGCCTGATTCCGTCGTCCTCTCCAAAGACGGTGGCCAAACCTGGTGGCCCATGAGCATTCCTACTGTCCTCACCCGTATCCATCGTGTCATCTTCTCTGGTGATGGAACCCTGTGGCTCGGCGCGCGCGAAGGCGTCTATTTCACCCGCAATAATGGCAAAACCTGGATGTGGGCCCAGAGGCTGCCCCTGGTTGACATTGACGACCTCTTTTACGACGCTGTCACCGACCGCGTCCTCGTCAGTTCCCGCGGCAGTGACTTCGTCTATGCCATGAATCCCACAACCCTCAACTGGAAGTGGTGGCAGACAGGCTACAAGCTCTCCGCCGTCCGCTCCTCCGGCAATCGCCTCCTTGCCGCCTCACTCTTTGACGGCGTCCTCCTTGAGCCGCATCCCGCCGGAGCCGAAATCGGCCAAAAGTGATGCGCCCGCGCGAACTCCGGTATCATCAAAAGAGTATGCAGGCAGATACCGCAGCTCCCCGCGCCACCCAGTCCTTTCGCACCTACGACCGCAAGCTGGAGCCCATCGCCGCCAAAGTGATGGCTCAGCAGCGGCTCGACTTTGAGGACGGCCTCGCACTCTATCGCTCCCGCGACGTGCTCGCCGTCGGCTGGCTCGCCAACCATGTTCGCGAACGCCTGCATGGCGACACCACCTTCTTCAACGTCAATCGACATATCAATCCCACCAACGTCTGCGTCGCCGCCTGCAAGCTCTGCGCCTTCGGCCGAAAGAAAGGCGATCCCCACGGCTACACCATGGCCCTCGAAGAGGCATGGCAGACCGCGGCTTCCGGCTACTCCGAGGCTGTCACCGAGTTCCACATCGTCGGTGGTCTCCACCCCGATTTACCCCTCGAATACTTCCTCGATCTCGTCCGCGGACTCAAAGAGCGCTTCCCCCAGGTTCACATCAAGGCCTTCACCATGGTCGAGGTCGCCTTCTTCGCCCGCCGCGCCAAGCTCACCATCGAGCAGACCCTCCTCAAGCTCCGCGAAGCCGGCGTCGATTCCATGCCCGGCGGCGGCGCGGAGATCTTCTCCCCGCGCGTCCGCTCCATCATCTGCGACCACAAAATCGACGGCAGCGAGTGGCTCGAGACCGCGCGCCTTGCCCACAAGCTCGGCTTTAAGTCCAACGCCACCATGCTCTACGGCCACATCGAGAGCGACGAGGACCGCGTCGATCACCTCATCAAGCTCCGCGAGGTGCAGGACGAAACAGGCGGCTTCCAGACCTTCATCGCGCTCGCCTTCCACCCGGAAAACACCCCGCTCGACCACCTGCCCGTCACCACCGGCCTCACAGACATTCGCCAGGTCGCCGTCAGCCGCCTCCTGCTCGATAACTTCCCGCACATCAAGGCCTATTGGCAGATGCTCACGCCCAAGATTGCGCAGATTGCTCTCCGCTTCGGCGCCGACGACATCGACGGCACCGTCGTCGAAGAGAAGATCTACCACGACGCCGGGGCCACCACCCCGCAGGGCATGACGCGCAAAGAGCTCAGCCGCCTCATCACCGAGGCTGGCCGCATCCCCGTCGAGCGCGACACCCTCTATCACCCCGTCACGCGCACAGAGACCAGCTTCACCGTCGCGGTATAGCGGTTACGGCAGCTCCCGCACCCAGATGTTTCTGAAGCTGATGGGCTCGCTCTTGTCTCCATGCGCCTGCAGCTTGATCGGCGCGCGGTCATACGCCTTGTAGAACGGCTTGCCGATGTACAGCGTCTCTCCCTGCAGCTCGAAGTGGTTCTCCACCAGCACGCCGTTGAAGAACACCGTCACGTACGCCGGCCGCACCACCTTGCCCGCCGCGTCAAACACCGGCGCCGTCCACGCCACGTCGTACGTCTGCCACTCGCCCGGCTTGCGCGCCGCATTGGCCAGCGGAATCGCCTGCTTGTACAGGCTCCCCACCATGCCGTTCACATACGTCTCGTTCTTGTAGCTGTCCAGCACCTGCAGCTCATAGCCCGCGTCGCCCGGTCCGGTCGAGGCAAGAAAAACACCGCTGTTCCCGCGCGCCTGCCCGCTGCCCGTGATGTTCTCTGGAATCCGGAACTCGAGATGCAGTTGGTAGTTCTTGAACCGCCGCCGGGTCTCAATATTGCCCGTACCCTTGCTCACCGTCAGAATGCCATCATGCACAATCCACTGCGCCGGCGTGTGGTCCGCGGCGCTCACCCACTCGTTCTCGTTCGTTCCGTCAAACAGCACAATCGCGTCCGACGGCTCGCCGCCCGGCACGGCCGCTGGCGTCACCACCGGCGGCACGGGCTGCCACACCTCGGTCTCTTCAGGCTTGGGCTTCTCGGCGCCCTGCTGGGCAAACAGCGCAACAGCAGGCACGCAGGCAATTCCGGTAAACACAGCAGTGGCAAGCAGCGGTCGCATTCTCATGCCCGCGAGTCTATCCGCCCCTGCTCTTCGTCGGCAATGCGCAAATCGCATCCAGCTGTTACTGCCGCACCACCGCGCCATTCTTCATCACAAACCGCACATGCTCCACCACGCTCATGTCCTTCAGCGGATCGCCCGGCACCGCGATGATGTCCGCATAGTACCCCGGCTTCAGCTCGCCAATCTGCCCCGCCCAGCCCAGCAGCTTTGCGCCGTGCAGCATGTCCGCCTGCAGCACCGCCAGCGGCGTCATCCCGTACTGCACCATCAGCGTCAGCTCGCGCGCCTGCGTTCCATGCGGAAACGGCCCCACATCCGACCCCACCGCAAACTGCACTCCCGCCGCCACCTGCTTCTTGAACTCGCTGATCTTGTACTCCAGCATCGCCGCCTCACCCGCTGCCTGGTCCTGCGACTCGCGATGATGCGCAAAGTAATCGAAGATCGCAAACGTCGGCACGGCAAAGATGCCTTTCTCCTTCATCAGCCGCATCGTCTCGTCGCTCAGTTGCGTCGCGTGGTCAATCGACGCCACACCCGCCTCCGCCGCATACAGCGTCCCCGGTTCGCCCATCGCATGCACGCCCACCGTCGTGCCCAGTCGCCGTGCCTCGTCCACCGCCGCCGTCAGTTGCGCCGCCGTGTACTGGTAGGGCGTGTGCAGCACGCCGCCGATCATCTGGTCCGGCCCGGTCTCATACATCTTCACAAAGTCCGAGCCTTCCTTGTGCTGCGCGCGAATCACCTCCACAATCTGTTCCGCATCGTTCGCGCGGTCCGCATTGGAGAAGACATGCTGTGCCGGGTTGAAGTGATTTGCATCCTCATGCCCGCCCAGAATGTCGATTGCATTTCCGCTCACCCGCAGCCGCGGCCCCAGGATCAGTCCCTGGTTGATCGCGTCACGCACCGCGGCGTCCGCCGAGCCTGCACCCTCCGTGCCCATATCGCGCTCCGCCGTGAACCCCGCCATCAGGTCCGCTTTCGCCGCCTGCTCCGCCAGAATCGTCCGCCACGGCACCGACTCCACCACCGTCTGCAGATCCTCCGCGCCCGGATGCAGAAACAGATGCACGTGAGCGTCAATCATCCCCGGCAGCAGCGTCGTATCGCCCAGGTCAATCGTTCTGGCTCCCGCCGGATGCTCCACCGCCGTGCCCACCGCGCGAATGCGCTCACCCTCCACCAGCACCTCGCCCGGCTCTAGCATCTTCCCCGTCGCCACATCCAGCAGCCGCGCCGCATGCAGCACCATCGGCGTGGTGGCAGGTTGTTGGGCGATAGAAAGGGTGGCTGTGGCAAGTAGCACGAGTAGCAATGATTGGCATGTCATGCCATAAAGGTAAGACGCTGGGGCAATGATGTCGATGAGAATGTAGTGCACAAACCATCGCAGGATGTACTATGGGCGCAATGACTGGCAACGAAGATTGGACGGCCGACCCATGCAGCGCGGAGAGTACGTTCTCTGGGCCACGTTTCCTTGCATTCGCAGCACTGTTTATGACGATGTTTGCTGGCGGAGGGGTCTTGTTCATTTTGATGGGTGACACAACCTACGGAAACCAGCTTGCTTCCGTGGTGAGTTACACATCGGCTGTCCTGCTTTATGGATTTGCCAAGAATCGAAGCGGAATACGACCCTACCTCTTCACGTGCCCTGTTGTAGTGAGTCAATATCCGCGCCTTCTCAACCGTCACGCGGTATTTCTAACAGTGATGGTCGCAGTCGAGACCGTCGCGTTCAGAATCAAGCCGCATCTCTCTGCATGGTGGCTTACGGCGAGTGGCAGAAATATGCCGCCCTTCGTTGTTGCAGTGGTCGTCCCCTGCATGGTCATGGCTATCGCGGAAATTGTCACGAACCGGGCATTGTTGGAACGCGCGCACGTGGACCGTTTCGGAGACAGGCCGGAACAAAATGCCTCCGAGCAAGATGCCACATTGAGCCTCTTCGGGCGCAAATAGTCCTCCCAAAACCGCGCCACGCACCGATTGATACAATCCGCTCAGGCCGCGCCGTCCCGCCGTGACTATGCCATCTCTCTCATCCCCGCAGTCCACCGTCCTCGGCCTCGACATTGGCGGCACCAAGACCGCCTGCGTCGAAGGCGCCTCCGACGCTCATATCCTCCAGCGCAGCGAGTTTGAAACCCGCGCCACGGAGCCCTTCGCGCAGACCTTCCCCACACTCCTCGCACACGCCCGCGCACTGATCGCGCAAGCCACTCGCGCCCGCCGCAGCATCCGCGCCATCAGCGTCTCCATCGGTGGCCCGCTCCGCATTGAAGAAGGCTTCCTCATCAATCCGCCGCACCTGCCCGGCTGGCACGCCGTCCCGCTCAAAGCCGAGCTCGCCCGCGCCTTTCCCAGCCTGCCCGTCTTCGTCGAGCACGATGGCAACGCCGGCGCCCTCGCCGAGTTTCATCACGGCGTCGGCAAAGGCCGC
>JAJYAE010000152.1 GCA_021779695.1 Acidobacteriota bacterium | reverse complement strand
CCAACACGGAAAGACAAAAACCATGAAGGGTGGGGCCAAATCAGATGCGCAAAAGGGGCCAAGTCAAGTAGACAAAATCAAGCGTCTTCATAGAGGGATTGGATTCCTATCCAAGCCAAGGCAGGTAGGTGAACTAATCCCTCATTTCAGCTGCGCTTCTTCTTGAGCGTTGGCTTCACCTCACTTGATAAGGCCGATCGTATCTCAGCTTTCCAAAAGCAACGACTGCTGCCCGTTAATATGCAAGAGCTAATTGCAGAATGGGCGTGAAGGCCAAGTCTGAGTTACTACAGGCTTTTCAATATTTCAGCCCTCTTCTGATCGAACTCTTGTTTGGTGATCAGCCCCCTTTTGTAGAGGTCGTCCAGTTCCTTGAGCCGGGCCTCAGGCGAGGTGCTCGCCTGGGTCGCACTGGCGGGCGGAGGCGCCGGAGCAGCCACTTGTACAGGCGCTGGCGCCCTCTGTGCAGTGGGCGGAGGCAAAGGTTGCGTGTTGATGGGAGGAGGAGCCTGGATGGTTGCCATTCGAGCTTGATATTGTTTCACGGCTGCGAGCCCGGCTTGCGCGCGCTGGCAATCTGCGGAGGCCTGGCCGGCGGCATCCGCTCCTTTGGAATCCATGGCCGATGTAAACAAGGAATTGGCCTTGTCGTAGTCGCCCTGCAAGCAGTGAAGCAATCCGTCGTCGTAATAGGCTCGCGCCAGCGTCTTATCTTTGTGCTTGCCAGCCTTACACTGTTCCAGGTTCGTGTCCATCAGGTGCAAAGCGCCGTTGCGGTCCCCATTCTTCTCAATTGCGTAGGCCTGATTGAGACCGCAGTCCTTATCGTCATAGAACGTAAGTTCAACGCGATCTCCAGATGGGAAGAACATCGCCTGTATTTGATTTTGTACGTCCAGCATGGCTTTGTCCTTCACCTCGTCGACCGGCGGAAATTCTGGTTGCCCCTGTTGTGATTGATTCTGCTGCTCCGGATGGCTTTGGAAGCCATGCGAACCAAGGATTTGACCGGTGGTCAAGTCAACTACGCGTACTGAACCCTCTAACGAGTAGCGCGTTTTAGAGATGAAGGTGCGTACTACCGTATTGTTGATGTAGTTGCGCTGGTCGTTAAACAGAGGCTGTTGTGACGAAGAACAAGTATTGACACTGACGATGATTAGCGCGCTTGGCCCTAGAATCCTGCCAAGCTGCGCCACGCTGTTTGGATCTTCGTAGCCGCTCTGGCCAAATCGATTCTCAGACATGATCTGGCTCAGGGCTTGGCGCTCTATCACATCCATTCCGCCTTGCTGAAAAATCGGAATGAGTTTGCTGTCGATCAAGTCGTCTGCCTGGCTGGGGCATGTCCCTTCCGGATTTCCAAAGGCTACGCGCTTGACCGTCAGGCCAAATTGCGGAGGATGGCTCACAATCAGAGGTACAGTTTTCGGCTGGCCTAGACTGAAGAACTGCGCCTGCGCTAGTGCTCCAGTAAAGATGTAAAGCAGCGCTACTTTCGAAATTGCTTTCACCGTCTCTCTCCATTCGTTCTTTGCTGCGTCGCAGGATGAACCAAATACGGAAGCTCGACTTGCCGTTCTCTGAAGGACCTCCATATCTCAGACAGCTATGCGTGCAGGGGCACGCCGTGCATCCACTAGTTTCTGGATGACGTCACAAACATAGGACGCCTCGCTTTCATCCAGAGTCTTGCCCTCGATCACCGAACGCTTGAATGGGATTTCACTGATTCTGCCTGCCATATCTGTGAAGCCCACCGTGAGTGTCTTGTTCAGCACGTAGTAGAGGACTGCGATCGCAATTCCAATCAGTCCGAAGGAAAAGAAAGTCGCGGCGCCAAGGATAATGCCCAGAATGATCGCCTCCTTAAGGGGACGCTTAAATGCGTAGAAGGTCGAGCAGGTATTTTCAAGTGGCGTGATGAAGTTAAGGGTCCCTTCGAGAGAGCCCTTGCGAAAGATGATTTTGTCTGTTTGCACGATCAGGTGAATCGTTGGGCTTATACCGAGCAAGTTGAGTAGCCAAGCAATCAGGCCTCCTGCCCGGCCCGAGATGTGGACATACTCTCCGTCCGCGTTGGGTTGATTTGAAGCCGACCACGATTGAATTACGAAAGCCGTTGCCGCCATTTGCTTACTCCTTGAATCGCGTAATTTTGGATATCGTCACATCGTGCGCCTCGGTGCTTGCTGCTACCGGCATTTTCAAATTATTTGCAACTCAAGTGCCCCACGATGGTGCGCTTGACTCGGAAAGGAGACTGGGTGCCGAAGGCATGCACCGCCTGTTGCACTGATCCTCCCGTAGCATTCACGCCCAATCACCTTTCGCAACACAATTCATTCGCTGCGGCTTAGTCGCTCGATTAAGGAGGCGGTGGATCTGAATTTGCCAATAGAGAAAGCTTTGTCTATGAGTCTGGAATCGGATCGCGTTTTTTCAGGATGTCTCCGCACGCTGGGCTCCCGCCTCAGTAGAACTGACATACTTGTTTTGCAAGAACAGGAAGACGTTCCAAATCGCAACTGCTACCAAGAGGCCGAGCGCGAGGGTATAGCCGGTTTGATAATTGGCTTGAACCATTCCTCCAGCCTGATTCTGCAACTCGCTGTTGAGGTGAGACTTCATAGCGAGGAGTGACACGCTTCCGACAGCTGCTGCAACTGCGCGCCCGTTGACCATCTTCTGGCCCGCAAGACTGAGGACAATGCCAGCAATCGCACATATGCCAGCAATTGCAGCGAACGGATCCGCATCCATGTGCTGCCTTTGCGGCGGACCAAATGGCTGCGGCTGTGAGAGGGTTGTTCCAGTGGCCAGTTGCTGGCCAGTCAGGGTAAATACGTCAACTCCGCCGCAGGAGACTGTCACAAACGGGAAAAAGAAACAGAGCGCACTACCTGCGAAGAGTAACGCGGAAGCAAGTGCCTTGTGATCAGCCATACATCCTCCTTACTGTTCCAGCTATCGGACAAAAGAGATCAATATGTCCAATTGCATTGTTAGATTGGAATTCGCTGTACTCGTGATGGCCTGACTGTTACGCTCGGCATTGCCACTCTATCTTTTGATAGTGATGTCATTCGCGTTGCTGTCCGAGACGCGCTGTAATAACAACCCATCCAACCACGATCGAGACGAAGACCAAATCAATAAGGGCATCTCAACATCTCTCATAACCTGTGTCACTCTCTCTTCCGCAACCTAAATTTGCAGCGGCTCTCAGGTGCTTTGCCTGACGTGAAGAGTGGTGCGCAGATCTGTGTTGCGACAATGGCTTCCGGCTCTGACATTGAACAGGTCCTCCCTTCCAGGGGGATTAAGGTTGTGGAGACAGTGCTGGCCCTGGCAGGGCAATGTGTGGCCGCGTCGCCAGACGCGGAGCGATGATCTGCTTGACTACCTGCGGTGTTCCCACTCGCGGGGAGGTTGCGGCCAATGCTGCCAAGTTTGAGATCTGGAAGAGGACGCCGTCGTCATTTGTCCCCCCGTAGGCGGCAGTCCCATAAAGGTTGCCGTCCTTGCCTTGAACCAGAGCGGATTCTGGCCATGAACCATCTGACTGCCCTGTGAACGCATAGATGACCGTCACATTGCCGCTCGTGTCCATGCGGAAAACGGTTCCGCAACCGGGCCCGTACCGCCCGGCGCAACTGGTGTCGCCACCGGACTCGGTGGTCCCATAAAAATAGCCGTCAAGCGCCTGCACCAGCTGAGAGGGGTAGGCTCCATCAGGACCTGAGAAACTATGGAGCGGCTTGAAATTCCCGCCCGTGTCGATCTTGAAGACCGTTCCACAGCCAGGCCAAAATGCGCCGGCTGGGCAGGTGATCCCACCGAAGAGCGTTGTTCCATACATTTCTCCGTCTTTACCGAGGATCAGTGGAGCATCCGGAGCGGCTCCATCCTGCAGCGCAAATGAGTGAAGCACATTCACTGGACCAGTTGCTGTCATTTGAAACACGGTGCCGCAACCAGGAGAAGCATATGACGAGCATGTTTGGGCTCCTCCGCCGAGGGTGGTTCCATAAAACTTCCCATCAGACATCTGCAGCAAGGTGGCACCCGGGTATGCGCCGTCTGGACCTGAGAAGCTGTGCACCATTGCAGGGACGCCAAGACTGTCAAGTTCGAAGATGGTTCCGCAGTTTGGCTGAGGGACACCATCAATTGCACCGCCGCACGTACCACTTCCTCCGACTGTGCTCGCGCCGTAGATGCTTCCATCTAATGCCTTATATAACGCTGCTTCCGGGCCGACTCCAACTGATGCGCTGTAAGGGCCAAAAGAATAAAGCGGGGCAAAAGTCAACGAAGTGTTCATCGTGAACAGTGTTCCGCAACCTGCGGTGGTGAGCGTTCCGCCCACCGCACATTCCGAAGTATTTGTCCCTCCATAGACTGTGGTTCCATACCAAGCCCCGGCCGCGGTCTGCATAAGCGGTGCACTAGGGTAAGCGCCATCAAGCCCAGAGAAGACGTGCAGGAGCGTCACGTTCCCGGACGTGTCTGACTTGTAGATCGTTCCGCAACCAGCTAGAGATGCCATGTAAGAGCAAGACAGGTCCCCACCTGCTTCCGTCGTTCCGTATAGATAGCCATCGCTCCCAAGCACAGGACCTCCCCAGGGAACAGCGCCTCCCGAGGAATGGTTGAACGCATACAAAGTCTTTACGGTTGGTCCCACGACAACATTGACGGTTGCTGTCGCTGTCTCAGAGGAATTCGCAGCGTTCGTTGCGATGACGTGGTACACGCCAGTTAGGTTGGTCGCCGTATAAATTCCGTTGCTGCTGATCGTACCGCCCGCTGTTCCCTCTGCGATACTCCACGTTACGCTTCCTCCTCCTCCCACCGATGCGGCAAAGGTCTGCACTGCACCAGCAGGCATTGTCACCGTCGATGGACTGATGGCAACCGCCGATGGCGGAGGTGTGATTGTGACGAGCGTTGAACCACTAACATTAAAATCGACTTGGCTCGTGGCTGTGATCGTGACTGTCGAAGGGGCAGGGACAGTGCTGGGCGCTGCATACAATCCTGCGGTACTGATTGTTCCATTGATCGTATTTCCGCCAGGAACACCGTTCACGCCCCACACGACAGCGTTCGATATGTTTGCCACTGTGTACGAGAACTGTTGCGTGCCGCTCACGGGTACTTGAACAGGATTAGGGGAAACCGCAATGGAAGGAGCGACACAGGTCCCGGAGGTTATTTCAGTAGTAACCGCGTTGCTTTGGAGAAGAGTTTGACTATTTTCAGAGAAAAACATCAGCGAATCCGGGGTTGCCGTGCAGTCTGTTGCGTCCAGCCATGATCCTGCAGGAACGGATCCGTCGGTAGAGGCAAATGTTGTTTGTTGAACCACTGTCCCCGTTTGATCCAATCTGTAGGCTGGATTCGGCACACTGGTACCGTATCCAATGCCCGAGAAGGAAAATATTGTCCCTGGATCTCCAGTGCAAACGAGCGGGCCGGAGCATTGTGACGACGTTAAGTCTAGTGTTGGCAAGGCTGATGTGGCTTTGACCATTGATCCGACGCTCTGTACGATGTTCGACGACTTTATGAGGTCTAAATGATCAGTTGCGAATGGAAAGAATGGAAACACTTGTAAGGCTTGAGTTGGTTGCACGCCAGGCTGAAATGCCAGTGCACTCGTTACTGGGATAAAACCGTCTGAAAGAACAGGGTCGGATGGAGCCGACATCAAGGCGGCACACACCTGCAAAGCCCAGCCCATTGGATTATTTTGAGCCGCTTGCGGGTAGTTTCCGGCAGCGACGATGATTTGAGGTAGGCTACCCTGCGACGCGAGCGACGATCGAATGGCATCAAGCGGGTCACCACTGCCGGGAGTGCTCACTTGGAGATCCTTTACGAAGGGGCTGTTCAGCAAGTCGGCTAAAGCGGCTAAACCATTCGACACGACGGCATTGCCAAGAGCAAGATTCAGTACCGATTGCGCCATGAGAATCGTGCTGAGGCCCCGAGAGTCGTTTGCCATTGGTGTGCCCATGATCGGCCCACCCAGAGCAAAGACTCTCTTAATTGCATTCCTTTGCGCGATATTCATTTGGTTCAGAGCTGACAATGTCACAGCGACTCCTTCGCTGTGGGCCTCAATGTCGAGGGTGGCGCCTGGGCAGTTGGTGGTGATGGTATTAAGAAAGGATGAAAGTTGTTGACCGCTTGTGTTAATCGATTGGAGCCAATCATAGTCAAATCCGAGCACATCGTGGCCTGCAACTAAATACCCCCCCGCTTGCACTATCGGCTGGATAATTTGTGGGTTCCCATTTGTTCCAGTCGAGAAGCCCTGTTCCACGTAATCATTCATTCCGTGAACGACGAGAAGAGCGTGTCCCGTAGGACACTGTTTGCTGTAGTTTGTCCAGGAATCACCCCCTGAGGAGTTAACAGTCAGCTCAAGTTCATTCGGCGCGGTCAAAATATTGACTACGTCCCCTGCCAGACCGGTGGCGAAGTTGACCATCGTGGCTGTAATGCTCTGAATGCCGTTTGACGTGACGGAGAGAACTGCCTGCCATTGGTCAGTGCCAAAGTTGCTGGAGGCAGTGGCGGTTGTCGAGTCGTAATTTCCTCCTGCTCCCATAAAGGTGCTGTTTCCGGACTGGTCCAAAAGGTTGACGGCCGGAATTGAGCCGGTAAGCCCTGCCGCGTTGTTCTGCCCAAGGTTAATGGTGAAGGCAAATGCAGATGGGATTGTGCTTCCTGCAGTCGCAGGAACCTGTCGTGTCAATGCTGGATGGGCATCTCCAATGTGCGGCTGCTTGTTCGGTTGAATTGGAGTGCTGAAAGTCAACACTAAGCCAGGACCAACGCCTGCAATGGATGAATTCGCCGGCTGATGAGAAAGGTAAGTCACTTCACTCAACGTTACGGTCTGATCGGCTGGAAGTGCATTGGGAGCAATTGTCACGCTGCTTCCATCGGGGAGGGTGATGACTCCGCCACCTGTGCTACTCACTGGCTGGCTTGAGGTGGCGATGGTGCCTTCTACAATAATGTTTGCCGATGATGATTTGGAGCTGTCCGCGGCGCTCGTTGCTGTTACGGATACTGTGTAGGGCGTAGGCACCGCATTTGGAGCAGAGAAAAGCCCTGCGGTGGTGACCGTGCCAACTATCGCATTCCCCCCTGAGATGCCGCTTACAGACCAATTCAGAGATGAGTCAAAGTTACCTGTACCAGAAACTGTACCGGAACACTGGGTGGTCTGGCCCGTCGGTACGGCAGATAGGGTACAGGAAACGCTCACCGATGTAATCGTAGGAGTTGGCGATGAGGGCGCAGTTGAGCTACTCCCACCGCTTCCGCAGCCCGTTATGCAGAAAGATGCACTTACGAGAAAGGTGAGCCACATCTTTGCACAGAGTTCGATACAGACGTTTCTGGCGAGAAACCGCTTCGCAATTATGCTTCTGCCGACGCCCTCTCCGGTCATCACAGTCCTCCAAGGGGCCGCATTAAGGTCAAGGGGAGAACCTGCGAGTGTCCCAAGCTGACATCCTGCAATCTGAATGTTTTCATTGCATAGCAAAGGGCAAGACACTATGTTTTCGCAATTGTTTAGAGACGTCAGAAAGCGACAGTTAGTGACATTGCCCTAATTCTGTTGCATTTCCCCCTGTCGACGAAGTCACCCTATGACGTTGCACGTCGGCCAGACTACAGAAAATCCTGTCATCAGTGACCAGCCGGATTTGCCGCATTACTTTGCCTGATCTATCTCGAACTCGTAGAGTTGGCCCCCAGCCATTCCAAAAGCGGCCGCGCCGCCTGGTGGAACGAAGCAATATTCACCGGTTTCAAGAGGTCTGCTCGGAACAACCTTGTAAATCCCTGGAGATATATTCTGAACGCTGACCGCCAGGACGTCGTGCGAAGGAAGGCCAGAGGAGTTGCCAAGCACGTCGGCCAGCTTGATGCTGTGCATTCTGCATATTGTGTCCCTTTCATCCGATTTTTCTGTTGGTGACCAACGTGGTACGCACCACAGAACCGGCACGAATACACGCGGAGAGAACCGCTTTGGGCGCGTCCATTGCGCTCTAACTGAGTAATCTGTGCTTCTGCGGAAGCGACGGTAAGATGCTTGTTTTCCTTTCGCAAACAGCTTTTGTTTCGCCAGATGTCTAGTGCGACGTGCCGCGGTACGAGAATGCGGATGCCGACCTCGTTCTTCAACCGCCACCTCCTTTCTTGTTTTGAGGCACACTTATCGTGACGGCCATTGTTCTGCTCGTTGAGGGCGGTGTGCCGTTGGTTCAGAGTTGTGCGTTTGGCCGTGTACTATGCGGCCTGGGGTGTTCAGCAGTGGCGGTCAACGCCGTGTTTTATGCGGCAGGGTCCACCGCACTCCGAGCTTTGCCGCGCAGGACTACCTGCGGCCAGCAGCAACGAAGGCCGGCGTTATCCCGGAGGGCTACCGCGGCCGCTTCAGGTGGCACAACCTGAGGCATAGCCTGGCGACCTTCTTCGCCGCCAGTGAAATAAGCCTACCGGTGATCCAGAGCATTCTCCGGCATTCGCAGCCATCAACAACTGCGCTTTACACGCACCGGGTCAACGCGCCGCAACTCATGGCTCAGGAGAAGTACCTTGAAGCCATCAACGTGACTACAAGAAAGGAGTAATCCATGGCCACTGTCATGCTGAGGCTTTCCGCAGTGAAACAGCGGACGGGGCTTTCTCGTTCGTCGATTTATCTTCGGGTCGCACAAGGACGTTTCCTGCACAGGTCTCTCTCGGAGGCCGTGCAGTGGCCTGGGTCGAGTCCGAAGTCGATGAATGGATCGCGCGTCACATTGCAGATAGCCGAAGGCATTCAACAACGGCAGCCACCAGCCATCCCGGTGCCACGATTGGATTCGAACCAACGACCTCTTTCATGTCAAATATTCTAGAAATTGTAACTCATTGATTCTAAAGCGTACTGATGGCTCAGAAAGCGCACAAAATGACCCATTTTGAGGCTTCAGCACCCTAATCGAACCCCAAAAAACACGAAGAGAAAAGGTCTGCGGAAGTAACAAGTGTTCGTAAACCGTTGGAAAAGAAACATTTACAAAAACCTGGGCGCTGAGGCCGCGAAACAGGCTCCAAAACCTCGCGAAATCGAACCCTCCAGCAAACCCAAATCGATGCGATCGAACCCAAATATTCAGCTATAACCCTTTACCTACGTACAGGATGCGATCTCCACCGCGATCGAGCCTAAAAATCCCCGTAAAAGAGGAGGTCTGGAAATGGCAAGCCAAATGAGCGATAAAATCGGCTTGTATCGATCATATTTAATGCATATGATGAGCGATACAGGCCTCCTGTATACCTCGTATGCTCTGGAACTGGCAAAATCCCGGATGGCCGAACTTCACATGGGATCGTACGAGAATTGCGAGTGCGGAGGAACAGTTCCTGCTGGGTTCCGGGGTCGTGATTGGGTCCGCTAAGCACGTCGGCGAGCAGGAGCACAATCAGCTTCTTGTCGAGCTGATGAGTAATGAAGCCGTCACCACCTCGAAGATCGAGGGCGAGGTGCTCGATCGCAATAGCGTTCAGTCCTCGATCCAGCGGCAACTCGGCCTGGCTTCAGACAAGCGCCCTGCTAGCCCCGCAGAGCAGGGGATCGCCGAGGTGATGGTTGATCTCTACCGCTCATTTCGAGCGCCACTATCTCAAGAGAGGCTTTTCGCATGGCACAAGATGGTTGTGGCAGGCCGGAGAGATCTCGCCGACATCGGCAAATACAGAACGAGCAAAGAACCCATGCAGATCGTCTCGGGCGTGATCGGTGCTCCGAAAGTTCACTTTGAGGCTCCTGCATCAGAGCGTGTTCCTTTCGAGATGAAGCGGTTTATTCAATGGTTCAATCGGACAGGACCCGATGCTGCCGAAGCCCTGCCTGCAATCACCCGCGCAGGCATCGCTCATCTCTATTTCGAATCCATTCACCCGTTCGAAGACGGCAACGGT
>JAJYAE010000151.1 GCA_021779695.1 Acidobacteriota bacterium | reverse complement strand
TCAGCGGATTCAATTTCAACCCAGCTGTTCTCGGCAAGACGGTAGTCAGCTTTGCCTCATTCAGTCTGCGGCCCTCCCCCCAGTATGTTCAGCAGTGGAATGCAACCATCGAGAAGTCGCTGAATGCCAATACGACTCTGGAGATTGGCTACCTCGGAGCCCGCGGCTTCCATCTGCAGCGCGCGCACCTCATCAACAATGCGCTCCCAGGTCCGGGGCCGGTGCAGCCGCGACGTCCCTTCCAGCACATCAGTTTTGCACCCGGCACGACCATTCCTTCGAGCATTAACGGTCTGCCCATCGCTGTCGCAAGCCTCACCTTCCCTGTCAGCGCCATCAACCTGCTGGAGACCTCCGCACAAAGCTGGTATGACGCGGGCTATGTCAATCTGCGCCGCCGCTACAACAGCGGCTTCAGCATCCTTGCGAACTTCACCTTCGCCAAGAATCTCACCAACGCGCCAGACTTCCGCTCGCCTATGTATGAGTCCACCATCCCGCAAAACAACAATGATCTCGCAGCGGAAAAAGGCCCGGCGTGCGACATTCGGGAGCGGGTAGCGGCCAGCGTTGTCTACGCACCGCGTCCATTCCTGCATGACCGCCTCACAAGCGCCCTCACAAGGGACTGGCTCTTTGCCGGCATCTACCAGGGTGAGTCCGGATACCCGTTTACGGTCTCGGTCTTCGGCGACACCGCCAACGCGGGTACGATTCTCGGCGAAAATCCCATCCGTGCAAACCTGACCGGGCAGCCCATCTTTGGTCATGGGACAAAGAGCGCCAGCCAGTGGATCAACCCCGCCGCATTCGCGGTGCCCGCGCCCTATACCTTCGGCGATGCCGGACGCAACTCGGTATACGGCCCGGGAATGCAGACGCTGGACCTCTCGGCGCAGCGAAGCCTCCCCATGCCGCGCGAGACAAACTTCGTCGTGCGCGGCGATTTCTTCAACGCGCTGAACCACACGAATCTCGGCTCACCCAACCGCTTTGTGAACGAGCCGCAGTTCGGCTCCATCACGATGCCCATGTCCCCCGGCCGCGAGATTCAGCTGAGCGCTCGGTTCCAGTTTTAAGGAACCTTCGCTGTAAGTATTTATGGATCGATGACAATCGTGTGCGCATGATGCATTTGGAGGATCGTTATCGTCTTAGATTCGACGGGATAAACAGTAATGGCCTCTCCATCAGGCTTAAGGCTCCGGATGGTATCGAATACCTTTTCCGGGGGTATATGCCATCGGCGAGAGATTCGCTCGTCTTACACTACAAAGAACAAGGCGAAGATGCTGGATCGCGTTCGTCCCATCAAGGCCGGGCCAAAGCTGGAGTGTCCGGCAAATTCTGTATCAGTGGGCAGTATGCTTTGCTGGCACCCATAAGATGGAAAGTTGCGACCGCCGGATCGGTGCAAAAGGGGCGATCATCTCCGCGGCCATAAGTTTTGCAGGTGCAGACGTGGTGATTCTCTTCGTCACCGCCAATATTGTGCACGGCTGATAATCACCGTCGCTGAGTCTTCACCCCTAAAGACCCAGAGGAACGTATCCTCTCGGCTCCTGGATTTCACGAATCGCCGGGGCAATGATCGGCTGACCGGCCGTCGCGAATGGGGCGAGCGCCCGTACGACCGGCAAGTGGGATCCTTGCCGACGCTGCAGGAGCATGTAATGCTGCATCGCCAGCGGAATCACCACCGCGGGTAATTCCGACCCCAGTGATTTGCGGATGTCCACGCCGATGCTGGCACAGGTCAATTCAAACGGGATGTGAGGAGGACAAAGCCTGTAACTGGAGCAGCAAAAACGACCAGCTCTGGTTGCGGGTGGCCAATTCGGCTATGGCCTGGTCCAGCACACGCGTCAAGCGCAGAGCAGTGAAGCTCGCCTTAATGCTTCGGGCGTCATCCCTGCAGCCCCGAAATCAGTGAAGGGAGGTCAAGTACGGTTGGAAATCGTCCCATATCCGACCGATGGTCTTGTCGCTCAATTCTCTTGTTTCGGCGTTGTCTGGCTTCTTTTCTGAGAAGATTGCAAGACGAACCTTGCCGCAGGAAGGTGCGACCGCATTTGCCGGGTAGACGTAAAGACCTTCGTACGTGGCATCCGTTACGTTCACAAATCCCGAATGGACATCGATTACATGCGGGATTTTCCCCGGCAGAATTGGCACGACCTCATTTTCCCCGCAGACAAGCTTCATCTTGTAGAAGTCGGACTTGAATCGCAACTTTGCCGGCGCCCCATAAATGCCACCACTCGCGGCTAAAGTGCGAAGGAAGATTGATCCCTTGGTTTCGCGTAGCTTCGGTGTCACCCGAATGAGTAGCACTGGCTCGTATTCACCGAGATATTGTCCCCAGTTCTTCAGATCATCAAGGCGCCGGTCGCTATCTTGAGCAGCAACGGGACTCTTCTTGTTACGTCGATCCTTTTCATTGGTTGCCTGCATCTCCCCTTGCCACTCCATGTAATATTTCAGCGGCGGCGTGATAAACGCCACCTCAAAATCGCCATCATGAGAGAGATACGGCTTTGTATCGAATTTTTGCCGAGTGATTGTGGCCTTGATCGAATCTATGGGGAACGCGTCAACCGGATCGACAGGGAGTAATGTCGCAGCAGGCTGCGGGGTTGCAGTCATCTTCGTCCTTGCCGACTTGATGATGGGTTCCGCCTCTTCAATCTTTAGAATTCCTGAGATTCCAGGCCCGCCTTGAGACGTGAAGTCCCCGAAAGTAGTGATCCCGACAACCTCGCCTTGCGAATTGAACAGGGGACCACCCGAATTTCCGTGGTTGATATTCACATCGGAAATGATCGCTGTTTTTTCTATCTTGCTTGCCGTTCCTGTCGTGATTACCTTTTGTTGATGGAGTGGGCTCCCAATCGTAAAGACTCGTTCTCCTTCCACCAGAGCCGGTTCGATTCCATTCGACTTTGCAATGGCAAGTGGTCTGGAGCTCGGTATGGCGCTCATGTTTGCCCAGAGGACCGCTACGTCTTTCTCAGGATCAGCAGCAAGAAGTAAGGCGGGAATCTTCGTCTTTTCGTCAAACTGCAACGCAATGTATTCGGAAGGTCCAACCACATGCTGGTTTGTCAACACCAGGCCGTCAGCCGAGATCAGAAAGCCAGTCCCATGCCCAAATTCGCTCCAGACGGTAAATACCCCATCCTTGAGAGTTTGGAACTTGATGGTCAACTCGTCCAAGACGCGACCGCTCTGGGCGGCAGCGACACTAGGATGAGGGTTCATCATCACTTTGAGGACTGCATCGGGAACATTGGCCGCCTTTAGGTCCTTCAAGCCTTCAATCGATGTGTCGAAGTCCGTTAGGCTAGTGCGAATCTTATTAATGATGATCTCGTCACTGAACCCAATTCCCACCATCTGGACGATGTCGGCATTTTTTAGAGGTTTTGCTGAGGGCGAATTGCCTTGGGCCCACACGACAGTGATTCCTAGCAGAAATATCAGAGCTAGCGTGTAGCAAAGATGCCGCATATGTATCCCCCTAACGATTCCTGACCTCACCAGGGGAAGCCCATTTCAGCCTGAGGGAGAATGTACCATAAATCTTTCTTCTTGTGGGATTCGCGCCAGTCGATTTGGAAGCAAGGGTGCCTGCGACAATCTAGAAGTCCCCAGCTTTGGCGGACAGTAAAAGTACCTAGAAAGCCGTGTTTCTGATCTCCGCAGGTCGTGTACAAATAGGCAGTCCGCTCACGGATCTCGCCGGGCACCCCTGTCTCGCCTTTGAAACCTGGGTTAGCTCAAATTCCGGCCAGAAGAGAAGTCCTAAAATCGTCCACGAGCCACGACGATTCTTTCTCATTTCAAATCAAAGCAGTTATTGGCGCTGGCTGGCGGACGTCACGGAATATCAATCTCAATTCCTACTACGGCCATCCTTGGGGAAAAACCGTCATTGCGGCAACATATCCTTCTGATCCCAATATGCAATTTGGGAATGTCGAGTTCGTCTACCATTGGAACTCAATCGCAGCTTCCGCGGCCAAGAAAGAGACTGTATGACCCGATAAGGGCGAAAAGTGGCACTGTTTCGGGCCACTCTTCGCCCCCCCCAAAAACCTGACGTTAGCTCAGCGACAAAATAGACTGAGCAACTGCTTCCTGAGGACGCGAGCGATTGCCATAAGCCTGAACGTTCCTCCCGTGCCCCATCGTCACTTCGGATACCGCTTGCGCGAGTTCCTGGTTTATAGAGGGTCTTGGGAATTTGCGGCGAGCCTCGACGTTCCGCCCGTTCGACTTGCCGTGGCGACATAGGTCGACGTGTGCCTTGCCTGCGCGCCAAGGATCAATCGGTGGACGTGATCGAGCGGAAGATGCGCTTCAGCCTCCATCAGAAGTTCGACTAAGCTTTCATCCGTTTCGCTGGTGACAGAGCTCTAGATAAACCGCCAAGATGGGTGACCAGAGCACTTTCCCGCTCGTGAGGTCACCGTTGAATTGCTGTATGTTGAATAGGTTGCTGCCGCGCCTTGCAGCCGCACTCCTTTCCGTCCTTATCGCTGGCGGCGCATCCGTAGCGCACGCGCAAACACAGCAATCGTCACAGCCGCTACTCTACGGAGGAAATGCTGCATCGTCACCTACGCAGCAATCCGGTTCGGCGACTGGGGGTGTCTTTGCGCCGGTACTGGACGCAGAGAACCGGCCCATCACCGCCGGCGGATTTGTGAAAGATGGTCCGGTGATCTTTCAGGACATCTCACAACAGGCCGGTCTCACCACTTGGAAGCACGTGATGGGAACGCCGCAGAAGGCGTACATCCTTGAAACTATCGGTTCAGGTGTTGCGCTTCTTGACTACGATCATGATGGTTGGCTCGATATCTACATTGTCAACGGCTCTACCTTCAACGCCGAAAGCGGCAAGGCGATGCCTCCTCACGCCGCACTCTTCCACAACAATCACGACGGTACGTTTACCAACGTTGCCGAGCAAGCTGGTGTGACGAACGATCGGTGGGGATTCGGAGTCGCAGTGGGCGATTTCGATAATGACGGTTGGCCGGACCTTTACGTTGCCAATTACGGCAAGAATCGTCTGTACCGCAACAACCATGATGGCACGTTTAGTGACGTTGCCGAGAAGGCGGGCGTGACACTTGGCAACTGGTCGACGGGTCCGAGCTTTGGAGATTATGACGGAGATGGGCGTCTCGACATTTTTGTTCCAGGTTATGTGCACTGGGACATGAACAACCTTCCGCTCTCGGGCAACAAGGCAGTGGGATATGCCAATTGCTCTTTCCGAGGTGCTCAGACAATGTGTGGTCCGCGCGGCCTTCCTGGAGAGCCTGATCACCTCTTCCACAACAATGGCGACGGTACATTCACTGATGTCAGCGAAAAGGCAGGCGTAAGCGACAAGCGCCACTACTACGGATTTTCCTCCACATTTGTCGACATTGATAACGATGGCAAAGTCGATCTCATTGTGACGGATGATTCTTCGCCCAACTATCTCTACATCAACAAGGGCAATGGCACATTTGATGATTCAAGCTACTACTCTGGATTTGCTCTGAATCAAGATGCGCGAGAGACCGCGTCCATGGGATTGGCGGTGGGCGATTACCGCAACAATGGAAGATTGGATCTCTACACCACGACATTCTCCGACGATTACAAGACCCTGTATCGCAACGATGGTGATGCCAACTTTGTCGATATCACGCCGGAGATGGGAATGGCAGAACCAACCTATCCATTCCTGAGTTGGGGGACAGAATTCTTCGATTATGACAACGACGGCTGGAAGGATCTGATGTTTGTCGCAGGCCATGTGTACCCGCAGGTTGATCAGCACAACTGGGGCACATCGTGGGCTGAGCGGCCATTGCTCTTTCACAACGCCAATCACGGCCAGAGATTTGAATTAATGCCGGCCGTGTTAGGTACCGGGCTGAGTGATGTTCTTCCTGCGCGCGGAGCTGCATTCGGCGATCTTTTCAATGACGGAAAGATTGACGTGGTCATTAACTGCATTGACCATACGCCGGTCCTGCTGCGGAATGTGAGCAACAATACCAATCACTGGGTTGGTCTGAAGTTGATCGGAGGCGCCAAGAGCCCCCGCGATGCGATTGGCTCGACAGTCTACCTGACTGCTGGCGGACTTCGCCAGCGCGGCGATGTGATGAGTGGGGGAAGTTTCGAGTCCTCAAACGATTTCCGCCTGCACTTCGGAATTGGTCAGGCAACAACAGTAGACAGGGTAGAGATTCGCTGGCCCGATGGTGCAAAGGAGTCCTATCAGTTGCCCGGAGTGGACCGCTACTACGCAATCGAGGAAGGGAAGGGGCTCGTGCCAAGCGCCTATGACAGTATTGCCGCGGGAATGTCCCGAGGGAAGCTGCCTTCGAATCATGCCATGCAGAAATCCGAGTCCTCAGAACGTATCCCTAGGTCTTCCAATGCCCGTTAGCGAGCTATCTATGCGCAGTCGGAAACGAGGGGTTGTCACCTTGCTTGCAACGACCCTTTTAAGTTGCATATGTTCGCTTGTGCACGGGCAGATGGACGTGAAGCAACAAAGTGTCTCATCGCAAAGCGTCACCGCAAGCGACCGACCCCAGCACGGAGGAGCTTTTTCCGAAATGGCCTTAAAGGCCGAAGCACGCCAGGCAGAGGACCGCAAGGCATACAACGCAATGATTCAGCCTGCTTACGATTTCCACTTCGGCAAGGACCATCCCTTCGCGCCAGGCAACATCACGGTTAAGGGAGAGGGGTTTATTCAGCCCGGAGCTTTTCCCACGGCAGAGTACTGTGGAACCTGCCATCAGGAGGCATATACGCAGTGGCGGCAGTCCCTCCATTCCAACTCGTTTCGCACCCCGTTTTACCGCACCAGCGTAAACATCCTAATTCGTGACCCGAAGCGTGGCATTGCTTTCGCGCGCCACTGTGATAGTTGCCATAACCCTGTAGCTGTAGTGAGCGGGGGGCTCACGACGAATTCCAAGGTGGATCGCATCATGATAGACACGGACGGGCTGACTTGCATGGCGTGTCATTCGGTTGTGAGTCTTAATTCAACTGAGGGAAACGCGAGCGCGCAGATCGGAGTTCCATCTGTCATCGTGGATGAGAATGGAAACCGGATTCCAGGTCAGGTTCCCTTTTCAGAGATCATGAAATACCCTGAGCGTCACTCTCGTGCCGTCATGCACGACTTTCTGCATTCCGCAACTTTTTGTGCTGCATGCCACAAGGCCAATCTTCCAGCGACACTCAATGATTACAAGTTCATTCGTGCCTTCACTACATACGATGAATGGCAACAGTCGAAATTTTCTCGACAAAATCCTCTAACCTTCTATACCGCCGACTTGTCTACGTGCCAGGGCTGCCACATGAAGCGCCAACCAGCACAACTCGAAGAGTATGGCGCGAAGAATGGAGCCTTCGCATCACACCGTTGGCTTGCAGGGAACACTGCGGTTCCTTTCTATTACGGTTACGACGCGCAACTCCAGAAGACGATCGACTTCCTGCGTTCAGGAAACTACCTCAATATCGATATATTTGGCCTTCGCATCGCAGGCGAGGAAGGATTGATTGCCCCGCTCGGCAGGACGTCATTCAACCTCAAGCCCAATAGCACGGTCGAAGCATACGTCGTAATCCAGAACAGAAATATTGGCCACTCTCTCATTCCGGAAGTGCGCGATCTCTACGAAGCATGGGTAGAGTTCACAGTTAAGGACTCGAGCGGCAGGGAGATCTATCACAGTGGATTCCTCAAGCCCGACGGAACGCTCGACCCTGGCGCGCATAGCTTCACGAATCGGCCCGTAACTGGCGCAGGCGAGTTCGTAGATAACCACGAGGTATGGACCATTCACTCGGTTGCCTACGACAACAGCATTCAAGCTGGCCGTTCCGTGCTGGTTCGTTATCGCTTCAAGCTGCCGAGTGACGTGAAGGGCCCCGTCTCGGTAACTGGCCAGGTAAACTACCGACATTTTCGTCAAAGCTACTTGAATAACGTCTTTGGCAAGGACCACCCCGCATATCCTGTGGTAGAGATTGCATCGACGACGCGCACGTTACAGATTGGCAGCAATCTACCCGAGCCTCCAAACCAAGTGGACAATCCAGACTGGATGCGCTGGAATAATCTCGGCATTGCACTGCTCGATGAACTTCAATACGCTGAGTCAGTCTCAGCATTTACTGAGGTGATCAAGAGCCGTTACAACTACGCGGATGGTTACATCAACATCGCTGTTGCAGAAATTCTCTGGGAGAAGTACGACTCCGCGCGAACTGCCATTCGTAGGGCGCTCACGCTGGAGCCTGGCAGTGCCCGCGCCTTATACTACGACGGCCTTCTGCAGCGACGTGCAGGTGACGTATCCAGGGAAATTGAGGATTTCCAAAGAGTTGTCTCTCAGTATCCGCAGTCGCGAGACGCCCGGCGCGAACTCGGCATTGCCTACTATCGACAGGACGACGCTAAGGCAGCTATGGAACAGTTTCAGGCACTCCAGAAAATCGACCCGGACGACCTTTCGGCGCACTACAACCTTTCAATTTTGTACCGTCGCATGGGAATGAGGGACAAAGCTGCCGCGGAGCAGGCGATGTTTGTGGACGAGAAAGTAGATCCTGGAGCGCCGACTTATTCGCTCAATTACCTGCGCGGGCATCCTGAGATATCCAACGAGAGCATACCCTGGCACGTGCACTCATGGATCTCATCTGATAGCGGACAAGCAGAATATGAACGTTAGACTCCATCACAACCGCAATCTGCATGCATTGTCCCATCTCGCCGCCATCGCCGGGTTTATCCTAATCACCTGCACGATAGCGCGTGCCGATGAAAAGTGCCCATGGATGAATGATGCCACAGCCTCGGATCTAGTTGGTGCCGACGTATCCGGGATATTCCCTGGAAGTCCTGGAGACTCGCATTCTTGCACTTTCACGGTGCGAAGTGGAAGGAAAGAACGCACACTGCAGATCACGGTTGAAGTCACTGGCAACGCACACGCGGAGTACCTAATGAGCCTAAAGCGCTCGTGTCGCTCTGCAGCACAGCCCTTAAGCGCCGTTGGTAATGAAGCGGCAACATGCTCAATCCTCCATCGCAAGATGGTGACGGAAGAGAAAGCACTCGGTCGCGTACGCAATCAAGTCTTCACGATTTCGCTTGGGACCTCAATCCGAAATGATCCAATTCTCACTCCTGCGATGCTCGCAATGAAGATAGATGCCGCCACTGAGCAAGTGGCAGGCAGTCTCTTCTAAGGCCGCCAGTCGTGCGCTGTGTGATGTTTTGCCAAGATTTATCAGCTCATGTCTGTGCTGAGTTGTGTGATGAATAGGCAGGCCTTAGCAATGAACCTTTTACTTCAAGATGCTTCACACTGCACCGCGGGTGCTCTGCTTGCACAAGCGGGCTTGCTGGCAAGTCATTGTCACAGACATGCAAGTAGGTTTGTAGGAGCAGGGGAGTTGGTACGCGAAGGATTCGCCTCTACACTCAAAAGACACAAAATGGAGATGAAGTATCTATTGATCCGGCCCTGAAGTTACGCTCGACTGGTTGTGGCTGTGTCTGTAAGCTGCGCAGGCTCCGATGGAAGCGCGTATTCGAGCCGCCGAGCTCTTGGCTGGCGCGGCCGTTGTGCTCGTTGATTAAGGTCGAAATTAAGCCATTCGCCGGGATTCAGCTCCTGCAAGTAACTGGGCAGGGGGTACAACATGATCGCGTCTTTGTGTTTCTTGATCCACTTGCGCACTTCTCTCGAGTGAGGAACTCACAGATTGTTCAAGACGCGGAAGAGTCTCTTTTTGCGCCCGTGGATAAGCCGCTTCATAATGCCGAAGAGTAGATGGCATTCAGCGCTCCAAAGAGGACCTTTCAACGCATCCGCCTGTGTTGGTCATTGTCGAGATGGCCGTCACCGTGACACGATTGGCGCTGATCAACATCGCTGATCAACACCAGGGACGTCTTACCTGTGGGGCATGGCCGCGGCCGCAGACGCCAGTGGAACGCTAA
>JAJYAE010000150.1 GCA_021779695.1 Acidobacteriota bacterium | reverse complement strand
CCGCTCAGCGCGACAGTCTGCGATTTAAGGCTGTCTGTAACGGTGAGAGCGCCGGTCTGCGTTCCGGCGGCTGTGGGGGCGAACGTGACGCTGAGTGAGCAGGTTGAGCCGGCGGCAAGTTGCGTGGCGCAGTTGCTGGCCACCTGGTAAGGCCCGCCGGCGACGGCGGCGATGGAGGTCAGCGGGACGCCGCCGCTGTTGGTGAGCTGCACGGTCTGCGCGGCAGAGGTCTGCCCGATGATGGTGCCGGAAAATGTGAGCGACGCAGGCGAGAGCGTGTCCGTGGGCGGTGCTGCGCCGGTGCCAGTGAGCACGACGCTCTGCGTGCTGCTGGCGGTGACGAGCGTGAGGGTCCCAGAGGACGGCCCCGACTGTGTGGGCGCAAAGGTGACGGTGAGCTGGCAGGCGCTGCCGGCGGCGATGGACGCGCCACAGGCGTTGCTGGCCAGAGCGAATGGGGCCGAGACATTGACGCTGCTGATGGGCACGGCGCTGGTACTGCTGTTCTGCAGCGAGACCTGCAACGCACTGGATGTGGTTCCCACTTCTACCGAGCCGAAGTTGATGGAGGCCGGTGATAGCTGGACAGGACCTGCCGAAGCTCCGGTGCCCGTGAGAGCCACGGACAACTGGCCGCCGGAGATATTGGCGCTGATGGTCAGCTGGCCGGTGCGGGTGCCGGTCTGCGTGGGCATGAATGTCATCTGCACCGTGCAACTGGCGCCGGCGTTGATGGTCTGGTTGAGACAGTTATCCGTCTCGGCAAAATCGCCGGTGACCGCGAGGGCCGTCGGGATGAGGGCAATGCCGCCGGTGTTGGTCAGGGTCACAGATTGCGCGGCGCTGATCGTTCCCTCGGCCTGGCTCGCAAAGGTGAGCGAGGCGGGGTTGAGGGTCGCGGTGGTGAGCTGCGTGCCTGCGGTCCAGAGGGGGATTTGCCAGATGCCGCGGCCATAGGTGGCCGCCACCAGCACGTTGGGCGAGACCGAGGGCTGCGCAGCGCGAAGCGCCACGACAGGCGCCTGCGGCAGGCCCGCGCCAAAGGGCGCCCAGCAGTTGGAAGGAGTGGCGGCGCAGGTAGTGACTTGCCGCGTGGAGAAAACGCCGGCATCCGTCGCGAGATAGACGGTGTTTGCATCAAGAGGATCGACGACGACGCTGCTCGCGGGTGTCTCAGGAAGATTTGAAGACAGCGTCTGCCAATGCGCGCCGGCGTCGGTGGAGCGATAGAGCACGCGCACGGCCTGCTGCGGATTGCCCATGCCCTCGACGGTCGCGTAGACGGTGTTGCCGGTGGCGTCATGCGGATCGATCGAGATGCTGGAGATATCGAAACCGTAGAGGTTGAATCCCAGGGTGTCATTCGAGACGGGATTCAGCGTGAGGTCCTGCCAAACCGGGGCGGTGCTGCTGGCGGGATTGAAGAGCGCGCTGAAGATGTGGCCGGCCTTGTTTGCGCCGCCGTCGAGCGAGCCCGCCATGCCCACGTAGATGACCTCGCTGCCGCCGGAGAGCGGCATGACAGCGAGCGAGCGGACGAGCGCATTGCCGTTGCAGTAGGCCTGGCCGGTGATGCCGTCGAGGAAGGGGCTGATGGCGTTGGAGCCGCTCCAGCCGCCGGTGGCGGGGCCGCGCCAGATGCGGCAGGTCGCGACGAGAAGCTGCGATGGATCGAGGGGATCGACAAGGAAGGGCGCGGGCGTGGTCATGGTCTGGCCATCGCCGCTGACATCCGCGTCCGAAACGACGGGCGTGGCGCCGAAATCTGACGGCGTGCAGGGGCCGCTCTGCGAGCAAAGATAAATGGAGACGCCAGCCTGGTTATTGACGTACCAGTTGTTGACGTTGGAAGGATCAACGGCGACGGGTCCACCTTCCCCGGAGAAGATCTGTGGCCAGTCAGCCGTGGCGCTGGTCGTGCTCTTGACACCGGCGGTGCCATTGACGCCGAAGCCTGCCATCATCGTGTACGGCGAGACGGGAATCTCAGAGAGGCTTTCAACCTCTGCCAGGGAGCCGAGCCCCGCATTCAGATTCTGAAAGTGGGTGGCATCTGTCGCGTTGCAGACGGTGCCGGTTTCGGCGACATCATCCATGGAGCGCCAGAGGCCGCTGTCGTTGCCGATGAAAAGCTCGAGGGGATTGGCGGCGCTCCAGGCGAAAGCATGCTGATAAGGACCAACCTGCGCGCTCATACATGTGGCGGCGTTGGTGGTGTTGCGCCAGGAGCAGCCCATGGCGAGACTGCACTTCCAAAGGTCATTGGCGCCGGCGAAGAGCAATGTGTCCTGGCCGGAGGGTACGGCCGCGAGTGAGAAGTTGTAGTCACCATTGAGTACGGTGGATGCGCCCATGAGCGGGACATTCGCGTCGAGGGCCGCGGTAGACCACTGCGTGGTGAAGCTGGGCGCAGGAATGCTGCACGCGCCTCCGCTGTTTTTGCAGGCATCCTGCCAGAGGCCCTGATCCTGATTGAAGGCATCGACGGTCCACGCGAAGGTGTCGCCGGTTTGCGGATTGACGGCGAGCGCGCCGCGAAAGATGGGGCAGGCCGTGGAGCCGATGGAGCCGATGTTTGTGGGACACATTGACGTCGTCAGGCCAGTGCCGGGCTGCGTGGCGACTCGCGTCCAGTGGATGCCGTCGGAGGATTGGTAGTAGCCGTGATAGCGAATGGCGGCGAAGAAAAGCTGGCGCACGGGATTCCAGACGACGGCGGTTGCAGCGTTGCCATGCGGATTCGCATAGGCGTCGGTCGGGCCCTGCACGTCCGCACCGCTGGGGTCGGTGATTGTCGCCAGATGCCAGGAAGCACCGCTGTCACTGGAGTAGTAGAGTCCCTCGTAGCTCAGGCTGGGGCGCTCGGCATCGACGAGCGTGCCTTCATACGCCTGCGAGACGGCCGCGACGACGAGTTGCGGGGTCACGGTGCTCCAGGCAAAGCCAGCGAAGCCCTCGCCGAGAAAGATGTAATCCTGGATGCCAAGGCCCTGCTCAACATCGGTAGTCTGCTGCATGAGACTCCAGGTATTGCCGCCGTCGGTGGAGCGGAGGATGCCGGCGCCGTAGTAGGAATCGAGCGCATCGTTGGGATCGCCGGTGCCGGCCAGCACGACGCCGGTGCCGCCCGGCTGCACGCTGACGGCTCCGATGCTGATGGAGGCGTCGAGCGCATTGCTCATGGCTGCGGTGCTGTCGGTGAGCGGCGTGAAGACGACATTGGAAGCGCTGCTTGTGGCCGCATTCTGGGCGAGCCAGACACCGCCGCCGGTGGCGCCGAGATAGACACGATTGCCGGTGGAGTCAGCGGGATCGAACGCGATGGACGTGATGCGGCCGGAGACGGGGCCGTAGCTGGGCGTGGCGACGGCCATCGGACCGAGGGGCTGCCAGGAGGCCACGGTGCCGGTGGACTGGGCGCGAGGGTGGGCCGTGGCGGGCCGCGTGCGCGCGGCAGCAGAGACGGCGGGATGTCCGCTCCAGCCGCGCCGAGCCAGGAAGCGCTGCGCGGCGGCAGCTCGCGGCGGCAAGTTGCGCTGAGGTGCAGGCAACTGCTGAGCGGCGATGCCGAGGAGTCCGAAGGCGAGCGACAGCGCCGCACCGAAAGCCGCAACACGAGATTGCCTGCGGAGACCAGGCACGAAAGCGACACGCAATCGCGTGCGCGTCTCGCATCCCAAGGCAATCAGAAAAGGTAAAAGAGCAAAATCTAAAGTTTTCACACGCGCCCGGCGTCCGGCATCCGCCTCCCCTCTCGCATTGTCCGAGGGGGACTTGAGCGGAATCCAATGGATTGCGCAACGTGAAACACACAGTTTCCGGGTCTGAAATTGATTCCCATTATAGAACCGCTTGCGCAATTGTTTAAATGGGGTAACGTGACCTTAGCATGGGGGCGGTCTTCAGAAGCCCAGCGAGGAAGACGGCCCGCCGTTCTGACGGATGTAGGCGCCTGCGTCGATCTTCTTCGCGATGGAAGCGCCGCTCATGGGGCGGATGACGCCGAAGACAGGCCGGTCAAACCAGGGCCGGTCGTGCTTGCCGACGATCGCCCACGCGATGCCGGCGTAGCCGTTGGGATCGCGGCCGTCGAGCTCATAGCGATCATTCAGCGTGACCGCCCAGTCAAAGGCGCGGGCCGGATCAGGGGCCCATTCGAGAATCTTCTTGGCCCAATACATGCGCATGTAGTTGTGCATCCAGCCGGAGTGGACCATCTCACGCTGGGCCGCGTTCCAGAGGTCGTCGTGCGTTTCGGCGCGCTCCAGTTGCTCGAATGTGTAGCGATGGTCCCGCGGGTCGCCAGCGTGTTCAATGAGCGTCTTGCGGGCCCAGGGTTCCGCGCATTCCCACGTGTCGTAGGCGGGCGTGTGGCGGACGAAAAGCACGGCGAGCTCGCGCCAGCCGATGAGCTCGTCGAGAAACTTGTCGCAGGCAGATGCGGGGGCTTTGCCACGCCTCACGGCGTCCTGCGCGGCGAGAGCGATGGTGAGGGGGCTGATGTTGCCGAAGTGGAGATAGGGCGAGAGGCGGCTGGTTCCCTTGACTTCGGGGTGGTTGCGTGTGTCTTCGTATCGCGCGAGATCGTGATCGACAAAGGCGCGAAGGCGCTTGAGCGCGGCGTGCGTGCCGCCGGTGAATGTTTCGACGGGAGCGACGCTGCGATCGAGCCTGGTGAAGCCTGCGGTGATGTCGCCGGCAAGGTCAAAGGATGGGATGGGCTTCCATGGGCGAAAGGGATGGAGCGGCTGAACAGGCTGCTGCGCCACGAGGAAGTTTGGGAGCTGCGCTTTGAGATGGGGGCGGAAGTGACGCAGCAGAAAGTAGCTGCGATTAAAGAGCGCGGAGGGCACGACAACGTCGGCATCCACTGTCCAGAAGGGCAGCTTGAGGCGGCCGGCGAGCACGTTGCGCCAACGTTCGGGCTCGCGGCAGGGATTCTCATCGCCGATGACGAGGGCGGCCTCGACTTCTTCGAGAAAGGCTTCGAGCGAATTGTCAGGATGACGGCGGACGAGGAAGCCGACACCGCGGGCAGCGGCATCTTCGGCGACGTCCCGGAGGCCCTGGGCAAGGAAGTGATAGTGGCGCAGGTTGGCGTTGGGGTAGTTGGGGATGACGGACAAGAAGATGACGACGGGCAGACCGAGGAGATTGCCCACCTGGATGGCCACGTCCAGCGCGGGATTCTCGATGACGCGCATGGCGCGCTGCATCCAGTAAACGACACAGCGGGCGCCGGGGCGCGGGGGACCACCGCGGCGGACGTTGACGCGGGGATTTGAAGCAAAGGATTGAAGGGCTTCCGGGATATCGGACACGGTCACGGACAGGATCTCCTGCATCAGGCTACAGGAAGTGAGGGCTCAGAAAAGCATCAGGCCGCCCCGCAGGACGGCCCGTTGCAGTGGGATGAAAACGAGGCCTACCAGCGGCCCCATGCGCGGGTGATGTAGTCGGAGAGGGTCATGCCGACGAGGACAATGAAGGTGAAGAGGCCAGCGCCGACGGTGAGCTTGGTGAGCTTGGTGCTGTACTTGACGTGCATGAAGAAGAGCACGACAAGGGTGGCCTTGATGACGGCGATGCCGAGGGCGACGATGGGATTGAAGATTCCCATTTCAAGATAGGAGGCCGCGACCGTGAGGCCAGTGAACAAGAGAAGCGAGAAGAAGATCGCGACGTAGACCTTGGGGCTGACGATGTGGTGTTCGTGATCGCTGTGTTCGCTCAAGTCAGTCCTCCTTTACTGATGCCTGCTGATGAGATAGAGAAGCGGGAACAGGAAGATCCAGATGATATCGACAAAGTGCCAATAGAGTCCGAAGTTTTCGACAAATGTGACATGGCCTGATGTATAAGCCCCGGCTCGGGCGCGGACGATCATGAAGGCCAGGATTGCGATTCCGATGATCATGTGCAGGGCGTGCATGCCGGTCATGGCGAAGTAGAGGAAGAAGTAGAGCTCAGTCTTCCGCGCCATGTCGATGGGCAGGGGCTTATCGCCATATTCCTGCGCGACGGGATCAGACGACGGGTTGATGAAGGACTGGAGGCTGTAATGGAAGCCTGGGACGTGATGCTTCTCCCATTTCTCGTGGTACTCGATGCCTTTGATGCCGAGGAAGACGAGGCCGAGGACGAAGGTTGCGACAAGCGCGAGGACGAGACCGCTTTTGCGGCGGGTCTCTGCGCACCAGACGCCCATGGCCATGGTGAAGCTGGAGGTGATGAGCACGCCGGTGTTGGTGGTGCCCCAGAAGATGCTGAGCTGGTGGGATGCCGCGACAAAGGCGGGGTAGTACCAGTTGCGCAAGATCAGATAGGCGGTAAAGAGACCGCCAAAGAACATGACCTCAGTCAGCAGGAAGACCCACATGGCGAAGTTTGTGGCATCCGCCTGCTGATCGACCGTCTCAAAGTGATGGCGCTGATAGGGAGGATGCGCGTGTTCGGCAACCTCCAGCGCGCCTTGAGTCATCACAGGGCTATCCGACACTGGCGACCTCTTTTTCTTTCTGGCGCTCAAGCCATTCGTAGTCGTACGCTTCGTGGTCCATGATGGGAATCTCGCGGAAGTTTTCAGTAAGCGGCGGGGACTGCGTCTGCCATTCAAGGCCCGTGGCCTGCCAAGGGTTGTCGCCGGCAATTTCCCCATACTTCAGGGACCAGGTGAGATAAAGGACCGGCAGCAGGTATCCGACGCCAAGGACTGTGGCGCCGGCAGTGGAGAAGACATTCAGGACCTGGAACTCCGGCGGATAGGATGCATAGCGGCGTGGCATGCCGAGGGTGCCGAGGATGAACTGAGGGAAGAAGGTCAGGTTGAATCCGATAAAGGTGACCAGCGCGGCGAGCTGTGAGATTTTCTCGGGATACATGCGGCCTGTCATTTTGGGCCACCAGAAGTGCAGACCCGCGAGGAAGGCCATGAGCATGCCACCTACCATCACGAAGTGGAAGTGGGCGACGATGAAGTAGGTCTCAGTGAGGTGGATGTCAGTGCCCGACGTTCCGAGGAAGACGCCTGTCATGCCGCCGATGGTGAAGAGACCCATGAAGCCGAAGGCGTAGAGCATGGGGGTCTCAAAGGTGATGGAGCCCTTGTAGAGGGTGAAGGCCCAGTTGAAGATCTTGATGGCCGAGGGCACCGCAACCAGCATGGTGAGCAGCGAGAAGATGAGCACCGAGTAGTTTGAGATGCCCATGATGAACATGTGGTGCGCCCAGACGAAGAAGCCGAAGACGGCGATGGCGACGGACGAGAAGGCAACGGCCGTATAGCCGAAGACGCGCTTCCGGCTGAAGGTCGAGATGACCTCGCTGATGACGGCCATGCCGGGCAGGATCATGATGTAGACGGCGGGGTGGGAGTAGAACCAGAACAGGTGCTGGAAGAGCAGCGGATCGCCGCCTTTTGCTGGGTCGAATACGCCGATGCCGACTGTGCGTTCGAGGACGACGAGGACGAGGGCGATGGCAAGAACCGGAGTTCCGAGGACCATCAGAATACTGGTGGCGTAGTGGCCCCAGACGAAGAGCGGCATGCGGAACCAGGTCATGCCTGGGCAGCGCATCTTGTGGATGGTGACGATGAAGTTCAGGCCGGTGAAGATGGAGCTGAATCCGGCGATGAAGATCGCCATCCCTGTGGTGATGACGTTTGTATTGACGTAGTGGGTGGAGAGGGGCGTGGTGAATGTCCAGCCGGTATCGACGCCGCCGGTCATCATGGCGTAGAGGGCGAGGATGCCAGCGCCGATGTAGAGATACCAGCTGAGGAGATTGATTTTGGGCAGGGCCAGATCCTTGGCGCCGAGCATCATGGGGATGAGGAAGTTGCCCAGCGTGGCCGGCACGGATGGCACCAGAAAGAAGAAGATCATGATGATGCCGTGCATGCTGAAAACCTTGTTATAGGTATCCGTGGCCATCAGATCCGATTGAGGCGTGAGCAATTCGAGACGGATGAGTCCCGCAAGGGCGCCACCGATGAAGAAAAAGAAGCTGATCGAGATCAGATAGAGGATCGCGATTCGTTTGTGGTCTCCAGTGAGGAGCCAGCTGAGCAGGCCGTTCTCCTTGCTCAGATAATTCATCTTGGGAATTCTGGCTGTCGACTGGTCGGGAAGATTCACGATTGTCGCGCTGCTCATTGATTCACCATCCCTGTTCTTGCGGGGTTGAGTCCAGCTGCCTTAGAGCCGGAGGATACCGCCTTGCCTTCACTCTCTGGGAGCAGATCGGTGGTTGTGGTGGTCTGCTGAATGCGATAGTCGGACTTGAGGTTCTTGATGTACTCGACCAGCGCGATGACGCCTTCTTCGCTGACCTGGCCCTGATAGGTGGGCATGATGGGTGCGAAGCCCTGTGTGACGTGCTGTGAAGGATCGAGAATGGCCTCACGCAGGTAGGCATCATCGGCGATGATGCTTTCGCCATTGGCGAGGCGGAGCCTGGATCCGTAAACGTTGACCAGGCTTGGGCCACGGGCATCGGGGCGTGCGTTGTGGCAGGCAGTGCAGCTGAGGCTGGCGAAGAGCCGCTCGCCATTCTGAGCGAGGGAAGCACCGCTGGTGGAACTGGCCAGCCACTTCCTGTAGTCCTCGGGCGTCATGGCATAGACTTCGCCAATCATGTGGGAGTGCTCAGTGCCGCAGTATTGCGTGCAGAAGAGGTGGTAGGTTCCGGGCGTGGTGGCTTCGAACCAGACGGAGTTGTAGCGGCCCGGGATGGCTTCGCGCTTCACACGGAAGGCAGGAATGGAGAAGCTGTGAAAGACATCCTGCGATATGAGCGTGAGCTGAATGGGCTGATTGATGGGGATATGCAGCGCATTGATCTCGTGCTGACCGCCGGGATGCTCAGCCTTCCACATCCACTGCTTGCCGACAACATAGATATTCATGGCGTTGGCCGGCGGCGTGTATACGCGGAAGTAGATGAGCGCGCCCCAGACAAACATGACCAGGAACAATCCGAGAGGGATGATGGTCCAGGTGGCTTCAAGCAGGGTTGAGCCTTCAATCTGCACAGCGACAGGATGGCGTTTTTTGCTGTACAGGATGGAGAAGCCGAGGACGAGCAGGATGACGATGGTCAGGCCCACGAGACTGACGAGGACGATGAAGAAATAGAGCGCGTCCATCTGTGGCGCAATCTTCGATGCTTCCGGTGGGAAAAGCGCGAAGTGCGTCAGCCACTTAACGAGGAACTGCCAAAGAACTGGACTGATATGAGACATTCCGTTATCCGTTCACCTTTGGTTCTTGCACATTTGTTGCGGGCGTCGACTGATGAGCCTGCCGGTAATCCTTGCGCAGCATGAGGAACATAAAGCCGCCGAGCATCACGATCGTGACGAATCCCCCGAGCTGCACGATGCGCGCAATGATGAGCGAGTGCGTGTTGGTCTGGGGATCGTAATGGTAGCAATAGGTCAGAATATTTTCGACCGGCGAACCGATGCGATTCGATGAGGCCTCGACGAGCCCGAGGATCATATCTTTGGGCGAGTATTCAACGCCCATGTAGTACTGAGCCAGCTTTCCGTCAGTGGTGACGATTTCAATCGAGCTGGCATGCGCGAACTGGGTCAGCTTGCCATCGGGGCCTGGAATCCTGGCATAGCGAAAGCCGACGGCTTGCGTAAGGGCATCGATATTGGACTGCGTTCCGGTGAGGAAGTGCCATCCGTCTGCAGTTTCCGGATGACCGTAGCGTTTGAGATAGCTGCGTTTTTTGGCGGCGGCCAGGTCGGGCCCCTCAGAGGGATCGATGCTGACGACGATGACGTTGAAGTCCTTGCCGGGTGCGAAGTTCACCATCTGAAGGGCGCTGGTGAGGCCGTCGAGCTCTTCCGAGCAGAGCATGGGGCAGCGGTAATAGACCAGCGCGAGGATGGCAGGAATCTTGCCGAAATAGTCGCTGAGCTGGACTTGCCGTCCCTGATCGTCAATGAAAGTGAGATTGAGGGGTAGCTGCTCGTTGAGGTGTTGGGCAATGCCGACCTTACTCAGGATGGACGGCATATTATTAGCCGGCCCCATGGATTTCTCGTCGACCTGTTTGCGCATGTTGGAGTAGGTGGACATGCCCTCAGTGACAGAGGGCGCAGG
>JAJYAE010000004.1 GCA_021779695.1 Acidobacteriota bacterium | reverse complement strand
GGTGCGGCATTTGCGGACTCATGGCGTCATGCGCGGCGTGATTTCGACGGCTGAGAGCAACGCAGATGTCCTGGTCGAGCGCGCACGCAACATCCGCAAGATGGATGGGACGGATCTGGCGCGGGTGGTTTCCACCAGGTCGGTGTACACATTCGATGCGCAAGACAGCCGGAATCAAAGTGGTGATCCGTTGCTGCCGGTACCGGATGGAGACGGACGTAAGCTGCTGCATGTGGTGGCGTACGACTTCGGGATCAAGCAAAACATTCTGCGGATGCTGACGCGCGAAGGCTGCCGCGTGACGGTGGTTCCGGCTGAAACGAGCTCAGCGGACGTACTTGCAATGAAGGCCGATGGCGTCTTCCTGTCGAATGGGCCGGGGGACCCGGAACCGGTGGATTACGCGGTGCGCGCGATTCGCGAGATGATGGGTCGGGTGCCGATCTTCGGCATCTGCCTGGGGCACCAGCTCACGGGATTGGCGCTTGGCGGGCGTACGTACAAGCTGAAGTTCGGGCATCATGGCGGAAACCATCCCGTACGGAATAATGCAACGGGTAAGGTGGAGATTACGGCACACAACCACAACTTCGCGGTCGATCCGGATTCGATCAATGCGAATGAGGTAGAGCTGACGCACGTGGACCTGAACGACCAGACACTGGAAGGCTTGCGGCACAAGACGCTGCCGCTCTTCAGCGTGCAGTATCACCCGGAGGCAGCGCCGGGTCCGCATGATTCGCATTACTTGTTCCACGACTTCAGGAAGATGATGGAGGAGTGGAAGGGATGAAAGTGTTTCTGTGGAGATGTTGATGCATTGCAAGACAGCGGGGCTTTTGGCTCCGCTGTTTTTTGGAGCGACGGATCGGCGGTCGCTCGCAATCTGATCGATGCATTGGGTTGACAGGGAACTCAGAGTACGAGACGAACCAGGCTAGAGACAAGGCTAGGGACAAGAAGAAAATGCCACGCAGAAATGACATTCAGAAGATTCTTGTGATCGGCTCGGGGCCGATTGTGATTGGACAGTCGGCGGAGTTTGACTATAGCGGAACGCAGGCCTGCAAAGCTCTGAAGCAGGAAGGCTATGAGGTAGTGCTGGTGAACTCAAACCCAGCCACCATCATGACCGACCCGGAGCTGGCGGACCGCACGTATGTGGAGCCGCTGACCCGCGAATACGTGGAAGAGATTATTCGCAAAGAGGCGGAGATGCTCGGAGCGGGCGCGGGGAAGTTTGCCCTTTTGCCGACGGTGGGTGGGCAGACAGCGCTCAATCTGGCGGTCGATCTGGCCGACGCCGGCGTGCTGGATCGCTACAACGTGGAGCTGATCGGCGCGAAGCTGGAGGCTATCAAGAAAGCAGAGGACCGGCTCCTTTTCAAGGATGCGATGATTCGCATCGGGCTGGAAGTGTCCAAGTCGGCGTTGGTGAACAATCTGCGGGACGGGCTGGATTTTGCGTCGAAGCTGGGATTTCCGGTGCTCATCCGGCCGAGCTTCACGCTGGGCGGATCAGGGGGCGGCATCGCCTACAACCGGGAAGAGCTGATGGAGATTCTGGCGCGAGGGCTGGATCTTTCTCCAGTGCATGAGTGCCTTGTTGAGGAGAGCGTGCTGGGCTGGAAGGAATACGAGTTGGAGGTGATGCGCGATCTGGCGGACAACGTGATCATCATCTGTTCGATTGAGAATTTTGACCCGATGGGTGTGCATACCGGAGATTCGATTACGGTGGCGCCGGCGCAGACGCTGACTGATCGTGAGTATCAGAAGATGCGCGATGCGGCGATTGCCGTGATGCGCGAGATCGGCGTGGAGACAGGCGGCTCGAATGTGCAGTTTGCCGTCAACCCGCTGGACGGACGGATGACGGTGATCGAAATGAATCCTCGCGTGTCGCGCTCGTCGGCGCTGGCATCGAAGGCGACGGGATTCCCAATCGCAAAGATTGCGGCGAAACTTGCAGTTGGCTACACGCTCGATGAGATTCCGAATGACATCACACGCAAGACGCCGGCCTGCTTTGAGCCGACGATTGATTATGTGGTGGTGAAGATTCCGAAGTGGCAGTTTGAGAAGTTTCCGGGAGCCAATGACGTGCTTGGCCCGCAGATGAAATCGGTGGGCGAGGTGATGGCGATGGGCCGCACCTTTAAAGAAGCACTCATGAAAGCCTGGCGTGCGCTGGAGACTGGCAAGAAGACAGGTGCAGAGGTGCTGGAGCCGCGGCGGTTGACGCAGATGCTGGTGACGCCGCGGCCAGAGCGCCTGGGTTACATTCGATTCGCGTTCGAGCGCGGGATGAGCGTGCGGGAAGTGGCGCGATTGACCTCAATGGATCCGTGGTTTCTGCATCAAATTCGCGAGGTGACGCTGGCGCAGAAGGGTATATCTCACAAGAGCCTGGATGCGATGGGTGCAGACGAGCTGCGCCGGCTCAAGCGGTTCGGGTTGAGCGATGAGCGCATTGCGACGGAATGGAAGCTGGAAGGCCACGATGGTGTGAAGCAGGTGCGTGAGCTGCGCGAGTCAAAGGGGATTCGGCCTGTTTACAAGCTTGTGGATACCTGTGCGGCAGAATTTGAGTCCATGACGCCATATCTCTACTCGACCTATGACGAAGAGGATGAGGCGCCACCGACAGACAAGCCCAAGATCATCATCCTGGGCTCGGGGCCAAACCGGATTGGACAGGGAATTGAGTTTGATTACTGCTGCTGCCACGCGGCTTTTGCGCTGAAGGACGACGGTTACGAGACGATCATGGTGAACTGCAATCCGGAGACGGTGTCGACGGATTACGATACAAGCGACCGTCTCTACTTTGAACCGCTCACGTTGGAAGATGTTCTGGGTGTGTACCACCACGAGGCGTCATCTGGCGCGAAGATTGGCATGATTGTGCAGTTTGGCGGGCAGACGCCACTCAATCTTGCACAGAGGCTGCGTGCGGCCGGCGTGCCGATCATCGGAACTTCGCCTGAATCGATTGACCTGGCGGAAGATCGCAAGCGGTTTGGAAAGCTGCTCGAAGACCTGCAGATTCCTCAGCCGGCGGGCGGCACCGCGACGAGTGTGGACGAGGCGCTTGCAGTTGCCGAGAGAGTAGGCTATCCGGTGCTCGTGCGCCCAAGCTATGTACTCGGCGGCCGCGCCATGGTCATCGCATACGATGCGGAATCGGTAGCGCGCTATATGCGGGAAGCAGTGGAGTATTCGCAGGAGCGACCCGTGCTTGTGGATCACTTCCTGGAGAATGCGGTGGAAGTGGACGTGGATGCGCTGTGCGACTCGGAAGATGTGATGATCGCTGGGATCATGCAGCACATTGAAGAAGCAGGTATACACTCAGGGGATTCGTCGTGCGTGCTACCGGCCGTGGATATTCGCGAGGAAACCCTGAACACGCTGCGCGACTACTCGCGCAAGCTGGCGATGGCGCTGAAGGTCGTGGGCCTCGTCAATCTGCAGTTCGCCATTCAGCGGGATATGAATGGCAAGGATCAGGTCTACGTGATTGAGGTCAATCCGCGTGCGTCGCGCACCGTCCCGTATGTTTCAAAGGCAACGGGCGTACCGTTGGCCAAGATTGCGGCGCGTCTAATGACGGGGCGGAGGCTGCGGGAATTGCTGCCGGAGAAGCTTGCAAGCGGAAGGGATCTGGATACGGGCACGCACTACTATGTGAAGTCTCCCGTGTTTCCGTGGTCCAAATTTGCTGGAGTCGATACAGTTCTTGGCCCGGAGATGAAGTCAACGGGCGAGGTGATGGGAGTGGCCGCCAGCTTTGGCGAAGCATTTGCCAAAGCGCAGCTTTCAGCCGGCCAGCTTTTGCCGACGAGTGGAACTGTATTTTTCAGCGTGAATGACCATGACAAACAAGCGGCTATCGAACTGGCCCGCCGGTATGTGCACCTCGGATTCCACCTGGTTGCGACTGAAGGCACTGCGAATGTGCTGGAGCACGCGGGGCTGAATGTTGAACGCGTCTTCAAGGTGGAGGAAGGTCGTCCGAATGCGGTGGATCTGATCAAGGGAGAGCGCATTCAGCTGATCATAAATACACCTCGCGGCCAGGACACGTTCTTTGATGAAAAGGCCATCCGGCGTGCCGCCGTACTGGCGCGAGTTCCAACGATAACGACGATTGCCGCGGCGCGAGCGGCTGCGGAAGGAATCGCAGCAATGCAGGTTCATCGGGTGAACGTCAATGCGCTCCAAAAACTTCACGCGGAGCGCGTCTTACAATAAAGCCATGCTAATTGAAGGCATTTTTGCAGCGGTTACGACGCCATTCTATCCGGATGAGCGGGTCTACTTTCGCAAGTTGGAGGCAAATTTAGCGCACTATTCCCGTAGTCTTCTGGCGGGAATGGTGGTGCTTGGCTCCACGGGCGAGGCTCCCGCTTTGAGTGATGCCGAGACGAAAGACGTGCTGCGGACTGCAGCTCAGGCTGCATCTCCAGACAAGGTTCTGATTGCCGGGGTAGGGCGAGAGAGCGCGACGGCAACTCTGGAGCTGGCTGAGGTTGCGGCAGAGAGCGGATTTGATGCGGTTCTGGTCCGAACGCCGACTTACTATGCAGGCCAGATGACGACTGTGACGGTTCTGAACTACTTCCGAAGCGTTGCGGACCGCTCGCCGTTGCCCATTCTCCTCTACAACATTCCGCGCTGCGTGCCCTATAGCATCCCGGTAGAGGTGGTGGCAGAGCTGGCACAGCATCCCAACATTCTCGGAATCAAAGACTCCAGCGGAGACATGGAGCGTCTGCGCGCGACTCTTGCGGCAACGGAGAATGCGCCCAAGCGAACCGTGACGGTGACACCGATGTTTGAAGCGGTGACGGGCAGAATGCTGCATGCAGGCGAAGCAGAGAGACAGACTCCAGCCACATTTGTGGCGGCAGAAAGCCTTGCAGGCGGGACAGCGATCGCCACTGCTCCGCCGGCGGCTCCGCTGAAGACGCGGGGTAAAGAGGTCGGATTTCAAGTGTTGACGGGTTCTCCAACCGGGGTGCTGGAGTCCTTACAAATGGGAGCAGCGGGAGCCATCCTTGGGTTTGCAGCATGCGCGCCGCAGGCGTGTCAGGAGATCTACTTTGCCTGGAAGGATCATGACACAAAGCTGGCGATTGAGAAGCAGGAACGGATCGCGAAGGCGAGTCAGCGAATTGCAGGCGAGCTAGGCATCAGCGGCGTGAAGTATGCATGCGACTTTAACGGGTATTATGGAGGGCGTCCGAGACTTCCACTGGTGCCACTGAATGCGGCGCAGCGGCAGGAGGTTGAAGTCTTACTGGCGGATATTCGGAACTAGCCTATGTATGCAAGGCCAAATTGCGTGGTGGGCAGTGAGGGACTCGAACCCCCGACTTCCTGCTTGTAAGGCAGGCGCTCTAACCAGCTGAGCTAACCGCCCACGGATCGGGAAATGCCGCTGGCACTGCAATCATGATACCAGCGCCTGACCTTTCATGGATTGAAGAATGCGAGACTCGCACCGGTGAAGCGACTGATCGTCAACGCAGATGATTTCGGACTGACTCCCGGCGTGAATCGCGCCATTCTTGAACTAAGCGCCGCCGGGCTCCTCACGTCCGCGACGCTGATGGCAAACGCATCTGCGACCATGGAAGCGGTAGAGCGGGCGAAAGAATCTCCGGCTCTGAGCGTTGGATGCCACGTGGTTCTTGCAGATGGCGAGCCCTTGATGCCAGCCGCAGAGATTCCCAGTCTGATCGATGGGAGTTCCGGAGCTCTTCATGCGACTCTCGGGGCGTTTGTCCAGAAGCTGATGACGGGCAGGATTCGCAGCGAGGAAATAGAATCCGAAACGGTCGCTCAGATCAAACGGATTCAGGGGCGTGGGGTGCAATTGACGCACATCGATACCCACAAGCACACGCACATGTTTCCGGCTGTGCTGCGTCCTGTGCTGCGAGCCGCGAGGGCTTGCGGAATTCACACGGTGCGCAATCCTTTTGAGCCGGAATGGAGCGTGCGGGCCACGCCGGGAGCTCCGTGGCTTCGTCGGATGGAGGTGCGCGTCCTGCGCCAGCTGAGCGATTCGTTTCGACGGATCGTTTCCGAAGAAGGTTTTGCAACAACGGATGGCGCACTGGGTGTTTTGGCGACGGGCACATTGGACGCGCGGACTGTGAGGGCGATTATTGCCGCGATGCCCGAGGGTACGTATGAACTGGTCACTCATCCGGGCTACAACGACGCGGACCTCGCACGCGTCCGCACCCGGTTGCTGGCATCCAGAGAGTGCGAGCGCGACGCTTTGACTGCGCTCAAAGAGAGGCGGGACACTGCATTGGTGAGCTTCGCTTCGCTTGCTTGAGATCCTGATAAGATTTGGTGAGTCTGGTGTTTCACGCATCTTCCGGTGACGGCAGCGCGTCATTGGAAAGGGCCGGGTACTCCGGACCGAAGAGGGCACGATGCGTATCGGAATCACCTGCTACCCCACCTATGGCGGATCGGGTGTAGTCGCCACCGAACTTGGAATTGAGCTTGCTGCTTCGGGCCACGAGGTTCATTTCATCTCGTATTCGCAGCCATTTCGCCTGAATGGACGGAATGAAGGCATTTTTTATCACGAAGTGCCGGTTTCGAATTATCCCCTCTTCGAGTTTCCGCCTTATGACCTTGCGCTGGCCTCTCGGATGGCGGAGGTCGCGGAGTTTAATGACCTGGATCTCCTGCATGTTCATTACGCGATTCCGCACTCTGTAAGTGCGTTGCTGGCCCGGCAAATGTTGAAGAGCCGGGGGCGGACCCTACCCTTCGTGACGACTTTGCATGGCACCGATATCACGCTGGTTGGGCTAGACCGCAGCTATCTCCCAATTACGCGGTATGCGATTCAGGAAAGTGATGGCGTAACGAGCATTTCGAATTACCTGCGAGAAAAGACGATTGAGGATTTTGGAATAACGCGCCCGATTGAAGTAATCCCGAACTTCGTCAATTGCGACGTATATACGCCCTTTACGGACGAGGCGGTGCGTGCCGAAGCGCGCAGAAGATTTGCCCCTCAAGGAGAGGCAATTCTGATTCATCTCTCAAACTTCAGGCCCGTGAAGCGTGTTGTGGATGTCGTAAAGATCTTTGCGCGCGTGGTAGAGCAAGTGCCTGCGCAGCTGATTCTTGTGGGAGACGGCCCTGATCGCTCCGCGGCAGAATGGCTGGCGCATGAGCTCAGAATTCATGACCGCATTCACTTCCTGGGAAAGCAGGAGAGAGTGAATGAATTGCTGCCGATTGCGGATCTTATGCTGATGCCAAGCGAACTGGAGTCCTTTGGTCTGGCCGCGCTTGAGGCCATGGCCTGCAAGGTTCCATCGATTGCGACGCAGGTCGGTGGCGTTCCAGAGCTGATTGATGATGGCGTGACTGGACTGTTGTTTCCCGTGGCTGCTCTGGATGCGATGGCAGACGGTGCAATTGGACTGCTGCGGGATCGCGACCGCCTGGAAGTGATGCGGGATTCAGTTCGGAAAGCTGCGCGTACCCGATTTTGCTCGACCAAGATTGTTCCGCTCTACGTTGCGTATTACGAGAAGCTTATCGGCCTCGCGAGCTAGACGGTATCTGGGTCAATTTGAGGGGAGAATCCGAGCATTTTGCAGAAGTCGGCGACGATGCGAACCGTGTCAGATGTTGTGTAAGCTGAAACGCGGATGCGTAACGGGGCCGACACGCTGCCATTCGCAGATTCCGCCATCAGTTGACTTGCTTCTGTCGCGATGGCAACGCATCTCTCGGGTCGATACGTGCATGTGGCGAGATCGGTAATTGAGAGCCGAGTCGAGGGTGTCGCCAGAATGGTGCGGGGCGGAGCCATTCGGTCAAGCAGGCAGAAGATCTCCAGCTTTGACTCCAATTCGTCCGGGACGCAATCGATCGCAAGGTCGGCGTCGCGCACTGCGTCCTCAATAGTTGAGACGAACCGAACCGAAGGAAGCGCGTCCGGACTGAGCTGCTGGCGCAACGCCTCGCGAGCATGATGGAGATTGGCGGGCATCACGTCTTCGAGCAGCACATGACAGCCAACTTGTGCCGCCGCTCGAGCGAGTCGGCGGCCGAGCGGGCCCGCTCCAATGATTGCGACGGTGAGTGGCAAGCCACTCACCGGGATGAGAGCGCTTGCAGGACATCGCTCGCGCTTGGGCTAGCCTGTTGCAGGTGTTCGGCGACACGGGCACGTTCCTCAGCGGACAGGCTGGGGGCGGCGGCGAGCACGCGACGTAAGGTAACTGCGACATCGTCGATGTAATTCATCAGACGAATCGCTTCTCCGGAAAGCGGCATGTTGGATCCCTCGAACTATGAATTGTCTCCAGTCATTGTAGGGGGTCGAGGTGAGGTGCGGGAAGTGCGGCATGTAATGAGCTGCATCCGGCTCGGAGACGATCTGAGCCGGACGCAGGGGGGGCAAAAGAGAGCAATTTACCAGGGCAGGGTCTTGCCAAGATGGAAGAATCCGCCGGTTGGGCCGTCATTGGATAACGTAGCCAACTCCGTGCTGGTCTTGCTTCCGTCGCTCAATTCCATAGGAGCCTGCTCTCCACCCATGTCAGTCTTTACCCAACCTGGATGAGCAGAATTCACTTTGATGGATGTGCCGCGCAATTCGTGAGCCAGGTGAATGGTGAATGCATTCAGCGCGGTCTTGGATGCGTCATACGCGAACGACTTTGCGTCGTAGATGGGCGATTTGGGATCGGCGTGCAGCGTGAGCGATCCGAGGATGCTGGACAGGTTGACGATACGCGCCGCAGGACTCCTCTTGAGGAGGGGGAGAAGCGCTTGCGTGAGGGCAACCTGAGCGAAAAAATTAGTCTCGAAGACAGACTTCAGCAAGGCGCCGGGAACCTCGGAGACAGAGTGTGCAGGGCCGGAGACAGGGAATGTTCCTGCTGCGATACCGGCGTTATTGACGAGAATATCGAGCTGCCCATGCTTTGACTCGAAGTAGTTGAAAGCATCCTTGTGATGCGCCGGATTGACAATGTCAAATTGAAGCACATCAGCATCAGCGCCTTCCGCGCGCAATCTGGCCAGAGCCTTTTCGCCTTGCTTCAAGTCCCGTGATCCGATCACAACCGCGACGCCCACCTTACCAAGGTCCGAGGCAGTTTGCAGCCCGATGCCGCGATTTCCGCCGGTGATGAATGCGATTTTCTTTGTCATTGGGGAAAGGTCTCCTGATGCTGGTTGGATTCAGCACATCGAGAAAAGATGCAGCGAGCATGCCCAACCTTACGGATACAAGCGTAGGAATACTCCGCCGCTCAGAAGACAAGCAGAACCGAAGAGAATTGATGTGCGCTGAAATTGATTTCAGGCTCATCTTGGGGGCATGGGGTACACCGGGTACCGATTAAATCGGACTCGACGGATAATTTCGATAACTCCAAAAATAACGAGAGCAAGGACGCCAAGGGGGATCAGGAGGAGAAAGAAAGGCTGAACGACTCGATTGCCGGCAATCGTGGCGCTATCAGATGCCCGTATATCCCCAAACATGGCGACGACATCGTTGCCAATTGATGCATGGTCTCCGAGCCGGACGGTCCCGAAGAAGTTCACGACATCGTGTCCGATACTGGCGCCATTTCCGAGTCGGACATCTCCGAAGAAGTCGACGACGTCGTGCTTTGCCTGAGTTGAAATCCTGGTGCTGCCGAAGAAGACAACGATATCGTGTTCGCCCGCGCCGTCGATCTGCACGGAGCAAAAAAAGCACACTGCATCGTGAATCGACTGGCCTTGCGGAACGACGATGTCATTGCCGAACTGGACAATATCGCGATTGGCATAGGCTGGCCGGGTGATAGCCAAAGCCGTGGCAAGCACCAGGAGCAGAGTTGGCAGTGTCAAGCATTTCATCGTGCCTCCTGCTAAATCTACGCGATACGGGAGTAATTGGTTCCCCGAAAAGATGGTACGCCAAATCGATTTGGCACACCATGACGGCCAATCTTGGGTCCTTAAGCGGGGCTGGGGATATTGCGCGCTTGATTGGGACTGAGAACCGTGGTCCAGTCTGCAGGCGAGTCGACGAATACATCGGGCGGGAAATCGGTCAGGCTTTCCGGCGACAGGCCAAAAGTACACCCAACAGCCCATGCACCCGCATTGCGTGCGGTCTCGACATCGACCTGGCTGTCACCTATCATGACGGTTTCTTCCGGCAGGGTACTGGCCTCTTGCATCAGAGCAAAGAGTCCTTCGGGGCTTGGCTTCTTGGTGGGAAAGCTGTTGCCGCCATAGATATTCAGGAAAAAGGGCGCCAAACCCAGTGCTTCGCAGATGGCTTGCGCCGGGCGCACTGGCTTATTGGTCAATACGGCCATGACGCGGGTCGGTGCATTGGGCATGTCATGCACACTGCGCAGGGCCGCCAAAGCCTCGAGCACGCCGTCGTAGGTGTAGGTAAAGTCGAGTTTGTGCTCTCGATAGTAATCGAGGAAAAACTGATAGGCAGAGGCGAGCATTTCTTCTGGAACGGGTTCGCCACCGCTGGGAGTGAGAGCTCGTTGAACCAGCATCATGGCTCCATTGCCGATGAAGCTCGCGATTCTTGCATCGGGAAGTGGATCGCGGCCAAAGTGACGTAGTGTTGCGTTCACGCTGTTGCAAAGGTCCTGCGCCGAGTCGATGAGAGTTCCATCGAGATCAAAGACGAGCAGTTTAATCGATTCTGTAGGAATTGGGCGGAGAACGCGTACCATACAGTTTCAGTGTAAAAGCTCCTGCCGGCTGCTGCGGGCATGTCTATTTGATGCGAGGCTGTTGCGGAGTTGACCAGGGTGTGCAGATGCAAGGAATAATGGAGTGCGGATTGATGTGTAAATGGGTTCGAAGTGTGGCTTTGGCGGCTGTCGCCTTGATGCCATGGGGACTTGCTTGCGGGCAGACAACGACTCGCGGTGACCGCAATTCTGCGGTTTTTGCACCACTGGCGCAGGGAGAAAAGATTGAGAACCTCGATGCGCTGAAAGGTGAGTTGAAGAAGTACCACGATTGCACCTGCAGTTGCGGCTGTTATGCAAAGGATCTTAATACGCAAGCGAATCAGGCCATTGCGTATCTCCAGAAGAGGGCGGCCCATCCAGGAGTGCACGATCGGCTCGCACTTATTCTGGACATCGATGAGACGACGCTCTCCAACTGGGATGAGATGTCGCGGGCAGGCTTCGCTTACGACAAGAAGGCCTTTGACGATTGGGTTGATTCGGCAGCAGCTCCAGCGATTCCAGGAACGCTGCGCCTTTATCGTGAGGCGAAGCGGCTTGGCGTGAGTGTGTTTTTTCTGACGGGCCGGCCCGAGTCGCAGCGAGCGGCGAGCGAGCGCAATCTGAAGAGTCAAGGATTCACAGGGTGGTCGGGGCTCATCCTGCGATCGAAAGATGAGACTGCGCTGACGGCTCAAGCGTATAAGTCCGCAAAACGGGCAGATCTGGAATCGAGCGGTTACAAACTTGTATTAAATGTCGGCGACCAGTGGAGCGACTTGAAAGGCAAGGCGCCGGCGGAATACTCCGTGAAGTATCCCGACCCATATTACTGGATTCCTTGAAGCCGTCTCGATTTGGGGAATGACCGCTGGCCTAATGAATGTGGATATCACCTGATCCAGTCTGAATGTGGACCAGGGGACCACCCCCGTGCACGCTCCCCGTCACATGGTGGCGATTCAACGAACCTTGCATGGTGATGTCTTGATCGGTTCGAACTGTTCCCGAACCCGTGGAGGCATCGAGCATGAAGCCTGAGCTACCCGGAGTGGCGTCGATTGAGCCGGAACCGGACTGAAGCCGCCACGACGCGGCTGGTGTGCCGGTGACACGGATGTTGCCCGACCCGGTTTGCGCGGACAGGCTTCCGCGAATGTTCTGCAAGTCGATGTCGCCGGAGCCGGTCTGGGCTCGGACGTCGCCGGCGGAGAGTTGTGAGGCCACAATGCTTCCTGATCCCGTATGAATGGTGAACGATCCCTGGAGTCCATTTGCCCGAATGTCTCCTGATCCTGTGGAGAGTCGGGAATTCCGGCCGACGCCTTCGTCATGCAGTTCGCCGGAGCCAGTGCTGGCATCCAGGTGGGTGCCAGCAGGGGCCTGGACGTCGTAATCGATGCTGATATTGTGCAGGTGCATGGGTTGCGTGCCGACGCGCACGATGTTGCCCGTCTGTTCGATGGGAGGATTGGCTACGATGGCGCGCACCTGGTCTTCGCTTGCTCCCCAAGACGAATGGACGTGACCGACGATGTGGATCTGAGTATCCGAGCCACGAGTCAGGCGAATTTCTCCCGACCCCGTAGAGATGGTGAGGTCCGGAGAGCCGTTGACAGAAAGGGTGCGCTCAAACGAGGACTCCGAAGCGAGCGCGGAGAGGGAACAAAGCAGCATACCGATGGCGGGGAGCCACATCTTCTTCATTGCATTCCTCGATTCCGGGATTGAGTGATACGAGTGATTCATTCCGATTATTGCTGGAGGACAACCTGCTCGCCTTCCTTCAGTCCGCTCGCAATTTCTGTGACAGAGCCATTTGAGAGGCCGACTTTTACAGGAATTTTTCGCATGCCATCTTTCTGGCGGCGGTCAGGAACATTGACGAAGGCATTCTTTTGATTGTCATAGGTAACGTCATTTTCCGGCACGGTGAGCACTCCTTTGTGCTCATTCAGCAGGATCTCTGCATTCGCCGTCATGTTTGCTTTCAGTTCGCCATTCGGGTTGTCGATGGAAACGCGAACCTCGAAAGTTGTTACGTTGTCCTTTTCGACGCCAAGGGGCGCAATCTTTGTGACCTTGCCGTTAAAGACCCGGTCGCGAAAGCTTTCGACCTTGATCCGGGCGGGCTGGCCCAGGTAGACATGCGCGATATCGGCTTCATCCACTTTCCCTTTGACGTAAACCTTGGTTGTGTCTCCCTCGGTCATAATCAGCGTCGCCGTGGATCCGAGCACGAGAATCGAACTCACGGCATCTCCAATTTCGACATCGCGCGAAAGGATGACGCCATCCATAGGCGCCAGTATGGTGGTGTAACTGAGTTGCTCCTCCAACTGCTTGAGGTTTGCCTGATTCTGGAGTACCTGGGCGCGAGCCTGTTTGAGCCTCGCCGTATCCACGCCGATCTGTGCCCGTGCGGCGTCACGCTTGTTCAAGGCGGCGAGATAGTCGCGATTCGCATTATCGAATGCCTGTAGGCTTACGACGCCTTCTTTTTCCATTTGCTGTGTGCGGTCGAGCGTCAGCTTGTACATGGGTAGATCTGGAGCGGCTGCCGTGACCCTGTCCTGCTGAACGTTGGCTTCATATACGGCGACATTGGCCTGGGCGGCCGCAAGCTGAGCGCGCTGCGCCTCAACCTCGGCAATAATCTCTTCCTGATCGAGCTGAGCCAGTTCCTGGCCTTTGCGAACGTGCGAGTTGATGTCGACGAGTAGCTTCTCGACGATACCTGAAGCCTTGGATTTGACCTCGACTTTGGTAATCGGCTCGATGGTTCCAGTCGCAACCACGGATCGCGCCACGTCGCCACGTTGCACCTTCGCCAGGCGATTCGGATCAATCTGCGTGCCGTGCGCAAGGTGGGCTACGGCCACGCCGGCAAGCAATAGCACCGCGACGCCGGGAATGCTAATCCAAAGCCAGAAGCGTTTACCTTTACGTGATCTAGCCACGGTATTCCTCCGCTGAATGCAGATACGGCGCAAGAGGCACTCCGGTTCCATTGCGCAGCAAGATGCGGCGGCAGGTGCGGAGAGTGCTATGCTCACAGGCAAGATGCACGGCCTATTGCTGCTGCAATTTGTTTCAGTCGCGTTGCTGATCCTGGGAAATGGCTTTTTTGTAGCTGCCGAATTTGCCCTTGTAAGCGTGCGGGAAACGCGGATCGAGCAGATGATTGCTGCTGGGGTCCCCGGAGCGCGGGCAGTGCGCCGGCTGCAGCACGAAATGGAAGAGTTTTTACCCGCGGTTCAACTTGGAGTCACCCTCTGTTCTCTGGCGCTTGGTTGGATCGGCGAGCCTTTGGCTGCGGGTATTCTTTTGGGCTGGCTTGGAGCCATCCCTCATGCACATCTGTACGCCCATCTGGGTGCGATCGTTCTGGGATTTGCAGCGATTACATACCTTGAAGTTGTTGTCGGCGAACTTGTGCCCAAGTCGCTGGCTCTGCGCAGGGCGGAGGCCCTGGCGGTCTCAGTTGCGCCGGCGATGCTCTTGTTTATTGCGCTGACCCGACCAGGTGTGCGCCTGCTGCGTCTGTCCGCCGCCCTTTTACTGCGTGGTTTCGACATCCCGATGCATGAGCGTGCCTCAGTGCACTCTCCGGAGGAGCTCAAGCTGATTGCTACCGCTGCACGGCGGATGGGGATGCTGCCGCAATTTCAGGAGAAATTGGTACATCGAGCACTCGAATTGGATGACGTGCCGATCCGCGAAATCATGACGCCGCGGCAACGAATCTTCTCTTTGTCTTCAAGCCTTCCGATTGAAGAAGCGAGTGCACGGGTGATTGAGCGCCAGATTTCTCGCGTGCCCGTCTACGACGAGAGCCGGGGGCCGGAGCACATTGTTGGTGTGGTGTATGCAAAGGATTTGGCGCGCCTGATGTTCTTCCGGCCTTCGACTCAACGCAGAGGTGCGGGGACGGAGCGACCGGGGCCAGCCGTAGTGGAACTCCGCCTGGGGCAGGTGATGCGGGATGTCCTGGTGGTGCCAGAGACCAAGACGGTGCTCGATCTCATCCGGGAATTTCAGCAGCGCAGAAGGCAAATGGCGATTGTGGTGGATGAGTATGGATCAACGGTCGGCCTTGTGACGGTGGAGGATGCCCTGGAGCAACTGACGGGTGAGCTGGAAGATGAGTTTGACAATCCGGCACGGCCTTTGCTGACGGCTGCGACTGGAGCGTTCACCCTGGACGGTGCGGTAAATCTCCGGGACCTGGAAACCCAGATGCAATGGAAGTTGCCGCGCGAAGGGGGCGTTGAGACCTTAGCTGGATTTGTCCTGGTTCGGCTTGGTCACATTCCCCGCAAGAGCGAAAGTGTGGTGTTTGAAGGGCGGCGGCTTACGGTCCTTGAGATGGAGGGACTGCGCGTGAGCAAGATCCGCGTGGAGCCTGTTCAGTCAGATGGAAATGGCGGGAAGCCAACCTGAGAGCGCGGCCGAAGAAGCCAGCGCTATCCGGGAGACGGACACCTCCCTGCCAGGTTACATGCCATGAAGCCGGCAAGAGCAAAAGCAGGACAGCTTGAATGGGTGGAAGTGCTTCTCAGCGAGACAAAATGAGGCGAATAAAAGAAGAAAGTAACAGAAAGTGTCTGAAATTTAGGTTACCGATGGCCCTTTTGGGTCATTGAAAGTAACCAAACCGTGCGATACTCTCCGTGCGTGGAAGGTTTATCCCCTGGAGCAGACATGAGACAAGAAGCATATCGTGTAGCGTACGACGAAGCGACGGCTGAACTGAACGAGATCATTGCCCAGTTTGATCAGTTGCAGCAGCGCAAAACGCGTCTTGAGCGCCTGGCTGAGGTTCTTCGGCCCCTTGCTGAGATTGATGGTGCCTCGTCGACGGCTGCGCCACTGGCCGTTGAGCCAATGCAAGAGTCCCACGAACAGACAGAGGAGCAGGATGCTGTGCCCGTGCAAGAGGTTCAGGAGCCAGCGGCTGTGGCTGTTCCGCAGTTCGCCGAGGCAACGAGTGACCCATTCCAGCGCCGGATCAACAACGCACTGCGCCAGGGTTTTGGTTCTGGCGACGGGCGTGAATACTCCCGCCTGTTCAGCGGACTTTCCCGCGGTCACTAAGCCTTCTTCGAAGGTCGTTCTGGGCGTGACTTCCTGAGGCTGGCGATGCCCACTTCAGTGTCATTCAGTAGAGTCTAGGTGCGTTTGCATCCCCCTGGCCCGGCTGGTTGGATTATTCAACCAGCTGGGCCAGAACGTTTGTTGCGGGACTGAGACGCCTTGAGAGGATTTGCCAAGAACGCCAACTAGCCTGAACGATTACTCGCCGCAAATGGTTGAACCAGAGTTTTCAGGGGTGAACGCTTCGGGTCATTTCCGCTGAATCCAGAGATGCGCGACAGGAGGCATCCATGGCATGATGCATGATATCGACGCGGCGGGTGATGGATACGGCTCTTCAAGTAGATGGCACAGGACAGGGGAAGATGTTGCCAGGGCTGCGCGTCGCAGATGGTCTCACTCAGCATCCCTTTGACATTCTCCATGGTGTGCGCACCAGCGGCCTGGTGGCGGGAAGACACCTGAAGAGTGGACACAGGCACGATCGGCATGTGACGGCTTACTACGGGGTTGCGCCATCCGTGCTGAAGAGGCTGATTCTGCGATGGACTCGGACCCACCCCTTCGCATCGATGGAAGAGACAACGTTTGTGGATATTGGGGCGGGCATGGGGCGCGCGATGCTTCTGGCCTCGCAATTTCGATTCCGTGCAGTCGCCGGCGTTGAACTGCACCCGACTTTGGTGAGGATCGCGCGTCGGAATGCGGCGATTTGGCGGGCTTCTGCGAAGGCTCAGACAGCAATCAAGGTCTTTCGAGGAGACGCTACCGCTTTTCGTTTTCCCGCCGGGCCATGTGTCGTATTCCTCTTTAATCCCTTCAGCGCCGTCGTGATGCGTCGTTTTCTATTGAATATACGGAGCCAGTTCGCCGCTCGACCGAGTCAGATTGACTTGCTTTACGTGAATCATGAGCAAGATGCGGTGATTGAAAGGAACCTCGGCTGGCAGCGCGTTTTTCATGGACCCGTCGCACGGTCAAGGGCCGATGCCATTGCCGATTACAAGATCCTGGCAAACCAGCCCGACGGGGAATACGCTTCGACCAATCATGAGGACTGTTCGATCTGGCGCTGGATTGGGATGCCATTCCACAGGAGCGAGTGAAATAAAGGTTGACGGCAGTGCGGGGAAAGCGGAAAGCTGAATCAGTATAGACGTTTGTACGTATTTGCCATGACAAATGGATTTGCCCGACACATGGGCGCTTGATTGAGAGCCGCTGGGGTGTACATTGCACGAGCCACGTTTGATTCTGGGGATTGGGGAGTTGCTTTGGGACATGTTGCCTGAGGGCGCACGCCTCGGGGGCGCTCCCGCCAACTTTTCTGTGATGGCGGGACGCCTGGGAAACCATGCTGCCATCTTGAGCCGTATCGGCCGCGATGAACTGGGCCGTCGAGCGGTCAGCCTTTTGGATCCTCTGCCTGCGGATACAGAGTACTTGCAGGTGGATCCGGTTCACGAGACAGGCCGGGTGTCGGTTGAGCTCAAGGATGGTCAGCCGCAGTACGTCATTCACCAGCCCGCAGCCTGGGACTCTCTTGAGCTTTCGGACGAATGGGTGCAATTGGCTGCGCGCGCTGACGCCATCTGCTTTGGGTCCCTTGCGCAGCGAAGCGCAGAGTCAAGACAAACCATACAGACTCTTGCCGCTCAGACCTCATCCGAGTGCGTTCGCGTTTTCGATGTGAACTTGCGGACTCCGTTCTATTCGAGCGAGGTGTTGCAGGAGTCGCTTGAGCTGGCGACGGTTGTGAAGATGAACGATGCCGAAGTGCCCGAGGTTTTGTCGTTGCTCGGGCTGGCCGGAGATGAGAGCACGGATTCCGGAGCCCTGCGCGCAGGAGCACGACGACTTTTGGATGAGTTTCCTTCCTTGAGGATGGTCGCGGTGACGCGTGGAGGACACGGCAGTCTGTTAGTTACGCGCGAGCTCTGGGACGAGCATCCGGGAATTTCAATCCGCGTTATGGATACGATTGGCGCCGGTGATGCGTTCACTGCGGCGATGACGCATTATCTGTTGCGCGGCGCGAGCCTGGGTACTTTGAATGAAGCAGGGAATCGCTGGGGGAGTTGGGTGGCCTCCCAGTCAGGTGCAATGCCTCCGCTGCCGGAAGGGGTCAAGCGGGCTCTCACGGAAGCGATTGAGGAATGAGCCGGATGAGTTGGACCGGGGACCTTCGCGCAGTGACCTTCAAGCTCTGTCTAGGCCTGATCGTGATAACGATCGCCGGCGTGAGTGTTCCGGCTCTGGCGCAAACAGGTCCGCGATCCGCAGTACAGGCTCGTGGGGCGGGCGATGCCCTGCCTGATTCATCAAAGGCGACACGTCACGTAACTCCATTGCCACATGGTGAGGGCGCTCGTCGAATGGGTGAACGCCTGCGGCAGATCTTCGCAGGGTTTGACTGGAAAGCTGATCCCAACAAGCCGTTTCAACGGATTGCTTACCTCGAGCTGGTTCTGACACGTCATCTATCCCAGCAGGACGAGATTACGGTGCGCATGGAGTTGGCGAATGAGCAGTTGCGTGCAGGCCGCAGCGCCGACGCCGTGGCTACTCTGCAAATCCTTTTGAAAGATTTGGAACCGCATTTGCCGGATGTCCCCGTCTCGCTCCAGGCTCGGATTCATGAATTGCTTGCTTTGAGTTTTTTGCGGATGGGGGAGCAAGAAAATTGCGTTGGAATGCACCATGCTCTTTCGTGCAATTTCCCATTGCGGGGAGCGGGGATCCATACCAAATTGCAAGGGGCGGAGGGTGCAGTCAAGGAATTCACCCTTGCCTTAAAACTGAACCCATCCAGCGAGATTGACCGTTGGCTTCTGAATCTGGCCTACATGCAGCTGGGACGGTACCCGCAGGATGTGCCGAAAGAGTGGCTGGCCGATCCGCGTCTTTTCCAGTCTGAAGCAGACATCGGCTATTTCCCGGATGTTGCCGCGTTAGCCGGCTTGGATGTATTTGAGCGGTCAGGCGGGCTGATTATCGAAGACTTTGACGGAGACGGGCTGATGGACATCATGCTGTCCTCCTCGGGGCCACTCGACGCCATGCATTTCTTTCATAACAACGGGGACGGGACTTTTACAGATCGGACGAAAGAAGCTGGGCTGGCCGATGAAATCGGCGGGCTGAACATGGTCTTGACCGACTACAACAACGATGGGCATCCGGACGTGCTGGTGTTGCGCGGGGGGTGGTGGGGCAAGTTCGGCGAGTATCCCATGTCCCTTTTGCGGAACAACGGTGACGGCACATTTGACGATGTGACGGAAGAAGCAGGCCTGATGGTGAGCGGACCCGGGCAGGCTGCAGCCTGGGCTGATTACGATGGAGATGGATGGCTGGACCTCTTTGTGGGACACGAATCCAAGCCCGGAGAAGCCTTTGTTTCACAACTCTTCCACAATAACCATGACGGGACGTTTACTGAAGTCAAGGCTCCAGAGCCGGCGGGAGTGAGAGCAACGAGTGTGCTCGGTTCGAATCTTGGTTTTGTGAAAGGCGTGACGTGGGGTGATTACAACAATGACGGCCGGCCTGATCTGTACGTGTCGACGATGTTCGGGCCAAGCTTTCTATTTCGCAACGATGGGCCAAGTGACGCCTCTCATCCTGAGACCGGAGAATGGAAGTTTACAGACGTAACCAGGCAAGCAGGGCTTGGAGGCATTCGCTACACCTTCCCGACGTGGTTTTTTGACTATGACAATGATGGATGGCTGGATATCTTTGCAGGCGGCTACTCAACAGCCTCGATGGAAGATGTGGGCGCTTTCGAACTCGGCAAACCGAATCATGCCTCGGTGTCGCATCTCTATCACAACAATCATGACGGCACATTTGCGGATGTTCCGCATGCGGCGGGCCTGGACCGCGCCATTGCGGTGATGGGCGCCAATTTTGGCGATCTGGACAACGACGGTTGGCTTGACGTGTATCTTGGGCTGGGAGATCCGAGCTTTAAGGCACTTCTTCCAAAGCGGATGTTTCGCAATGAAGGCGGGCATCGCTTTCAGGATGTGACGACGTCGGGCGGGTTTGGAAATTTGCAAAAGGGCCATGCGATTGCATTTGCAGATCTGGAAGGGAATGGCAATGAGGATGTGATGGAGGAATTGGGAGGAGCTTATCCCGGCGACGGATTTTACCCCGCGCTGTATCGCAATCCTGGTCATCCCAATCACTGGATCACACTGGAGCTTGAGGGAGTTCGGACGAATCGTGCAGCCTATGGGGCCCGTATCAATCTGACGATTGAAGAGCATGGCAGGGAACGATCCATCTATCGGGCAGTTGGTTCGGTATCCAGTTTTGGCGGCAATCCAATGCAGCAACATATTGGAGTGGGCCAGGCCACGGAGGTACGCGCAATTGAAATCTGGTGGCCTGCTTCGGGTGAACGCCAGCACTTTCATGATGTGCAGGTCGATCGCACCTATCATGTCCGGGAAGATTCGAACCGCATGGTTGTAGAAAAGGTTAAGACCTTCGAGATCGGGAAGCACACGATTGCGCATTCAATGCACCATGACTCGCATGCGCACTGAAGACGTCGATCCGCTGCGAAAACGATGATGTGTATGAATGCATTTCGCGTCCGTGAGGAGGGCATTCGAGCCGCCAATGTGGATGCCGAAAGGGAAGTAGATGGCAAAGCCTCGCAACACTTCTGACAGACTGATGCCGCCCCCGGTGGCGGATCCAGAACGCCGAGTGGCAAAACATCGGCGCGTTTTCGAGCATCTGTTGGCAAATATCCAGTCAGGTCAATTAAAGCCTGGGGATCGACTGCCGAGTGAGGCGGAGCTTGGGCGAATGTTCGGTGCTTCGCGCATCACCATTGCCAAAGCAGTCCTGGACCTGCAGCGAATGGGGCTGGTGACGCGGAGGCCGGGAGCAGGAACCCACGTGCAGAGACCGCAGCAGTCCGTGGGCAGGACCTTTGGCTTGCTGATCCCGGAGCTCGGATTAACTGAGATCTTTGAGCCAATCTGCCACGGGATGATGCGATCGCCCTTTGCCCGGCCAGACGCACTGTTGTGGGGCAATGCGTCGAGCTCCATCCGGGATACGGCGCGTGAAGCCGAGCAGCTGGTCCAGTCGTTCATTGCGCAAAAAGTTGCCGGTGTCTTCTTTGCGCCACTCGAGCTGACCGGAGACAAGGAGACGGTGAATCGCCGCATCGCACGCGCGCTTGATCGGGCGCAGATCCCGGTGGTGCTTCTTGACCGCTGTTACACACCGTTTCCCAATCGGTCTGCTCATGATCTGGTGGGTATCGATAATCGGAGCGCGGGTTATGTGGCTGCGTCCCATCTACTTTCTCTCGGGGTAAGGAAGTTGGCATTTCTGGGGGAACAGAACGCGGCGAACACGGTTGATGCCCGGATTACGGGATTTTACGAAGCACTGCGCACTTTCGGCGTTGACTCCGGACACGATTCCGTATGGCGAGGCAATCCCCAGGATAAAGAGTTTATTCGTGAGCGCATGGAAGTGGCCAGGCCGGAGGGCATTGTTTGTGCGAACGATCTGACGGCTGCACGATTGATGCAGGTCCTGCTTGGGCTTGGGATTCGAATTCCGGAAGAGGTTCGAATCGTTGGGATGGACGACGTGAAATATGCGAGCCTTTTGCCTGTGCCGCTGACGACGATCCATCAGGACTGTGCGGGGATCGGAGCAGTTGCGATGGCGACGATGTTGGAAAGACTGGAGCATCCGGAGCTGCCGGTTCGCGACATCCTGGTTCCGACGCGACTGGTGGTTCGACGCAGCTGCGGCGCGCACCTTGTGGAGGTAGGGAAGAGCGCATGAAACCTGGTGAACTGCTATACAAGAGAGCGGGGGAACGGTGATTGTTAATCTGGCCAGGCGAGCGCATGATCACAATTGGGAGCTTGATCCCATCACACGCTCTCTTCTTGATACGGATTTCTACAAGCTCCTCATGCTCCAGTTTATTTGGAAGCACTTCCCGGGGACGCGCGCGACCTTCACTATTATGAATCGGTCGATTCAGGTGCCCCTTGGCCGTCTGATCCGGATTGAGGAGCTGAGGGAGCAGCTGGAATCAACACGCAGATTGCGTTTCCATAAGTCGGAGCTGATCTGGCTCGCCGGGAACACCTTCTATGGTCGCAGAGGTATGTTTGAGCCCGCGTTTCTGGAATGGCTTGAGCGAGACTTTCATCTCTCGGATTTTGAGCTCTCTGTGGAAGGCGACCAGCTGGTGTTGCAGTTTGAGGGACTCTGGACAGAGACGACACTCTGGGAAATCTATGCATTGTGCGCCATCGACGAGTTAAAGACGCGCGCCAGTTTGAAGAATCTCAGTGAATTCGAGATTGACATTCTTTATGCGCGTGCCAAGACACGCTTGTGGGAGAAGATGGAGCGGCTGCGTGGCGTGCCGGGACTTAATGTCAGCGACTTCGGGACGCGCAGGCGGCACAGTTTTCTCTGGCAGGAGTATGTGGTGAAGGCCATGAGTGATGTGTTGGGCCGAAGCTTTGCGGGCAGCTCCAACACTTATCTGGCGTATAAGCATGACCTGGAAGCTATTGGAACCAATGCACACGAGCTTCCCATGGCGATGGCGGCTCTTGCCGAAACGGAAGACGAAATGAAGCTGGCGCAGTATCGCATGCTCGAGCTTTGGCAGCAGACCTATCAGGGCGAGCTCCTCATTATGCTGCCCGATACATTTGGAACAACACAATTTCTGCGGAACGCTCCCGACTGGGTGGCAGGATGGACGGGCCAGCGGATCGACAGCAAGGATCCCTTTGCAGCGGGCGATGAGTACATTGCCTGGCTTGAGGAGCACGGTTGCGATGCCAGACAGAAGAGGCTGATTGCTTCCGATGCGTTGGATGTGGACCTGATTCTGGGACTATGCGCTTATTTTGGGGGAACAATTCACCGAGGAGCGTTCCCGGCTGAGTTTCGGCGGGCTGCGGACTTTCTGGATGACTCCAAGTGGACGCCCGGGCCGCGCATTCGGCTCAGTGCCGGCTGGGGTACATTTCTCACAAACGACTTTCGCAATTGCAGTCCACGTGGGGATAACAGCTTCGATCCTGTCAGTCTGGTCTGCAAGCTATCCGAGGTGGACGGGCGGCCGGCGGTGAAGCTTTCCGATAATTATGCCAAGGCCATGGGACCAGCTGCCGAAATTGACCGCTACAGAAAGATTTTTGGTGTTGCTGGAGTTGCTAACCTGCCTGTTGTGGTTTAAGTGCGCGGCTCAGATCATGCCGAATTCGCCTTAATCGGCGGCTGACATGGGTGGAGCAGCTGTGCCTCCAGGCGGTATGGGCTTGTGCTTTGCCCGAAGGTAGTCCACGATCTCCGCAATCTGCGCGTCTGTGAGGGAGTCGGCAAACGGTGGCATCTTTTGTCCACCGTTCAGGATCTGGTCGGTGAGTTTTGCCGGAGTCCACTTTTTGTCGTGAGGTAGCCCCGTCAGCGATGGCGCTTTCTGGCTTCCAATGCCTGCTGCGCCATGGCAATGCGCACAGCCTTTGTCCCGAAAAAGAACCGCTCCGGCGACCTGGGAAGATTTCTGGTTCTTGCCCCACAAGCCATGGGCCGGCAGAGCCAGCGAGCCCGCCAGGCAGAGCGTCATCGTGAACGAAAATGTGAATCGAACAGGGGAAGTCACAGCTGCTATTTTCGCATTAGATGGGCCGATTCGGCTCCAACCAAAGATGGAGTCGCGACCACGGGAGACCAGCTCGAGGATGTCGAATTTTTCAGGTCGTTTTGCGCAGATGCTGCGAGCGGAAATAGGTGCCCGAAACCGGGCTTATGCGCTTGATTTTGCCCACGTGGAGAGCTATGGGGATCCGCCGGTATTGATCTACTATCCCAGGGCAGGGCGTCATGGGAATTTTTATGGCCCGGCTTACGCTGCAATCCTCCAACGCCCTAACTGGAGAAAGCGACTTGAGAAGGTTCATACCGGTGCGCGGCGCTCTCTTCCGAAGCTGGTTGAAGATCCGGGCCGAAAGTGGCGTGAACTCGATTCCTCGATGAGCTCCGATGCATTGCTCATGAATATTTTTTGCACGCCGGAAGTTACGGGAACCCCGGCGGTCGGAGACTTGCTCGGGGTAGAGAGTACTGACGTGCCTGAATTTGGCTGGCGGGCGCGGGTTCCACTAAAAGGCGGTCGAGCTGACCGGACTGAGGTTGATATGTGCTGGGATCGTCTGCTTGTTGAAGCCAAGCTGACTGAATCTGATTTTCAGATTCGGGACGCTGCCATCGTGGAGGCATACCGGGATTTCGACGAGGTATTTGTGCGGGAGGAACTGCCGCGCCTCGAGCTTCGACAAACGCGACGGCGTCAAGCGACCGAGTTCACGGAAGATTTCACACAAGAGTGGGAGGCGGAAGGCGATGAAGAGGCCGCCCGGGCCTACCAGGCTGGAATTGTCTCGCGAGAGAGGCAGTCGCAGCCGTCCGTTTTGGCATACGCCGGATACCAGCTGATCAGGAATGTGTTAGCAGCGCATGCTTTGGGAAAGAGCTTCTGTGTGCTTCATGACGCGCGTAGGCCTGATTTGCGCGAGGCTTGGTATGCAGTCCTGAAAGCGGTGAGGAGCGCGGAGCTGCGTGGCCGGCTAAAGGTTTTGACATGGCAGGAGCTTGCCAGAGTTCTTCCGCATGCGCTCCAGGAGTTCCTGGCGGCAAAATACGGAATTCTGCCATCTGGAGAGGCGGAAGACTCAGCTTGAAGAGTCAGACTAAAGTTTTGGGAGGGAATGGTGCGCCCGGAAGGATTCGAACCTCCGGCCTACTGATTCGTAGTCAGTCGCTCTATCCAGCTGAGCTACGGGCGCTTGTGGTGGGGCCAAAAGAACTGGAACCACTGTTAGAGTATCAGGGATTATGCGCACGCGCAATCATCGCGAGATCAGGCCGTTGCAGGTGCTTCCAGCGCCGGCAACGGCGGTATGAGTGGGATTTCTTCAGCGATTTGAAGACCAGTGCGACGCACCAGATTTGTGACCGTTGCGGCGTTCAAGCGCGTCGCGTCGTATTCCACGAGTAACGTCTGCGCATCGCGGTCAAAATGGAGACGCCGAATGCCGTAAACATCTCGCACGTTTCCGAGCGCGAGTGAGGCTGCCTCATTTGGCTGGGCGGCATACCGGAAAAGGATCTCGACGGTTGTCATAATGTCATCATACCAAGGCGCCTAGAGGTTGTTCAGGTAATGAATGATCTCTGGGTTTGTCCAATCCTGCGCGCCAATAAACTTACGCCGGATGACGCCTTTGCGGTCTATGACATACGTTTCGGGCCACATGTCGGTGTGAAAAAGGTTTGCAGCGGATTGGCTCGGATCGCGCACCGTAATGAGGTCTACGTGGTGGGCCTTCAGGAATTTGGCGTAGGCGCCTGGATCCTCATCAATGCTGACGGCGAGGATGACGATGTTCGGATCCTGGTGGTGGAGTTGAAGGAGCGAAGGCATCTCTTCAATACACGGGGGGCACCAGGTAGCCCAGAAGTTGAGCAGTACCACCTTACCGCGATAACTGCGCAGATGGACGGTTGTATTGCCGTCAGAAACAGTGAAGTCTGGCGCCACAAGCCCCGTCTGGGCAGGATGGGAACCGCGATTGCATCCAGCAAGCAAGGCAGCGGATCCAACAGCGAGAAGAGCAAAGCAGTCTAAAAGCCGCACCTCCCTATAATACGAAAATGCAGAGCAAAGGGCACGAGGGGAAGCAATTGTGAGTAAATCGGAGGAAAGATCTGGCGAGCAAGCGGGTGAAAAAGTTCTCAATTGGAAGCCCGTCCTTGGGCTCAGCGGGGCCTCGGATGAGCCCCTGGCGACTCCTTCCCTGGCGGGAAGAGTATTCGATCAGCCTGAGCCTGCGGATCTGATTGAATTGACAGTCATTATCCCTGCAAGAAACGAGGAAGCATCTCTTGGCGCCTGCTTGAAGACGCTGGTCGCGCAGTCGGATGATGCTTTCAAGTTGGGGCGCGACTGGGAATTGGTTGTTGTGGACGATCACTCGAGCGACCGGACTGCCGAGATTGCACGGGGCTTCGCCGGAGTTACGTGCATGGAAGCCGATCGGCTGCAGAAGGGGTGGACTGGCAAGTCGAATGCAGTCTGGACTGCGGCTCGCAAGGCGCGTGGACGTTGGCTCCTTTTTACCGATGCGGACACGATTCACGAACCGGGAGACCTACAGCGAGCCATTCACGAAGCCTCCCGGCACAAAGTGGGTATGCTGAGTTACTCACCGCGGCAAATCGCGACGGGATTCTGGCAGAGAGCTGTAATGCCCTTGGTGTTTTGTGAACTCGCGCTTGCTTATCCGCCGGCTAAGGTGTCGGATCCAAGCCAGCGAGTTGCGGCGGCAAACGGTCAGTTTCTCCTGGTGGAGCGCGAGGCCTATCGCAGGCTAGGCGGGCACGCCGCTGTGGCAGACCGTGTTCTGGAGGACGTAGAGTTCGCTTTCCTTGCGAAACGGCGCAGGGTGGGTCTGCAATTCCGCTACGCACCCGATGCCGTTGCCACGCACATGTACCGTACGACCGCAGCCATGGTGGAAGGATGGACGAAGAATCTGGCCCTGCTCTTTAACAACTCATTTGCTCTGGCACTCTGGCGCGCCCTGGACTTCGTTCTATTGTTTGCGTTGCCGATCCTGGCCGTTGAGCTCTGGAACGGGCAATTTGGGCCGAGGAGCCTGCAATGGATTGGGGTGGGGTGGGCTCTGCTATTGATCTGGGCGCGTAATGTCTTTCGAATCTACGCACGGATTGCAAAGTCAAATTTTGGATTTATCGATTGTGCAATCGCCCCCCTTGGCCTGCCGCTCTTCGTTGTTCTCCTGTACAACAGCTGGTTTCAGCATCGGATTCTGAAGAGGGTAAGCTGGAAAGGAAGAAGCTATGGAGCGAGTTGATCAGGGAAGAATGGAAAGACACGCACCTTTATTTGGCGGCATGAAAGCCCAGGAGTTTTGATGCGCCGAATCTCCAGGCCGAGCATCTTTGCTATGAGGATCTTGCATGATTGAGCTAACGCGCAGGGCGACCTTTTCTGCTTCTCATTTCTACTGGAATGAGCAGTGGACAGCGGAGAAGAACGCGCAAGTGTTCGGGCGCTGTGCCAATCGAAACGGTCATGGTCACAACTACACAATTGAGGTCACGGTTCTGGGCGAGCCCGATCCAGTGACTGGCTTTGTTGTGGACTTGAAATGGCTCAAGGACGTGATGGAGAAGGAAGTTGTTGATGTGATGGACCATCGCCACTTGAATCTGGAGGTGCCCGAGTTTGCCCGGATAATTCCGACCACGGAGAACATTGCGATCGTGGCTTGGCGTCGTCTGGCACCCGTTTTGAGCCGAGTGGGCGCTGCAAAGCTGAGTCGAGTACGCATTTATGAAACGCCAGAGATCTTTGCAGAATACCGGGGCGAAGCATGAGGGCGTATTTCGGCCGCAGATACATGCTGAGCGCGAGTCACAGACTCCACTCGGACGGGCTGTCTGCTGAAGAGAATCGTAGAGCCTATGGCAAGTGCAACAATCCATTCGGCCACGGTCATAACTATGTGTTGGAAGTTCTGGTGCGTGGAGAGGTCGTGCCGGAGACTGGGATGGTGGTGGACATGGCTGCACTTGATAAGGTTGTCCGTTCGCTGGTTCTGAATCGCTTTGACCATGCAAATCTCAATGCGGATGCGCTTTTTGTGAATCAAGTGCCAACGACTGAGAATCTTTGTAAGGCAGTCTTCAACTTACTTGTGAACGCTGTTCCATCTGGAAGGCTCGAGGTCGTTCGCATCGAGGAGACTGAGAATAACTTTTTTGAGTGCGCAAATCCGAGTGAAGCCTGACTGCGCACGGCTTGCAGGTCCGAGAAATCGCGTGAAGTCGCCAAAATTCCCAAGGCGGGAGGATGAACCATGTCGCAACCGATAGCTGTAAGCAAGGCAGTACGGAGAGCGGCCGGAGTCGCAGACGGACTGACAGAATTCAGTACGGAGGAGATGTACCGCGAGTTACTGGGCCGATTGGGCGAAGACCCGAACCGCGAGGGTTTGCTTGCGACGCCGGGCAGGGTTGAGAAGGCCATGGCGTTTTTGACCAAAGGCTATGATGAGAACCCCACCAAGATTTTGCGCGGCGCCCTTTTTGACGTGGACTATGACGAGATGGTGATTGTGAAGGACATTGAGATGTTCTCCCTTTGCGAACATCACATGCTGCCTTTCTTTGGCAAAGCACACGTCGCATATATCCCCAATGGCAAGGTAATCGGTTTGAGCAAAATCCCGAGGCTGGTTGAAGTGTTTGCACGTCGCCTTCAAGTGCAGGAGCGACTCACGCGTCAGATTGCAGACGCCATTCAGGAAGCGATCGAGCCGCAGGGCGTGGGTGTTGTGATTGAAGCAAGGCATCTCTGCATGATGATGCGAGGCATCGAAAAGCAGCATTCTTCCACGGTGACCTCTGCGATGGTGGGTTGCTTTCGCCAGAAGGAAACAAGGACGGAGTTTCTTTCGCTGGTACGACATTCGGGGAATGGCCTGTGAGGTCACGAGCGAGTCAGATAAAGTAATCGAGTGAACGGACTACTTGTGATCGACAAACCGGGCGGCATGACAAGTCATGACGTTGTCGCCAGGCTGCGCAGAATTTCAGGGGAAAAGAGCATTGGTCATCTCGGGACTCTCGACCCCATGGCGACCGGTGTACTGCCCCTTTTGCTCGGCAAATTCACACGCCTAGCGCAATACTTTTCGACTGCGCAAAAGAGCTATTCCGGAACCATTCGTTTTGGATTCGCGACGGATACCTACGATTTCGAAGGTGATCCGATTGGGGAGAAGTCAGATCCCTCGCTCACTCTGGACTTGGTGCGGAGCGCATCGGAACGGTTCAAAGGACGAATCCTGCAGCGACCGCCCGCTTACTCTGCGAAGAAGATCAATGGCGTGCCTGCATACAAGATGGCGAGAAGCGGAAAGCCCCTGGAACTGAAGGTGGTTGAAGTCTGTGTATCTGCATTTGAAATTGAGGCGTTAGATCACAATGAGGCGACGTTCTCAATGACGGTGAGCGCAGGCGCCTATGTGCGCTCCATTGCCCACGATCTGGGGCAGTTACTGGACTGCGGCGCACATCTGACGAGTTTGCGCCGGACCCGGGCGGGAGCGTTCTCCCTGCATGATGCGCACACCCTTGCAGAGATTTCAAATGCCTCCAGCTTTTCCGGCGGGCTGGACGCACTTTGCGTGCATCCGAGAAGCTTTCTTCGAGAGATGCCTTCCGTGACGGCTGACGAGCATACGCTGGGTCGCTTGAGAAACGGATTGCAGGCGAATCTTGCAGAGTTTTCTGGGGCGCCGCTTGTGAAGGTGTTTGCAGGGCAAAGTGAACTTGCGGGTATAGTCAAGCGTGTTGCAGGAACTCTCTTCCAGCCGGTGGTCGTAATGCAGTAGTGAGAAGGATGAGTCTTTCAATCGCTCAGGAGTGGCTTCAGCGCACGCAGAAGAGTTCGCGCGAGGATCTCAGAGCCTTTCGCGGTGGGGTGGATGCCGTCATCCTGAATCGTGCCTGACTGGCGGATCACGTCCTTGTAGATCATTGGCACAAAGGCGACCCGATGGTGAAGTGCCAGATCGCGATAAACCTTGTTGAACTGTGCAATGTAATCTGCTCCGTAATTCGGCGGTAGCGTGATTCCGGCCAGCAGCACGCGAATATGCGCGGAAGCGAGAGAATCAAGGACGATCTCAAGGTTCTTTTGCGTCTGATTGAGCGGCAGACCGCGCAGGCCGTCATTTCCGCCAAACTCCACGATGACAACGGCCGGGTGAAGAGCAAGAACGCTATGCAGACCGTCGACGGCATCTTTGGTTGTAGCCCCGCTCGCACCCAGATTTACGACTCGATCGTGAAATCCGAGCCGGATAAGGTCACGCTGAAGCGCTGCGGGGTAGGCCTGGTCGGAAGACAGTCCGTAGCCGGCCGTTATGCTGTCACCATAGCAAACGACGACAGGGTGCGGCCTCTCCGCGGTGGCGACGGATGGGAGGAGGAGGCAGATTGAAACGAGAAGAGTGCGACGAACGTCCACAGGAATAGTGTAATGCTGACTATATCAGTTGAAAGAAAAATGAGCTGTGCAAGGAGCTTTGATTGATCGAAGTCCGCAACCTGCAAAGATGGATTCAAAACGGGGCGCAACGCGTGGAGATTTTAAAGGGGATCACCTTCAGTGTTCCTTCTGGCCAGTTTGTGGCGATCGTCGGCGCGAGCGGCAGCGGTAAGAGTACGCTGTTAGGACTGTTGGCGGGGCTTGATACGCCGAGTAACGGTGAAATCTGGCTGGATGGAACACCGATCCACAACCTGAAGGAGACGGAACTGGCCGCGGTTCGCGGCCACAAGATTGGCTTCGTCTTTCAGTCGTACCAGCTCATTCCGACCTTGACGGCATTAGAAAATGTTTTACTTCCATTCGAATTGAATCAGGATGGTAGTGGTGTGAACAAAGCGAAGGAATTGCTGCGTGATGTTGGTCTTGAACACCGTATGCATCACTATCCAGTGCAACTCTCTGGTGGAGAGCAACAACGTGTCGCACTCGCACGAGCCTTCGTTGTGGAGCCCCCGATTGTCATGGCTGATGAGCCAACCGGCAATCTTGACTCTTCGAATGGACGGACGGTTCTCGATCTTCTGCTCAAACGGAACCGCGAAACCCGCACAACTCTGGTCCTGGTTACTCACGATCCCGAGGTCGCAAGTCGTGCTGACCGTAAGATCGTGCTCCGGGATGGAAGCATTGTCGAGGACCTCTTGGTCGCACAAGGGCAGACTTTGGAACCCTTGCAGGAGTTGAAGAAGCATGGCTAGACAGGCGTTGCGCTGGAATCGGGCGGCCGCTATCGCATGGAGGGACCTTAAGTCAGCTCCCGGAAAATTCGGATTTGTAGTGTTTTCCGTTGCTGTTGGCGTCGCTGCGTTAGTGGGAGTTCGTGGCTTCAGTCAGAGTTTCACAAGCACTCTTTTGACTGAAGCGCGCTCCCTCATGGCAGGTGATTTGATGGCGCGAATTTTCCGTGCTCCAAAGCCAGACGAATTGAAGCAGCTGGATCACATAATCGAATCCCTTCATGGAGGTGGGATGACATGGGTTACGGAGACCGTTTCGATGGGCTCTGTTCCAAAGCAACCCGTCCCGCTTCTGGTTTCGCTCAAGGCGGTAGATCCAAGCGTGTATCCCTTCTACGGCCAGGTTCTGCTGGAACCGCAAATGACGCTGCAAGAAGCGCTGCGCGGTAACTCAGTCATTGTTTCAGATGAGTTCCTCATTCGAATGAATGCGACAGTCGGCGACACGCTTCGGCTCGGCGGTAAAGATTTCACAATTAAAGCAGTATTGCGGCAGGAGCCAGATCGCATGAGTTCCGGCGCTGGGTTGGGCCCACGCGTCATGATTTCAAGTGACTCACTCATGACTACCGGACTGCTCGCGCCAGGAAGCAGGGCCAGTCGGCGGCTTCTGTTGAAGCTTCCTCCTGGGGCTTATGTGACACAGATTCGCCGAGAGGTTGAAGCAGCACTGCCTGACGCTCAGGTCACAGACTTCAAGGAGGGCAATCCCGCTCTCAATGAGGGCCTTGAGCATGCAACAGCAATTTTGAGCCTGATCTGCCTGGTCGCAATGGTGCTTGGCGCGATTGGCGTCGCGATGGCGATGCATGCCCATCTTGAACAGAGAATGGACATGCTCGCCATCCTGAAAGCCATTGGCGCGCGTTCAGATGACCTGCTCCGCATCTTCCTTGTGCAGACCTTGGGGCTTGGTCTTGCCGGAGGATTGCTGGGTGTCGCGGCAGGAGTTGGCGTAATGCTGATTTTGCCTGGGGTCTTTGGGAAGCTGATCCCTGTTCGGACGATTCTGTACATTCCATGGCGTTCAATGGCCGCAGGGCTTGGTACGGGCCTTCTGACCACCCTGCTGTTTTGTTTACCTCCATTGCTTGATGTCCGCGCGGTGCGGCCGATACTCGTTTTGCGGCGCTTAGTTGAAGAGACTCCCGCTGGCTGGAGATCCTGGATTGCCCGGTTGTGGTTGCGTCGAATGCAGCTTGGAATATCCGGCTTGGTAATTGTTGCCCTTGGAGGAATTGCCTGGGCACTATCGGAGTCAGCGATTGTGGGAGGCTGGTTTGCGTTGATCTTCCTGATTACCCTGATCGTGCTCCTTCTGCTGGCATCCACGCTATTGAGGTTCGTCCGCATCGTCCTGGATCGTGTCCGACTTCAGATACCCTCTACACTTCGCCACGGACTTGCCAACCTTTATCGACCCGGAAATCAATCTGCAGCTGTCATGGCCTCCATCGGCACGGGCGTGATGTTAATTCTTACGGTTTATCTGATGCAGAGCTCCCTCTTGCACGATCTGCGAGAGACCGCTTCGCCAAAACTGCCGAATGTTTTCCTCATCGATATTTCGACGGATGAGGTTCCTGGAATTCGTGCCTTTTTCCAGCACCAGCAAGGTGTGACGCATGCTCTGGGTCTCATGCCAGTTGTTCAGGGTCGATTTGTGACGCTCAATGGCAAGACTCTTGATCAGTCGAAGGATCAGCATTTCCCGCGGCACATGTTAGAAAGTGCCGAACTTAGTTGGGCGGATGCTGCGCCAGAGGGAGATAAAGTGACCTCTGGATCGTGGTGGTCTCGCAATGATGGATCAGAAATTGCCATCAGCGATGGAGTGGCGAAGCGACTCCATTTGAATGTCGGATCAGTGGTTGAACTCGATGTGGCCGGAAGAGTGCGTACCTTGCGCGTAGCGGCTCTCTTTCGACCAGATGGTGAGCACCTTGCCTCACGCATTTCTTTTCTGCTGCCCTCGGGCCAAATCAAAGACGCAATGGCAACCTGGTACGGCGGAGTCCATATGAACAGCGATGCGATTCCAAACATGGAGCGCTCTCTATTTAGTCAATATCCCACGGTCACTGTGGTGAATCTGGCGGACATCCTGGATAGGATTGAGAGTGTGGTCAAGCAGATTACCTTCGTGGTGCGCTTTCTGGCAGGCTTTTCAATTCTTGCGGGACTGATGATCCTTGCATCGAGTATCGCGAGTGCACGCTTTCGACGGATGAGAGAGGCAGTCGTACTCAAGACATTGGGCGCAACCCGTATGCGCATTGTCGGCACTTATAGCTTAGAGTTCAGTGTGTTAGGCCTCCTGGCAGGCGAGGTCGGAGTTGTGTTTGCAAATCTTCTTACACAGATTCTGTTGCACAGATTGGATGTGAAGTTTCATTTTGATGCAGGGGCCGCACTTTTTGCGGTTACAGGCACAATGATTCTGGCAACCGCGACGGGCTGGATCGCCAGCTTTCGGATCCTTGGATTGCGACCGCTTGAAGTACTTCGTGAAGAATAACGACTCAGCTTAAGCTCCCAAGTGAAGCTCGGTCGAGTTGCACACCTTCACGAATGTGAAGTCGGTTACTAAAATTCCTCGCTTATCTCGACGGCTGGCAGGACATCGTCCTCGCGTGCCATCCATACATATAGAGAGGGCATGAGGAAAATGCCGATTACGAGATTGGCGAGTAGACCGCCGACGATAACAATCGCAAAGGGCCTTTGCGAGTCAGATCCGATTGCGTGAGAAGTGGCGGCAGGGAGTAAGCCAAGAGTTGCGACCAACATGGTCATCATAATGGGCCGCAGGCGAAGCACGGCTCCTTCAACCGCCGCGTCGATGACATGCTGTTGATCCGATTCCTCCATTCCTTTTCTGCGCGCACGCAACTGATTGATGTATTCAAGCATGATGACGCCTGTTTGAACCGAGACTCCAAAGAGTGCGAGGAATCCGACTGCGGAGGAGACGGAAAAGTTGGTGTGAGTGACAAAGAGTGCAAGCGGACCACCGATTGAGGCCATGATGACTGAAACCAGGACGAGCATGGCCCATTTGAATGAGCGGAACATCGTATACAAGATCAGAAAAATTCCGAGGATTGTGATTGGAATGACGATGGCCATCCGCTTGTCTGCCCTTTGTTGGCTTGCATATTCTCCGGCCCATTCCAGATGATAGCCAGGGGGAAGAGCAACATTCGTGGTCACTTTATCGATGGCCTCACGCACAGTCGACCCCAAATCGCGGCCGCGGACGGAGTATTTGATTGCGACGTAGCGCTGACCACCTTCCCGATAGATTTCCTCTGCACCGTCATCCGTTGAAACGGTTGTTAGCTGAGCAAGGGAAACACGTTCCCCAGTGGGTGCGAGGAGACGTATATCGGAGATGGCTTCGGGAGTATCGCGATATGGCTTTTGATAACGCAACGTCACGTCATATCGCGCTTCTCCTTGCTGCACCTGGGTGAGCGCGTTGGATCCAACCGCCGTCTGGATTGCATCCTGGATGTCAGCTACGTTGATGCCCCACCTGGCAGCTGCCGCGCGATTGACAGTGTAATTCAGGTTTGGCTGTCCAATAATGCGGAAGATGCCCAGGTCCTGTACTCCACGCACTGTTGCCATCTGATCCTGAATTTGCTCTGCCTTTGCTTCCAGAGTGCGCAGGTCATCACCGTAAAGTTTGACAGCGAGTTCACCCTTCACGCCAGAGACGGCCTCCTCCATGTTGTCTGATATCGGTTGCGAGAAATTCCAAATGACTCCAGGGAATCTCTGTAGCTGCGCGTCCATCGCAGCGATCAATGCGTCTTTGCTCTGATGAAAGATGGGTCTCCACTGCTCTTTGGGCTTCAGGTCTACAAAGTATTCAGTATTGAAAAATCCCGTCGTATCGGTGCCGTCGTCTGGCCTTCCAGTCTGGCTTATGACCTGAGTGACTTCAGGAAAGCTTGCCATTACAACCCGTGCTCTATTTGTAAAGTCGATGCTGGCGCTTGGACCTTCACTGGGCGGAAGAGTTCCACGCACCCAGATCGATCCCTCATCCAGGTGAGGGAGGAATTCAGAGCCGATGGCGCCGCCTGTTGCGAGAAAGACTGCTCCAAGAAAAAGAACTGCTGCGGTGCCAACCGTAGCATACCGATGCAGAATCGCTGTTCGGACTGCGGACCGATAGCGGCGGACCAGCCAATGCATCAATGGGTTGTCCCATTCTTTGGCGCCATTGCCGAAAAAGATGCTGGCGAGCACAGGAGCAATGATCATGGAAAAGGTGAGCGCACCAAGCAACGCAAATGCTACGGTCCACGCCATCGGCTTAAAAAGTCGTCCCTCAACCGCCTGCAAAGTAAAGATAGGGAGGTACGCGGTGATGATGATTCCAATCGCGAAGAAGACAGGCCGTTGGACTTCGTGTGCAGCATCCCGGATTTGACGAGCAGGAGTTCGAGTGTCGTCCCTTTGCGAAAGATGACGCACAATGTTTTCGATCATGACCACGGAGCCGTCGACAACCATACCAAAGTCCAACGCCCCAAGCGAGAGGAGGTTTGCAGGAATGTGGCTCAAGTCAAGGCAGATGGACGCGAAGAGAAGCGCAAAAGGTATGGTAAGTGCCACTATGATGGCGCCGCGCACATTGCCTAAAAAAGTAAACAGGATGATCGAAACCAGGATCATTCCTGCAGTAAGGTTATGTTCCACGGTGTCCACGGTGAAACGAACCAGGTCGGAGCGATCAAGGAAGGGAACTACCTTTACCCCTTTCGGCAAGATGGAGCGGTTCAGCTTCTTCACTTCCTCATGGATACCCTGAAGAACCGGGTCAGAGTCATCACCTTTTTGTAGAAGAACGATGCCTTCAACGGTGTCGGGATTATCAATAATGGTGCCGTCACCTAGATGGGTTGCACGGCCAATCTGTCCCAGGCGAATCCTGGGACCTTGAGCAACTGTCGCGATATCTCCAACTCTGATAGCAGTACCATTCGATGTCTTGATAACTGTGTTCGCGATGTCCTGAACGCTTTTGTAAAGCCCCAGGGACTGTACATTGACTTGCTGTGCGCCTTCTTCAATGAAGCTGCCGCCGCCATTTGTGTTATTGTTGGCGATCTGCTGCTCGACCTGACTGAGTGAGAGCCCGTATGAGATAAGCTTATCGGGGTCGATTCTTATCTGGTACTCCTTCGTTGGCCCACCAAAACTGGAAACATCAACCACGCCCGGAACGCCCTTGAATGACTTTTCGAGAGTCCAATCCTCAATGGATTTCTTCTCCATTACGTCGTAGGAGGGGTTTGTGCTTTCAACGGTGTACCAAAAAATCTGGCCGACAGGGCTCCAATCGGTGCCCGTTTGCGGAATCAGGCCAGCTGGAAGGTTGACTTGGCTGAGGCGCTCCAGGACATGTTCCCGATTCATATCGCTGGTTGAGCTGTCGTCGAAGATCAACATCAAACTCGAGAGACCGGCAAGTGTCGTGGAGCGCAAGTGCGTGAGATGAGGAATGCCTGCCATTTGGATCTCAACTGGAACCGTGACCTGGCGTTCAATCTCTTCTGCGCTGCGCCCCGGCCATTGCGTGATGATCTGGACGTAGTTATTGGCGACGTCAGGATAGGCCTCAACGGGGAGATTGCGGAAAGAAATGATGCCCCAGAAGGTGAGAACGACTACACCTCCAAGTACGAGCCACCGGTTCCTTAATGCGAAATCAACTAAAGCACGGATCATTTATTGATTCCCTACCGTCTCAAGCATGAGTGCACTCGCGACGACCTGTTGCCCCGGTTCAATCCCGGAGAGGATCTCCTGACGATTTCCCGCCAGGAGCGGCCCAGCCTGTACTTCAGTTCGCCGGAATTGTGCGTCGCCGGCAGGAACAAAGACCCAGCTTCGATCGTGCAAGTGCAGCACGGCATCGGCCGGAACAACAGCAAATGTCTTATTCATCCGGCTCGCGAAGGTCGCGGTGGCAAACATTCCCAGCCGTATAAATCCGGGATTGGCGACTTCAACGCGCACCTTCGCGGTTCTCAAAGATGGGTCAAGGATTGGTCCTATATCGCTGATCCTTCCAGTCAGTTGACGATTCGGAAAAGCATTTAAAACAATGCGAGCGGTCTGCCCGAGCTGGAGCTTAGAAATGTCATTCTCGTAGACGTCACAAACAATCCACACATGAGACAAGTCAGCGATCGTGAATGCTGTCGCGGAGCCAGCGAGTCCAACGCCCGCTGCTGCCGCATTGGTCACATTCTGCGCCACAATAACGCCGGAAATTGGGGCGTAGACATTCACAACACTGCTAGGGTGCGTCTTGTCGACGCCGAGAGTGTTTAATTGAGAGAGGGCTGCCGTAAGGTCTGCCTCGGCATCACTCTCGGCGTTCTCGGCCTGATCAAGCATTGCCTGAGAGATTGCGCCATGCACAAACAGATCCTTCGATCGCTGAAGTGACCTATTTGCAAGTGCCTCATCATTCTTTGCCTTCAGGTAGGCATCGAAGGCATTTGTCACATCGGGACTCTGAACTTTGAGTAAAAGCTGCCCTTTCACGACGTTGTCATCGAGCCTTGCCTTGATATCCACGACACGTCCATTTGCAAGAGAAATGACAGGAACTTCACGAGATATATCCGGCAGAACTGTGCCCGTCGCCTCCAATTCGCTGGGAATCTCTAGCTTCTCTGCGGTGATGAGCGAAAAGCGTGATTGATCCTTCTTGGCAATAGAGATCAAATTCATATCGTGAACGGTGATGACTTTTGCAGGAGGCGGGGCGCCATCTCCCTGCGGAGTTGGATTACACGCTACGAGTGGCACGCAAAGCAGCGATGCGAGGACTACGTTGGTGCGCATGATGCCTCTTCTGTCTTGACGTATCGCCCGATTCATTGAAGCACCTCGCGACCGATGGCAAGATTGAGCTGATCGGCTGCAGTCAGATATGAACCAATCAGTTGGAGATAGGCAAGTTGTACAACTCTGTAATCGCTTTGCGCGTTTAGGAAATCCATTAATGAAGCACCTCCGTGCTCGTATGCGTAAGTTACTGTGTCGCGCACGCGGGTCGCCTGATCCTTGTATTGAGTCTTGTAGGGCGCGATTAACGCCAGACTACTTTGCACCTCGGTATAGGCGGAGTCCACGTCGCTGAAGATCTGGGCACGCGTTGCTTCTGTAATTTGCTGACTGCGACGAATGTCGATTAAGGTGCGTTCTTTCTCTCCCTGGTTGTGATCAAAAACGCGCAGCGGAATGCTCACGCTTCCTCCAATGGTCTGGAGTCCATTGGGGTTGTTGTTCGAGGAGTTCCATGTGTACCATCCACTGATGGTTGGATCGGTCGATCCATTGGCGATGGCCAGTTTGTGATTCGTGACTGCCTGCTGTGCCGCTTGCATTGCAGCTTGCAAGTCCGGGCGGGAATCCAAGGCAATTTGGTGGTAGTGATCGAGCGGCTGCAAATTCGCAACGGAGTCAAATGAGCCGTCTACATCAAATTCGTCGACAGGAGTCCGGTCATCGAGAAGTTGCAACAGCTGAATTTTTGAAGTCCGCAAGTTTACGATTGCAGACTGAATTTCAGCTTCGTACTGAACCCGCAAGAGTTCGATCCGATCCAGGTCAACTTGTGAGATATCGCCCGCCTGATAGCGCGATTTGGAGAGAGCGATGATCTTGTCGTAGTAGTCGAGGTCTGCCCTGGCAAGCTTCAGGACTTCTTTGGCTTCAAGAGTTGTGACAAACGCCTCGTGCAGGTTAAATTCGAGATTCCGCTTCAAATCATCGTACTGCGAAGCGGCAACCCTGGTACCTTCTTGCGCACTTTGCAGGCGTAGCTCTCGCTTGTGTCTGCGCTCATGAAGATAACTAATTGTGGGTACGACGAAAGTTCCTCTTGTTGGTTGCCAGACATCATCATGGGACGCGATCTGCGTACCATCTGCCGCGAGCGTGAACTGGGGATTTGGGCGCAGAAAGGCAGTTACCTCATTTGCACGCATTTCGTCGACTCCAGACTCGCCGGCCTGCAAAGCGGGGTTTGTGCTTTCAAATCGGGCCTTCACCTGAGTCCAGGAAAGAATCTCCTGTCCTATGCAGCCTTGCGACGCAGCAAGCAAGAGAACACAACAAAGCAGGGCATGCCAATGGCAGCGACCATATCTCATATCTGACCTTCGCACACATCCGGATGCGATGTGCGCAGGTTGGAGGCATTAGAAAGGAATTGGAGGAGGCGAGGGAACTAGCAGGCAGGGGGCGGGCGATTCTGGATTCTGAAGAAAAACTGGGTCCCAAGAATGACAGGATTGATATGCGGAAGGATCGCACTTGACGCCCATCCCCCTTCGAGGCCGGACGTGGGAAACTCAGGGAGTCCCACATGCACGACGAGGTTGGAATGAGCTGCTTGGTTCACATGATCACGACGAAGTGCCGTGTCCGCCTCTGCAGGATTCTGAATGGACCAAAGGTCATCACTGACCGATATAACGGGGAACAGGATGACGATGAGCAAGGTCAGGGCAATGATCGAATTTCGCTTCGGCGTTGGCTTTGCAGGCCTCATGGTTCCCCAGAAGAAAACCAGAGTGAATGCCGCAAAAAGCCAGACGAGATTGAAAAACAATTCCATTCCCGCCATATTCTACATCAAGAAGGGAGACATCTTTGCGCTATCCGGATATGTATTTCCCGTGTTCGTGAAAGAGGGGCGAAACGCGAAAGAGGGACAAAACGCGCGATGCGGAGGTCGAACCGTTTAATTGACCCGTTCGGTCCGAACCCGTATGATGAAAACACTGGCTCATCGACGCACGACCAGTCATTGCTCAGCTACTAAGGCTACCTCGGCATCGCCTTAGTGGCATATTTGCGTACTGCCCCCTCGTTCAACGGCAGGACAGCTGACTCTGGATCAGCATATCGGGGTTCGAATCCCTGGGGGGCAGCCAGAACGTCAGTTAAATCAATACTTTACAAGTGAGTAAGCGGGATATACCCCGAACGATACCCCAAAAATTCACAGGTGACTCATCTTCGGTAACGCGGGAGTGTCGCTTGCGCTCACTCCGAATCGAACGATTGAGCTGAGAGCCTACCGTAGACCCCGCACACCCCCAAATGGCCGGTCAAAACGGCGCGGGGATGCGATCTCGAATATCCGGGTCACAATAGGGAATTCGGTCATGCCCCAATAACGTAGCTTGCTGTCATAGCGCCATTGATTTGACAAGCGAAAAACCGCTGGTTACGCTGGTCTGCAAGCGAAACAACCTAAAGGAGATTCTTCGTGATCGTTAAGGTCAAGGATTTTGACGTTGCCATGGAAGTAAAGAACAACGGAATCGAACTGGACGTTGCAGACACGAATGGTGACCATATCGGCGATTTGGTTGTCACAAAGACGAAGCTAATCTGGTGCAAAGGCAAAACGAACCGGAAAAACGGCAAGGAAGTCAAATGGAGCGACTTCATAGCGTTCATGGAAAGCCAATAATCCCGATTAGCAGCCCCGCACGCTGCATCACGCAATGCCTAACTTTGCCAATTGATGCTGAATTGACGCCTGCAATACAACCTTGATCGTGCTAACAGTGATGGGCAGACCCTGCTCAACCAGTTGACGTTTCGCCTGCTCCCAAAGCGTTTTCTGCTTCGACGCTTCAAGGAATTCATAGCCGCTGTTTGTTAGCCGCAAGACGCAGGCATCCGGTCCTCTCAATAGAACCCGTGCATCGATCAAGCCCGCTTCTTTAGCAAGCTCGACATGGGCAACCACTTCGTTCAAGTCATGCCCTAGTAGTGGAACCGCAGTCCACATTTCCATTGCAGGCATCTTTTCCGTTTCGAGCAAAATCTCTCGTATCAAATCCATGTCGCATTTCATCGCGCCGCACCTTCACACTTTCCATTCTTGAATCGAGAATCGAGCGAATCAATCCAAGGGCGCAAGATTCGTTTGACCGCTAACGGATCGTTTGGCCCTTCGCCGTTTGCCCATCTGTTCCGGCTTGAATCATACCCGAAACATCCGCCGCTCTCTGAGAACAGTTCGACGTACCCGCGCGCATTGTCGTACAGAGCAAGATACTGGTCCCCGCCATTCTTGAAAAACATGCTGGTGAACTCTGCGAATACACCGTAGGAGAATTCACGCTCGATAGCGAAGAGGATATTTCGTGTCCAGACGTTCCATGCTCCATCGAACTCGGCTTGACGGTGGTTGATGGCTTTAGCGACGTGCCTACAAACGCGCCGAACGTCAAGCGTCGGAAATGCTTTCTTGTGTTGCTCCCATTCACGACAGGTACACGAATTCTCCGCAAGGTTGACGGTGTAAACACCGCTCATCTTGATCTGTCGAAGCGTAGCGGCGGAACTGCGAGTGTGCGCAGTCAAAGCGTATTCGTAGTCAGCAATCCCCGCGTATTGCGGTACTTGAATATCCGTGTTTCCATGCGTCCAAGCGGGCAATAGAAGCCAGTCTGAAGTTTGCATGGATGCGGGCCGGTTCGATGTTTGCCCGCGACCGAAGATCGAAGCGATTGCGGATGACAGGTTGAACATGCTTTGCATGGTATCGCGTTCAAATGGGCGGCTTGTGTGACGGCTAACAGGGAGTTTGACTGTCCACCAGTGTTCGCCTATGTGTTCCTCAGCAAAAGACTTGCGCTCGCATTAAATCTGTGCAACTCTCTCAGTTGAAGCAGCGCGAGCAACCAGTCGGGAGCCCCTGTTTCAAGGTTTCACCGCTCAAGTCTGAGCATCGGCGAACCAGTCGGCAAGCCGCATCAATCCCAAATCCAAATTGATTGAGGTGTTCTATGCCCGCAGGCGGCGTACAACTTGCCGACGTGATCGTTCCCGAAGTATTCACGGAATATCTTTCCGTCAATTCGATGACCAGCACGGCGCTGTTTCGCAGTGGTGTGTTGGTTCCCAACCAAATCATGCAGGCTGACATTTCGCGCGGCGGAAACAGCTTGAATGTTCCCGCATGGACCGATCTGGTTTCGCCCGCTGATCCTGG
>JAJYAE010000149.1 GCA_021779695.1 Acidobacteriota bacterium | reverse complement strand
ATACGACTACGCACAGCATCTCCCGCCCACTGATCCGCACGTGCGATCGTATGCGCGTATTGTGGTCGCTCACCGGACCGCTCTTCTCCCCACTTTCAGCGAATATTTTCTGCGCCTGCCGGGACATCGCAATCTCTGGAACGAGCCAGCTGCGACCTTTCTGCATTCCGCAAGCCTGTCCAATCCTCCTGATCGAGTCTCAGGTGAAATGATGTATCCCCTGGCGCCATGGACCCGGCACCTGCCAAATGCCGCCCAGCGTTGGTTGGAGGAAGGACAAAGAAAGAAGGCCGATCAGGCCGCAATGCGACTGTGGCAGATTAACGAGGCCATTTTCTCGGCAGGTCCTCACTACCTTGCCGCCTCCGGCGCACCAGCCATGGGCACAATGCCCGGCATCTCGTTGCATACCGAATTGGAGATGCTCGTTCGGCTCGGGCTTTCCCCGCGCGAAGCGCTGGCCGCGGCTACAAACAACTATGCTCTGCAGTTCGGATGGCGTGAACTGGGACAGATTGTGCCCGGCCGGCGAGCAGACATCCTCGTCGTGGATGGTGATCCCACCACCAATATCTGGAATGTGCGTCGCATCTCGACACTGATCCTCGACGGAAACATCGTCGACCGCGAAGCTCTCTTCAGCGATAGAAGGCCCTGATTCATCTACCGCAATCCATCGAATTGATTCAGAGCTGCACACAGCAAGCCGGGCAGGCGGCGCTGCCTTTGGTGGAAAGCCCGAGCCAGCAACATGCGCACGAGTGGCGCACCTGACGACCCCAACCAGCCAAGAGGAAGCGCGAATTCAATTGAGTCCGTGACACGGGTTCCCTCGATCCCATTGCGCACCTCTTGGACCATTCCGTGACGATGACGAAAGCATTCGAATGGGCCTTCAATTTGTTCATCTCGGAAATAGTGGTTCCACTCAAACTCGCTAATCCGAGCCACCCAATGCAGACGCAGTGGGAGCAGAGGTAAAGGCAGAAAACTTATGACGATTTCAGATCCAATGCCCGCCACGGCCGCCGATCCGGATCTCAATTGCTTCGTTGCGGCAGGCATCGCAGGTGGCACCAGGCGCGCATTTTCAATCCTGGTTTTCTGTCCTGGTGGCATCAATGCCGGCAAATTGACCGGGTTCGCAAAAAATGCGAAAACCGCCTCAATCGGATAAGGAACCCAATGCTGCGCGGTAAAGTGTTGGATCCTCACAGTCCAGCTCCCAAAGTCTCGATTTCGTTTTGTTGAAGCATCGCCTGCTCCCATTTGAATGTCAGAAGCCATTAAGGCCTAGCTTGCACAACCACTTGCAGGATGATTTTTACAGGCATCCAAGCAAGTGGGCTGCATTCTGGACCCGGCACTCGCAATCTTTTAAGCAGAGAGCTGTATCAGGTGTTGATTCGGAATCTCCGCGCGCTTCTTTCTGATTGAATGCGTCGGCTCGTCGATTGGACTCCGCCGAAATCTCGCCACTTCCACACAGCGCAAAAGCTGCGACGGCTTTATCGATGGGAATGAACCCCCGATGACTTTGAGGAACACCGGCTCCATCATGTAACGTAAACCTTAATCGAACCTGCAACCCCGGGGCCAAGAGGAAATCATCGGAGCGCTTAAGAAAGGTCGCATGAAATTACGAAGGCACAATCGCCTTCTGCTGCTCATCGCGGCTTACAAAGCTCTGCAAGCTTCGTTGTTTGTTGCCGTGGGCTTCGGCGCTTTGCACCTTCTCCACAAAGATGCAGGCGATGTGCTCGCCCAGGTCACCGTGGCTCTCCGCTTCAATCCAGAATCCCGCTTCGTCAACTTCATCCTGGATCAGGCAGCCTTGCTCAACGATCCGATCTTGCGGCGCATCGGACTCGTTGCTTTCATTTATGCTGGCGTTAGCTTGCTCGAAGGCACGGGGCTTTATCTTGAAAAGGCGTGGGGCGAGTACCTGACACTGGTCATCACTGCTTCATTTCTGCCTTGGGAGGTCTTTGAGGTCTTCCACCGGCACACTTGGGTGAGGATCATGCTTCTCATTGTGAATGCACTGGTCTTCATCTACCTGCTTCGCATCGTCTCGCATCGAAGAAAACTGACGGAAAGCATCGAAGGCGACTAGGTCCGCCACCTCTCCTCCCCTAGCGCAAATCTCCTCATCTGGGAATCCGCGTTCTTTTACCCAGAATCATCTCAGTTAACACAATAGGTGGTATGTGATCCATTGTGGCATCCCATTAGCAGACCCCATTTCTGCAGATTGACCATAAGTCACGCACCCGGAAGGGCTTTTTGCACTTTGAACAGCTTTTGCTGTTGGAGTTCGCAGAAAGGTGGGCTATGATCGTTCCTGAAGTGGAGTAAAAGGGAGTAAAAGGGAGTCAACTGATTGAATTCCTACTCAAGACTACCCGAATTCCTCCCAGTTGGCAGTCCAATTGGAGCCGAAAGAGCCTTGGTACCACTTTGGGCAACCCCGGCAAGGGCCGGTTCAGTCAGCAGCAGGCGAGTTGATTTGTAGACAGACATGGAGAGGCAGTGACGATGTTCCGTGGTAACCATCCAGCCAAGGTGGACGAAAAGGGGCGGCTCAAGCTGCCGTCCGCCTTTAAGCAGCTGATGGACGCCATGAATGTCACGCAGTATTACGTCACCAGTACGGACGGCAAGTCGGCTGAAATTTGGCCACTGCCAGAGTGGGAGAAGCGGGAAGCACTGTTGGCAGACTCCAGCACGATGGACGACGCTGTGCGGAAGTACCTGAACATCACCAGTTATTACGGGCAGCAGGTGGAAATGGATAGTCAGGCGCGGGTCCTATTGCCGCAAATCCTGCGCAACTCCGCCAAGCTTGACGCCGAAGTGACCGTTTTCGGGATGAGGACCTATCTCGAAGTCCACAACCGCGAAACCTTCGAGCGCGAGTTGCCCAGCAATGAGTTGACGGCAGAAGACCGCAAGGCAATGGCGGCGCTTCTGGGTCGGCGCAGTTGAAGTGAATCCCCCAAGGGGGAGCGCATGACGAATTCGAGTGAACGCCATGTGCCAGTTCTTTTACACGAAGCGATTGAGTTTCTCCATGTGCGTCCGGGTGGCGTCTATGTGGACTGCACGCTGGGCATGGCAGGTCATGCGGTTGAGATTGCACGGCGGCTTGGGCCTGGCGGCCGGCTGATTTGCTTTGACCGGGATCCACAGGCTATGGAACTAGCCCGGTTAAGGCTGGACGGGATTGCAGGCGAATTGGGCGCAGCGATGCCCCAGATCACGCTGATTGGCGCGGCATTCGGGTCGATTGCCAGCCACATTCTGCCGGCATCCCTCGATGGCATTCTGGCCGATATCGGGGTCAGCAGCCTTCAGTTGGACGAGGCGCGCAGGGGATTCAGTTTTATGGCGGATGGGCCGCTGGATATGCGTATGGATACGCGCTCCGGCCTGACCGCCGAACAAGTGGTGAATGAGGTGAGCGAGCGCGAGCTGGCGGACCTTATTTACGAATACGGAGAGGAAAGGAGGTCGCGGAGAATCGCCAGAGCCATTGTTCGCGGGCGGCCGGTTACGACAACAGGGCAACTTGCCCGGATTGTTGCAGCCGCCGCCCCGGCAATGAAACAGGACAGAATTCATCCGGCAACCCGTACCTTTCAGGCGCTCCGGATTCGAGTCAACAGCGAACTCGACGAAATTCGCACGCTGATGGAGGCTGCACCAGAGTTGCTTAAGCCCTCCGGACGAATCGTCATCATCAGTTTTCATTCATTGGAAGATCGCATCGTGAAAGACAGTTTACGCGAAGAGTCGCGAAAGGGAATCTGGGAGATTTTGACAAAGAAGCCTGTAACGGCAGGCGAAGAAGAAACGGAACGTAACCCGCGCGCGCGCAGTGCGAAATTACGGGCAGCGGAAAAGAAATCGAACACAAGTCGAAACACGGGACGTTGAGGTTGCTCGGCAAGGAGAAGCACCATGGCAGCATGCACAACCACTTACAACGAGATTGGTCACGGCTGGCCGGCACGGGTTGCCGAGCGCAATGCAGCGCTGCTTGAGCAGCAGCCTTTGCGCCGCAGAGGCGTGCGGACGCCCGAAGTCATGCTCACCAGGCACTTTGACAATTCCCGACTGGTCAAGGCGCCGGATCCGGTGCGCTTGCACCAGATGCGCATCTTTTCCGCCGCGCTCTTTGTGCTCTTTTCGCTGGTTATGTTCTATGGGCTGCAGCACTTCAGCGCGATTGAAGACTCGTATCATCTGGAGGCAGAAAAGCAGCTGCGCAACCAACTGCGTGAGGAGAATCGGCAATTGCGCCTCACAGAGGCCGAGCTTTCACAGCCGTCACGCATTGATGGACTTGCGCGGCAAATGGGTATGGCGGCGCCGCAGCCTGGACAGGTCGTGCATGGAGAGATGCATCCAGACCTGATGAGCACCCCCGTGATGGCTCAGATAACGCCGCCTCCATCTCCCGCACGGTAGACTTCTTTTCAGAGAAACGATTCCGAGCAACCCTGGATGCAGGCAGTCCTTCGCACCAACCCGAATCGCAGCATCGCCCCGCGCGCCACGCAGATGAAGCTGGCGCGCTTTTGGCTGATTTGCGGATTTTTCCTCGCCTGGGCATGCGTCATTTCCATGCGCTTGTTCTGGTTGCAGGGAGTGCGTCATGCGGAGTACTCGGAGCGGGCGCAACGCCAGCAGCAGAGAACCTTTGAAGTCGCTCCGCATCGTGGTGTGCTTTACGACCGCAACATGCGCGAATTGGCCATGACCGTTCAGGTCGACTCGATTTATGCGGTTCCATCTGAAATGGAGAATAAGGATGCCGCCGCAAAGGTGCTGGCGAGCATCACGCATCTTGATCCCGAGGACAGCTTCACAACAGAAAAGGCCATCGCCGATCGTCTCGATCAGGGGCGCAACTTCGCTTGGGTGGCGCGTCGCGTCAAGCCTGAAGTTGCCGCGCGCATTCGTGACCTGAACATGAAGGGCATTTATTTTCAAAAGGAATTCCAGCGCTTCTATCCAAACAGCGTCATTGCTGCACAGATCCTTGGCTACGTCGGCTTGGATGACAATGGTCTCGGCGGGCTGGAACAGAAGTTTGATAAGCGCCTCCATGGCGCGCCAGGAGAGGTCTTCACCGCACTCGATGCGCGCCGCCGCATTATCGGCTCCACCGCGCAAGAGCCCAAGCCGGGACAGAATCTTCAGCTCACCATCGATGAAAACATCCAGTTCATGGCCGAGCAAGCTCTTGAGCACGCCATGCAAAGGACGCAGGCTGCCAATGGCACCATTGTCGTCCAGGATGTCCACACGGGAGAGATTCTTGCGCTCGCGATCCGGCCAACTTTCAACCCCAACGATTTTCGCCATACAACGCCAGCCTTGCTGCGCGATCACGCGGTGAGTGACGTCTATGAGCCGGGCTCGGTGTTCAAGCTCGTCACATACTCGGCGGCAATCGACCAGCATCTCGCCAAGCCCGACGATATGATCGACTGTCAGGGCGGCCAGATTACCCTGGCTGGGCGCGTCATTCATGACGACAAGAGCGACCGCGGACTGGGAGTCGTGTCCATCGCGACGGCCCTGGCCCGCTCCAGCGATGTGGCCGCCGTAAAGCTCGCTCTCAGAGTTGGGCCGGATCGCTTTTATCAGTACATCCGTGACTTTGGCTTCGGCGGTCGGACGGGCATGGAACTGCCCGGCGAAACCCGGGGGCTCCTGCGTCCTCCATCCAAATGGAGCGGCTCATCAATAGGCTCTCTTGCCATCGGACAGGAGGTGGGCGTTACACCGGTCCAGCTCGTCTCCATGGTCTCTACGATCGCGAATGGCGGAGTCTATCTGCCGCCGCGCATCCTCATGCCGGATCAGGTGGACCATCCGGCGAATGCCCAGCCGGCGCCCAGCCTGCATGCAGATCCCTTCAAGCCCGGTGAAGACCTGCCCGATCCACTCCCACCCGGCGCACATCGCGTCATCTCTACTCTTACCGCAGCCCAGATGCGCCAGATGATGGAAGGAGTGGTGCTGTTTGGAACAGGCAAGCCCGCGCAATTGAATGGCTACTCATCGGGTGGCAAGACAGGCACTGCCCAGAAAGTGGACCCCGTCACGCATCTTTACTCCAAGACCATGCACATCGCATCTTTTGCCGGCATCGCCCCGGTCAACAACCCGGTGATCGCTGTGGCTGTCGTCATCGACTCGCCCAAAGGAGACTATTACGGCACCGCAGTTTCTGCCCCGGTCTTTGCTGAGGTCGCGCAACAGGTCCTGGAATATCTCGGAGTGCCCCACGACACGGAAGTTCGCACGCCGCAGGAACAGGCCAAGGCAACTCAGCCTGTGCCCGAGGACGACACCGAGGCAGACCAGAATGAGGTAGACGCGCTCTATGCTGCGGCAAACGATCTTCCAGCCGATGACCCTCTAAGGAATCCGCCCGCGCCATCCGGTGACGCCCATGCGACATCGCAGTCCGCAGCCTTAGCAACGGCGTCGGTGGCTTCGCCTTATTCCATCTCCCCGCCCGTCGTAGGCCAGCTCAACGCGGCACAAGCGAAGAGCAACGCCACTTCGACGATATCCAAAAGCGTGGCCGCACGCGTCCCAGTCGATGAAAGCAAAAAACTCACGGTCCCTTCACTCGTTGGCTTGCCAGTTCGAGACCTGATTGAGTCAGCGGCAAACGCCGGCTTGGAAGTAGAGATCATGGGTTCCGGCATCGCGCGCCAACAGGCGCCCGCTCCTGGCACACAGGTGCCCGCCGGAACAAAGATTGTGGTGCACTGCGCACGCTGATCGGCGAAGGCAAAATGCGACGGCATCTCATCCAACTACAATCAGAATCAAGATGACCTGGAATGATCTGGTATCTGAAGTGTCGGGTGTGGAGTATTCCGGAGAGTCTGCGCAGCCCGTCAAGGGAGTGGAGTATGACTCGCGCCGTGTACATTCCGGTTCGGTCTTCGTTGCCATGAAGGGCGACTCCACAGATGGCAATCGATTCGTCGAAAAGGCCATTGCCGCGGGCGCCCTCGGCGTCATCACGGATTCTTCGCAAACCTTCGATCACCTTCTCGTCTACCATCCGAAGATTCCCGTGATTGAGGTGGAGCATGGACGCCGCGCTCTGTCGCAGGCCTCGGCCGCCTTCTTCGGGCATCCAGAACGCACACTTGCCGCAACTGGGATCACCGGAACAAATGGAAAGACGACAACATCGTTTCTCATTGAGGCACTGCTCAACTCTGACGATCGCAGGACCGTGCTGGTCGGCACCATCGAATATCACATCACCGGCGAGGTTCGGCCCTCCGTCCACACCACACCGGAATCGCGTGATCTTTTTGAGCTAATGGCCGAAGGCGTACAGCGAGGGGCCACAGAACTCGTCACAGAAGTCTCCAGTCATGCACTTGACCAGGGACGAACCGCAGGAGTGCCATTCGACGTCGCCGTCTTCACAAACCTCACCCGCGATCATCTTGATTATCACGGCACCATGGAGAACTACTTCGCGGCCAAGCGCATGTTGTTTGAGGGCAGGGCCTATCCGGCACCTCGGGTCGCCATCCTGAATGCGCATGATGCGTACAGTGCAGAACTTGCGGCGGTGGCAAGCAAGGCTGGCGCCACAGTTTCTACCTACGGAATCGAAAAAGGCGATTGGCGGGCAGAACAAATCGCGTTGACGCCGGGAGGTTCAACGTTTCATCTGCACACGCCGCGGGGAACCGCATCGGTGCATTCGCGGCTCGCGGGCGAGGTCAATATCCTCAATCTTCTCGCAGCTTGCGCATCAGCGGACGCTCGCGGCGTTTCATTGGATCGGATCGCACAGGCGGCATCGCGGCTTCGCCCTGTCCCCGGCCGCTTTGAACCCGTCGATGCCGGCCAACCCTTCACCGTGATCGTGGACTATGCGCATACCGACGATGCGCTGCGCAACCTTACTGCATTGGCCCGCCAGTTGACTGCGAAATCCGGCGGCCGCGTCCTCAGCCTCTTTGGATGCGGTGGTGACCGGGATCGCACGAAGAGACCCAGAATGGGGCGGGCAGCTGGGGAGGGAAGCGACTTTGTTGTCGTAACCAGTGACAATCCCCGATCAGAGGACCCGCTCGCAATCCTCGCTGAGATCGAGCCCGGACTCAAGGCCAGTGGCACGCCCTATGAGGTTGAGCCGGATCGCGCAGTAGCGATTCAGCGCGTTCTTGAGCTCGCCCAACAGCAGGACGTGGTGCTGATCGCAGGCAAGGGGCATGAGAAGGTGCAAATCTTTGCCGGCTACACCGTTCCGTTCGATGATGCTGAGACCGCGCTTTCCATTCTCCGGCAAATGGGATACGGTGGAGTGCGATGAAGCTGACCCTTGCAGAAGTCGCCGTGGGGACTGGCGCCGTGCTCGAAGTGCCCTCCAGCGTGGCGCAGCCGGGTTCGCGTGTAGCAATGGGCTATTCAATCGACTCGCGCACCATCTGCGCGGGTGAGGTCTTTTTCGCCATCCACGGCGAGCGATTCGACGGGCATGATTTTGTCGTATCGGCAATCGAGCGGGGCGCAGTAGCGGCAGTCGTAGCGCGCGCGCGCGTCGCCACGCTTCCGGATATCGCTTTGTCTGTGCCACTCCTGCTTTGCGACGACCCTCTCCTGGCTTTGCAGGCGCTGGCCGCGCATGTACGCCGCCAGTGGGGAAAGCGCGTTATTGGCGTCACCGGTTCGGCAGGCAAGACGACGACCAAGGAAGCCATCGCGGCGGCCCTCAGCGCAAGATTCAACGTGCTCAAGTCTCAGGGAAACCTGAATAACAACTACGGGCTTCCGCTGCAGTTGCTGCGGTTGGAGCCGGATCACGAAATTGCCGTGCTCGAAATGGGCATGAATCATGCCGGAGAAATCGCTGCACTGGCCCGTATTGCCACTCCCGATTGGGGAGTGGTCACCAACGTCGGCACCGCACACATTGAAAACTTTGCGGACGGGCAAGCAGGGATTGCTCGCGCCAAGTTTGAACTTGTGGCGGCGCTTTCGGCGAATGGTATCGCATTTCTCAATTGCAGCGATCCGTACGTCTCCCAGTTCGGCCGGGATTTTCCGGGCAAGGTCGTCTACTTCGGTGAGGGCCCTTGCGCCGATCCGCAGATTCTCGTCACGCAGGAGGACGATGCGGGCCTCCACATCTGTTATCGTGCAGGCGAGCGGGAAGGCTGGTTTACCCTGCATCTGCTCGGCGCGCATAACGGCACCAATGCCATGGCCGGTCTTGCCGTCGCTTTGGAGGCAGGTGTCCAACTCGATGCAGCTGTCCGAGCCCTGGAGACCTTGACGCCGGGAGATAAACGCGGCGAAGTGATCGAAATCGACGGCGCTACGCTCATTAATGATGCATATAACTCGAATCCTGAAGCCCTGCGCTCCATGATACGTACACTGGGCGGACGGCCAGCGCAGCGTCGAATTCTCGTCGCCGGAGAGATGCTCGAACTCGGGGAACAGGGCCCAGCTTTGCATGCCGCTTGTGGCAAGGCTGCTGCTGAAGCCGGCCTTGATTTCGTCTTGGGCGTCCGCGGAAATGCGGAACATCTCGCCGCTGCGGCCTGCGCCGCCGGCGTCGCATCCCTCTTTCTGCCCGATGCTGAAGCCGCTGGCAAATGGCTCAAAGACAATCTTCGAGAAGGCGATGTTGTGCTGGTCAAAGGCTCGCGCGGTGTCCGTCTGGAGCGCGCTATCCAATCCATCCTGCCGGCCTCCAAAAGCGCATCGGAGTGAATGTGCAAAGCCAATTACGGCCTCTCCTGCTTACGTTCCTCCTTGTGTTCTCCGCCAGGCTTGCGGCCGCTGTGCCAGCCTCATGGACCAAGCCCTTCCCCGCGTTTCGCATTGTCGGAAACCTCTACTATGTTGGCAGTGAGGATCTGGCCTCCTACCTGATCGTGACGCCGCAGGGCGATATCCTCATCAACAGCAGTCTCGAGTCGTCTGTGCCTCTGATCAGGAAGAGCGTGGAGTCTCTGGGCTTCCGTTTCTCAGACATCAAGATCCTCCTCATCAGCCATGCTCACTACGACCACTGCGCAGGCAGCGCAGCGGTTTTGCGCGCAACGGGTGCGCGGTATGAAGTGATGGATGCGGATGTCTCCGTCGTGGAATCGGGCGGAAAGACCGACTTTCAATATGGTTCGGATCCCACGATGCACTTCCCACCCGTGCATGTCAGCCGCATCCTGCATGACGAGGATTCCGTGCGC
>JAJYAE010000148.1 GCA_021779695.1 Acidobacteriota bacterium | reverse complement strand
CAGAAGGAACTGGCCCGGCAGGTGATGAAGGAACTCGGGCTTGCGGCGAATGACATCGGGGCCTTGCAGAAGATGGAGTGGGCGAAGCTGTTTGCCGCAGGTAATGCCGCGGCAGCGAAGATCAATCCGCCGGGGCGGCCCATGATGGGGCCGGGCGCGCCGGGTACGCCGCGCGTGGGTTGGTCGCCTTGCGTTGACGGGAAAGTGATCAATATGCGGTCATTCTTCGATGCCGCGCCGGAGATCTCGAAGAATGTGCCAATGTTGGTAGGGTCGGTAAGCGAAGAGGGCAATCAGATGTCCTCGCGTCCGACAGAGGAACAGTGGCACGCAAATCTTTCGAAAACGTATGGCGCGGATAAAGCAACGGCGATTGTCGCCGCGCTGAAGAAGGCGTATCCGGAGAAGAAGATTCAGACGCTGTCATACATGTGCAGCGGAACGCCGGGATTGAACGGGCTTGGAATGCGCAACAACGTGGTGAAGATGGCGCGATTGAAGCACGAACTGAAGGAGGCGCCGGCGTACGCGTACTACTTCACGTGGCAGACGCAGATTCTCGATGGGGTGGCTGGTGCGTGGCACACTGCGGACCTTCAATTCTGTTTTGATAACACCAGGCGATGCGAGCAGGGAACCGGAAACACTCCGGAGGCGCAGGCATTGGCGAAGAAGATGGCGGCGTCCTGGGCCGCGTTTGCCGCAACCGGAAACCCGAGCATACCGGGCTTGAATTGGTCACCCACCGATCCGGAAACGAATAAGACGATGATCTGGGATAACGAGTGCCGCATGGTAGATGACCCAGAGGGAGAGGCTCGAAAGATCATCCTGACCTGAACACGGCGGCGACCTACGAATCGACGCGAGGCTTCGCTCATGCAGAAGTTGGCAGATGCCTATTCCAGACACTGTAGGCGCCTTCGCCATCGTTCCGAGTCACGATTTCCGTGCCACTATGCCGTTTTGGGAGCGCACCGGGTTCCAGGGATTGGCAGAGATTCCAACTAAATCATCATGACGGGCCGGGGTTGCCAGGTACATCTCACGCAGGCAGGTGAGGGTCCCTGGAGCGTGCCGGAGCAGAACAATTCAAATAATCCATTCGGAGTGTTCATCCGAACGCCCAACGTCAACGAACTTGCGGCGAGGGCGGAGGATCTGATCATTCGGCCCGGAGGTATCGTACGTCACCGTGAGTTGAGTCTGTATAAGGTAGGTGTGTGCGACCCGGTCGGCCATCTTGTTCGCATTGGGTGGCCTTCCCGCCGAATGCGAACCAGCCAGTTCAACATTGCCACTGGCGCCGCTTCCTGGAACATGGGCCGACGAAGCGGAAAGTCTTTCCTGGCGTCCCTCAACGTCTGTTCATCGCCGGGATTTTCTTTATTGGAAATGTGCCGATTTCTCCACGATCAGGTAAATGGAACCGGGCCTTGGTTCGCTTGTACGCGCCTGCTGCAGAATAGATAAATTGGGTACAAATGTCTGTGACTTAGAAGCTAACTCCACGACAAACTTTGGCCGGGAGCACTTCCGAACTGCGGTGAATTCGACAGAACATGTACGGCGCGAATCTCTCCGGACGTCCAGGGCATGACAGTTCGCATTCTCGATTGAGCGCACACACGAAGGAGAAGAGATTAGGCCGGACAGGACTATTCAGCTTCGATTACCGCGAAGGTGAAAGCACGGGAAGCGGCCGAACGCACACAACTGCGTGGCCGATTGGTGGGCCACGAGCTTCCCTGAAGCTGCCGGGAACGTCGGCGACGCCTTTACGGTTCGTTTCGGCAAAGGCCTTGCCAGATTCGTCGTTGGTCAGATCGTCCCGGCACAAAGAATCGCCGGGTGCGTTACCGACTGCAACTTGTACTTTATCGAAGACAAAAAAGAGTGGAAGGGGAGCAGCGTCGTCTTCGATGCATCTTCGCAAGGTGCGGCTACAAGCGTAACCATGACCCACGCCGGGCTTGTGCCGGGCGTCGAATGCTGCAAGTTGTGCAGGACTGGTTGGGAGTTATATATCAGGGAGGGCCTGCAGAAACTGCTCCCCGATAACCATGAGGCGCCGGATGGGAGCGGAAGGCGGCAGGGCGCGGTAAAGTCGGTGCGGAATCCTGCCGACCGCTGGCTGAAGAATAAGCCCGCCATGTGGAGAAGAAAGCGGCGCCAGAATGAGCAGCGGAATGTCCGGAACAGAGTCCGCCAAACGTCTACAGCATGGAATTCAACTTCTCCAAGGAGGAAAAGGAAATGAATGAGTTTGTGTTTCTTTACCGCGGCGGCGAACATGGCAGATCGCCTGAGCGCGCCCAGCAGATCATGCAAAAATGGGTAGCATGGTTTAAGGAACTGACCGATAAGGGCCATCTCAAAGACATGGGCCAGCCTCTCGAGCGCTCCGGGAAATTGGTGAGCGGCAAGCGCAAAACCGTCACCGACGGCCCGTTTGCAGAAGCCAAGGACGTGATCGGCGGCTACACTTTGATTCTGGCCAAGGACGTGAACGAGGCAGCCGAACTCGCCAAGGGCTGTCCCATTTTCGAAGCCGAAGGCCAGGTGGAAATGCGCCCGATCATGAAGCTCAACATGTAATGGAACCGAGTGAACATCTATTCCGGCACGAAGCGGGGCGGATGGTCGCCACCCTGACGCGCATCTTCGGAGTCCACAATCTCGGTCTGGCAGAAGACGTGGTCCAGGACGCCTTCTGCCGGGCGCTCGATGTCTGGAAGTTCCGTGGGATGCCGGAGAATCCTTCGGGTTGGCTGATGACCACGGCCAAGAATCGCGCGCTTGATGTTCTGCGCCGCGAGCGAACCGCCAGGACCTTTGCGCCCGAAATAACTCGCCAACTTGAAAGCGAGTGGACCTTGGCGCCCACGGTCGAAGCAGAGTTCGGACCGGAAGCCATCAAAGACGACGAGTTGCGAATGATGTTTTCGTGTTGCAACCCGCAATTGCCGGAAGAGGGCCAAATCAGCCTCATCCTGAACATCCTGTGTGGGTTCAGCGTGGACGAGATCGCAAACGCGTTCGTGAGCAGTCACGCCGCCATTGAGAAGCGCATTACACGCTCCAAGAATGTGCTTGCCCGATCCAGAAAACTGTTCGATATTTCAGGTGCAGACGACTTTGCCCGGCGCCTGGCCGCGGTTCAACGTGCTCTTTACCTGCTCTTCAACGAAGGCTATCACGGCGCGTCGCCGGAATCCGCAGTTCGAGCCGATCTCTGCCGCGAGAGTATGCGGCTTGCGTCAATCCTCTTGAAGAACCCATTGGGAGCAACGCCCTCCACGTACGCTCTCGCCGCTCTCATGTGCCTGAATGCAGCGCGATTGCCGGCCCGGCGCCACGTTTCTGGAAGACTGGCTGCGCTAGGAGATCAGGACCGGTCGCAGTTTGATCAAGCACTCGCGCAAGAGGGCCAGCGGTTGCTGGAACTTTCTGCAAACGGCGCCGAGCTTACGGACTATCACATTGAAGCTGCGATCGCATGGGCTCATACTTCACCGCTGCGGACGGAAGACACCGACTGGGCGATGATCGTTTCGTTCTATGACCAGTTGTCGGCGATTCGACCTTCCCCGGTCGTTGCCCTCAATAGGGCAATTGCCATTTCACAGCACGAAGGACCACAGCGCGGATTGGACGAAATCCATGCAATCGAGGACTCGGAGCGCCTCGCCAACTATCCGTTCTATTACGCCGCACTCGGCGAACTTGAGCTTCACATGCAGAACAAAGAAGCTGCGCGCATGCACTTTGCTTCTGCGCTGAAGTTGGCGCGCAACTCGATGGAGCAAAGCTTCTTCGAGCAAAGGATTGATGTCTGCGGGTGAGATTCGTTGGCCACATCGTCGGCATCTGATTCGGAGAACTCTGTGATGCGTGTTGAAACCGGGGCGATTCATTCAGCGCCGGCCCGTGCCCATGTGCAGGCCTTCAAGTTGACCTAGAACGGGCGACGCCTCAACCCACGGCTCGCGGCAGTGCAGAGACTTGCCTATGAGGCTGCAGGCGCTGGCCTGCTCAGCTCGAACTTGCCGCCGGAATGCGACGAGTGAAAGGCGCCAAGAAGCTGGGTGTGAGGCTGGGAAACTGGCTAACCGCCGAGGAAGCCCGTAGGCTTTGGCAATCGCCAGCGCCCGACACTCTGAAAGGAAAAAGGGACCGTGCAATTCTCGCTGTCTTGCTTGGCTGTGGACTCCGGCGCCGCGACGGCTATACCACTTTTTGACAGCACATCCTGGAGCATCGTCTTATCCAGGCTAAGCTCGGCCACCAGCTGCTTCAGACGGCCGTTCTCGTCCTGCGGTTGCTTCATCTCCCGGACCTGGTCCGATTCCAGGCCGACGTACTGCTCCTTCCAGCGGTAGAAGGTCTGTTCGCTGATCCCGGCTTTGCGGATGACCTCAACGACGGGCACTCCCACTTCGGCCTGCTTCAGAACACCAACAATCTGCTCTACTGAAAAGCGCTTCTTCAGAAGAAAAACTACATACCAGGCTTTTGTTGAAAAGCAGGCGGGGCGGCCCAGCTGGCCCCACTTGGGCAAGGCGAAGACTCTCCCAAGGTCAGCATCGCCGGTGACTGGGCCGGATCCCGGGTATCAGTGAACAAGTAGCTCGGCGGAGATCGTTCGTTGAGATTTGCTCGCGAGGAGGCTGGATGAGGAATCACGAACGCCGCTCGCTCCAGCAAGGCAGCTCAACTTGGCGGCTTTTCCCCAACGGATAACGATTGTGGAACGCCGATCTGGTCGGACTCCTGCTCGCGCATAGTTTGTCTGGATGCGATCTGCTCGTCGCTCAGGCGCGCATCGTAGATCGAACGGGGCTCAACGGAACGGGAGATCAGCGCCGAGAGGGCAGCGACTAAAATCAGCGGCAGAACGAAGGACCTGTCTCTGCCGGTAAGCTCCAGCATCAGGACAACGGCCGAGATCGGCCCCTGCGTGGTAGCGGACAGAACAGCGCCAGCCCCAAGCAACGCGAAGAACCCAAGAGGCACGCCCGGCCACATCGCGCTCCACGCGTAACCCACCGCAGCACCCAGGAGAGCTCCAAATGTGAGAGAGGGCGTGAACAAGCCGCCAGGTACGCCGCTGCGCATGCACAGGATAGTGGCCAGCGGCTTCAGCAGCAGTAGAGGCAGCAACAGCGGCAGTCCAACCTGGGCAGTGAAAAGCAACTGGGAAAGGTCCTTGCCGTTGCCGAGTAACTCCGGATAGCGCACGGAGACCGCTCCCAACAGCCCGAGGACGACTCCAGGAGCTATGAATCGCTGCCATCCGCGCGGCTTACCCTTGTCGGCCCAGCGGACGAGCCGCACGTAGAGGATGGAAGCGAACGCGAAGACCGGAGCTGTCGCAATCGCCCACACGATCACGGAGGCCGAAAGCGGGAAGGAGGCGATGAGGTAAGTCGGCGCATTCGGCAGAGCCACCCAGGAGACCCCGGTGGCGATCAACGAAGCAAGCAGTGCCGGCAGAACGAAGCGTAAGGCCAGCTTGCCGCGCATCACCTCCAACGCGAAGAGCGCGCCGCCAAGTGGAACGCCATACGCCGCTCCCATGCCCGCTCCCGCACCACAGGCGACGAGCAACTGTCGCTGTTCATCGGAGAGTTTTCCGGTATCGGAGAAGATGTTTGCGAAGACAGCTCCGGCCTGCTTGGGTGCACCTTCGCGTCCCATGGATGCGCCCATCGCGACCGCGAAAATGGACAACACAGCGCTGCCCAGTGTTCGCAAGGCCGGCATGCGGCCGGCATAGAACCAAATCGCCGCAGTCGTATCGATGCCGTTGCCACTTGAGAGCTGTTTGAGAATAACTTGCCCAAGGCCGGTCAGGATGGCTGCGGCGAGGAGAATAGCGATGTGTCTCGACGCACTGGCACCACGCGCGGCGGCAAGTATGTTCGTGCCGGATCCACGCCATGCAATGTGCTGAACCAACTCAAGCAGTCGGGTCAGGGCTGCGGCTGCCAGACCCGTCGTAACGCCAATTAAGCAAACCGCCAGCCAGAATCTCAGTGCGCCGGGGCTCGCCAGAGTGGTGGGGATAGCTTCGCTGTTCTTGGCGGCGGGTGTCGGCATGTAGATTCCATTCTAATGAAGCCTTCGCGTGCTGTATCTGTCGGCCATTGAGTGCGACGATAAAGCAACTCGACGCCACGGTGCAATGCAGCAGCCCGAGGTCAGCCAGGATCCGGCGAGATTTCCCAGCCTGAATGGCCAGTCATTGCAAACAGGACAACCTGCACGGCAAGCTGATCCGGAGGGAATGGCAGAAGCACAGGGTCGTTATGCATGCAGATTCGATAGCTGCAGTTGCCCGGAATGGAGATCTGCTTAGTTCCAGGGGTCTGAACCCTACGACCGTGCTCCATGCCGTTCATCTTCGACATGGAAGCATTACCAGAGAGTGACTCTGTTTGGCACAAACAACACCGTAAGGCGCACATACTCACCGCCATCTGCGTACTGAGCAGCGCGCGCGTGCAAGCGTGGCGGCCAAGAGTCGGTCCATCCGATTTTCAGGTTGCTACCTGTCTGATGCGGAGAACAAGTCTGCAACTCTGAATCTCAAAAAATCAGTCGAGCAAAATTCGTGGAGTGCACCATCACGCGCGACTCATAAGGGCATCGGCATTTCACTCAGCAGGGGGTTATCGTTGCATCGATAGCACGAGAGTATTCATTGTTCGAAATCGATCGCGAGCTCGACACTCTTCTCCACGAGATCGAAGAAGAGATCGAGAGCCGCGGGGAGGCTTCGGCCGGATTGATGCAGCGATTCCAGCAGTTCTGCAAGGCGCACAGCGAAAAGGCGGACCGGATCGGGCGCTTCCTCAGCATAATGGAGGCCCGCGCTCAGTACTGCCGGAGCGAAGCAAACCGCTGGCAGGAACGAGCTCGCAGCAGCGCGCGGAAGGCGACGCAGACGAACTACATGATCCTGTATTACCTGAAGAGCCGCGAACTGAGGAAGATTGAATGCAGAGAGTTCACTCTCCGGATTCAGAAGAACAGCCAGGATTCAGTGCGGTTCACCGATGAGACGCGGTACCAATGCGCCATCGAACCGTTGCGGCGCGAATTGACGGGCCCTTGTGGGAAAGGATGATCGAAAGTCTGCCGGAGGACCTCAGCCGTCCTCTCATGGCGTCGATTCAGGACACGTCACCGGGCAACGAGGCCATCAAACAGGCTGTTCAGAACCAAGTTGCCGTTCCTGGTACCGAGGTCTACCGAGGCAACTACCTGCGCTTGGCGTCAATGTCACTTGCAAGATGTTCAGGGACCGAACCGACCCCAGGGCATGGACGAGCTATTCGCCCTTACCGATAACCAGAATCTGGAACGAGTGAGGGATCATCGGCGGCCGCGGCCTCCGCATCCATTCCGGCGCATTCGCCGGCAGGTTCGCCGGAGGCGTCTTCGGCACTGGCCCGAATTCCGAGGTGATGGTGTACAGATTTCCCGTCTTCGGATCCAGCGTGTGCGTCCTCGCCCCCATCGGCGTAAAGACCGTCTGCTCCACCCGGAAGCTCGTCGGCGAATCTTCCTTGATGACCGTCATGGTTCCGTCGCCCTGCGAACTTGCCGCCTCCATCGTTGCGGGATTGAACGTTACCCCGTCGCACCCTTCGCCGATCGGCAGGTCGGTGATGATATGCCCATCGGCTGCGGAAAGAATCACCATGTTGTTCTCTTCGCGGCATGCCGCAAACAGGATGCCGTTCTGCGCGTCGAGCGCCAGCCCCGCGCACTCCGAGCTCCGCGGCGACAAATCGTATTTGCCCACCATCTTCATCGTGTTGGCGTCGATCACTGCAATTGCCGCCTTGTTCACGATGTCCACGTAAATCCTGCCATGCCCATCCGCCGCCGCCTGTTCCGGCGCGCCGCCGATATCGATGGTCCCCAGGATGCTCCCATCCTTATCGTCCAACACCGTGATCTCCGGAGCCACGTGACTCAGCACGTAGAAGTGGTGATTGTACGTGTCGTTCAGGTAGCCGTCGGGATGGCCACCTGTATCAATCTTTTTGATCACGGCGAAGGTCTTCGCGTCGAACATCGTCACCGGGTTGGAGGTGGCGAAGCCGTGGCCGGTCTCCGTGTCCACCTCGGCGCCTTGCGCGCTTACGTCGGGGATGTCTCCAACCCGCTCCAGCGTGTCGAGATTGTAGACGCCGATATGCCTCGCAGGGCCGGAACGAGCCACGAACAAATGTCGTCCGTCCGGGTCCGCGGTGATATAGTCCCAGCCGCCCTCGCCGCCTGTTAGTTGAATCCGGATGACCTTATAGGGACCGCTCTCCTGCGCGAATGCCGCTCCGCCCACCATGGACGCCGCCACCAGTCCAGCGGCAACAATAGACCCTATTCTCATCACCAATCCCCTCCGAAGACGTTCGTCGCCCCATCGGCGAGCATTGCGATTCGCTTCTTTTAATCGACGTCCTAAACGGTCACACTCAGCATACACGCGTGGGCCTGAGTCGATGGTCTCCTTGGCCCAATTCTCAATTCAACAACTGCCATTTCGCCCAGTTCGGGCCCCGGGGAGGCGGTATGTTTCTCTGCCAGCCACTGCTCGACGTCCTGATTATAAAAAGCTTCCATAGGCCCGGAAAGCTCTGGATGCTCGCAGCGAAATTGCCCTCCTTGATCTTCCAGTACCTGAGATACTCATCGCTGAAACGCTGTCTGCGGAACTTCGTCAGTGTTCAGCGATTCGAACTCAAGCTGCGCGGAGCAGTATCGGCTGAAGCGCGCGTGCCCATCGACAACAACCAGCAGCGTCAATACTTTGCAGTGCTAGAATTCCGGACAAGATGAGGAATCGAACATCAGAGTGCATCGTACTACTCTTCTCCGTCTGCACTCTCAGCGCGCAAATTCCTGCAGCGGCCGTGCCCAAACAGCTCGCGCAACCCTCTGTGCCGCATTTTCGAGACGTTTCGCAGCAGGTTGGACTTCGCACTATCCCTCACACAAATCTCGACCGGCGCTATGTCATCGAAACGATGAGCGGCGGAGGAGTTGCCTTTCTGGATTGCGATAACAACGGCAAATTAGACATTGCCGTGGTGAACGATTCCTCAATCGACCGCTACCTTGCCGGCGGCGATCCTATGATCACGCTCTATCGCGAGGATGGCAACGAGAAGGCACCGCACTTCACTGACGTCACCGCAGCAGCGGGGTTGACAACCAAGGGATGGGCCACCGGGGTTGCAGTCGCCGACTATGACAACGACGGTCTTCCTGATATTTATGTCACCGGATACGGCCACAATGTGCTCTACCACAATCTTGGTGGCTGCAGATTCTCCGACGTTACGGCAAAGGCGGGTGTTGGCGGCGGTGGCTTTAGCGCCGGAGCCGCCTGGGCCGACTACGACCGTGACGGATTTGTGGATCTTTACGTTGCCCGCTATGTTTCCACCGATCCCCGACATCTTCCAGACCCTCAAAGGAAGGTATACAAGAGCGTACTCACCGAACTGCCAGGCACGATGCCGGGCGAAACCAATTTCCTCTACCGCAATCGGGGCGACGGAACCTTCGAAGAGGTTGCGGCCAAATCCGGTGTCCAGAACACACAAAGGGCGCACGGCATGGGAATCTGTTGGGGAGATTTCGACGGCGATGGATGGCCCGATCTTTATGTCACTAACGATGGATACCGCAATTTTCTGTTTCACAACAGAAGGACAGGAACCTTTGAGGATATCGGCCTCTATTCAGGCACGGCCTACGGCGAAATGGGACAAACCTTCGGAAACATGGCCTGCGATGTTGCCGACCTGGAGCACAACGGCAGATTCGACCTGGTGGTGACCCGTTTTGCCGGCCAGCCGGCCAGCCTGTACATCAACGACGGCCACAACGAGTTTCAGGACGTTGCCGACCGCGCCGGAATCGCCGCTCCCACATTACCGCTCGTCAAGTGGGGTGTAAACTTCGCAGACTTCGACAACAGCGGTTGGCAGGATCTTTTTATAGCCTCGGGCAACTTCTCGACTTTGCTCAATGGAGTACCCGGCGAACCCCCCTTTGTCGAGCCCATCGAGCTTTTTCTCAACGAGACGAACGGCAAGTTCCGCGAGGTCGCTGCCGCTACTGGCTTAAATGCAGGCCCGTTGGAATCCCGGCGGGGAACAGCGTTGGGAGATGTGAATAACGATGGAAGACTCGACATCCTCGTTTTCAACGTCGGCGCTCCACCCTCACTTTTTCTCAA
>JAJYAE010000147.1 GCA_021779695.1 Acidobacteriota bacterium | reverse complement strand
AGATTGGCTACTCCGAGGTCTTCAGCGACGATCCCCGCTCGCTCGAAGAGCTGGTGAAAGACCATTATGTCGGAGTCGAAGACAACGACCGCAACGTCGGCGCCGTCTTTCATGAACTAGAGAAGCAGGGCATCCTGGACCAGACCGCCGTCCTGCTCAGCTCCGACCACGGCTTCTTCCTCGGCGAGCATCACCTCTACGACAAGCGCCTCATGTACGAGCCCTCCATCCGCGTGCCCATGATGCTGCGCTACCCCGGCCACGTCCCCGCCGGCACCAGATCATCGGAGATGGTCCTCAACCTCGACCTCGCGCCGACCATGCTTGAAATCGCTGGCCTGCCCGTGCCGGCTGACATGCAGGGCAAGAGCTTTCTGCCGCTCGCCGAAGGCCACCACATCCCCTGGCGCAAAGACTGGCTCTACGAGTACTACGAGTATCCCGGCTTTGAAAACGTGCGCCCCTGCCGCGGCGTCCGCACCGCGCGCTACAAGTACATCCACTTCTTCCTCGACCCGCAGGAGTACGAGCTCTACGACCTCGAGAAGGACCCGAACGAGGCCACCAACCTCTACGGCAAGCCCGGCTACGAGCAGCTCACCGTGCACCTCCAGGCCCGCCTTGAAGAGCTGCGCAAAGAAACCGGCGACACCTTTGTCTACAAGCCCACCGGCATCCCCGCGCACTGGGAGTTCGGCGCGCAAACCGAATCGCAACTCCGCCCAAAGAGCAAGTAACGATCTGCAACGCAGCGCCTACTTCAGATACCGCTCCCGGAGCATCCCCAGATGATGCTCCGCGTGCCCTGGGATGATGAACGCAATCGCGCGCACCGTCATGCGCTTCTGGTTGGCCACGCCCGCGCGCATCCACGCCTCTGTCGGCAGATGCTGAAACAGGATTGCCGTTGCCGCGCGAACTTGCTTGAACTCCTCAATCAGCGACGTCCATGCGATCGCATCCGCCCGCGCCCCAAACACGCCCACATCCTGGTCAAAGCCCTGCAGCGCACCCTCAAACCGCCTCGCAAACCACAGCGCCCGGTATGCAAAGATCCGCTCTGTGTCCACCAGGTGGTTCAGTACCTCGCGCATCGTCCATTTGCCCGCTGCGTACCGGTCCAGCGTGCGCTCCTCAGCAATCCCTTCCAGCACTGGCGTCCACTCATCCATCTGCCGATGCATTGCCGCCAGCGGATCATCGCCCGCCACTTTCCCTATATAGGTCGTGAAATATGGATCAAACTCGTTCGCGCTCGGTCGTCCAATCATGCCCGCAATTGTAAACAACCACACCTCTGGCTCTTGACGCTCCCGATACACTGAAACCACCGTGGCACGCATCTCCACTTCTCAGTCGGCCTCCAGCTATCGCGGCCGTCTCGCGCCCTCGCCCACCGGCTATCTCCACGTCGGCCATGCCCGTACATTCTGGAAGGCCTTTCAACGCGCCCGCGACGCCCACGGCACCCTCGTCATGCGCATGGAAGACCTCGATCCCGAGCGCAGCCGCGGAGAATTCGCCGCCGCCGCCATTGAAGATCTCCTCTGGCTCGGCATCCGCTGGCATGAGGGACCCGACATCGGCGGGCCCTGCGAGCCCTATCTCCAGAGCCAGCGCCGCGCCGTCTACGCTGACGCCTGGCAGCGACTGCTCAATGGGAGCCACCTCTACCCCTGTAGCTGTTCGCGCAAGGATCTCGCCGCCGCACTCACCGCGCCTCATGAAGCCGCCCCCGGAAACCCACCCGCCGACCCGGACGATGAGCCCGTCTATCCCGGCAGCTGCCGCCCTTCCAACCGCCTGCCCCCCATTCCCGACGCCAATCCATTCGGCTTCAACTGGCGCTTCCGTGTCCCCCATGGCGAGGTCATCACCTTCAATGACCAGAACCTGGGCCTCCTGCACTTCACCGCCGGCGTTGACTTCGGCGACTTCGTGGTCTGGCGTCGTGACGGCGTCCCCAGCTACCAGCTCGCCTGCGTCGTCGACGATACCCTCATGGGCATCACGGAAGTCGTCCGCGGCGCTGACTTGCTCAAGTCCACCGCCCGCCAGATTCTCCTCTACCGCGCCCTCGGCTTTCCACTCCCCGCCTGGTTCCACTGCCAGCTCGTCGTCGACCACAATGGCCGCCGCCTCGCCAAGCGCCATGACGGCCTCAGCATCCGCGCTCTCCGCCAGCAGGGCCTCACTCCCCTCAACATCTTCTCCGCAGAACTGCCCCTCGCCTGAGACGCGCCTCCACAGTCCCCGAGCCTTGACGCGTGGTGGTAGCATCGCTTCACGCATTTTTTCCAATGGAGGCTCTCCGTATGCGTATGCTCTCTGCAAGTCTGTTCTTCCTTGCCGCTTCTGTTGCCTTTCCGCAAGCCGCCCTGCAGCAAGCCCCCGTCTCCACGCCCCCTGCGACACCTCAGCACCCCGTCTTCGACACCTACTTCAACGTCAAGGTGCAGGACAACTACCGCTGGCTCGAAGACGGCTCATCACCCGAAGTCAAGCAGTGGGTCACCGCGCAAAACGACTACACCGCCGCCTATATGGACCGCCTCCCCGATCGCAACCGCATCCTCGATGAGCTCAAGCAGCGAATGGACGAGGCCCACACCGTCTACACTGCCTTCCAGGTGGTTCAGGACCATCTCTTCGCCCTCCGCTTCGACCCCGGAAAGCCTGCGCCTCGCCTCGTCTCCTTTGATTCACCGGAGAATATGCAGTCCGAGCGCGTCATCTTCGACGCAGCCACCTTCGAGCCCAACACCATCTTCCAGATTGACTGGTACCGCATCTCCCCCGACGGGCATCTCTCCGGGATCGCCGTCTCCACCGGCGGCAGTGAGGACGCCTCCCTCTACGTCATCGACAACAACTCCGGCCAGCAGCTCGGCGAAACCGTCCCCCGCGTCAACTTCGCCACCGGCGGTGGAGATATGGCCTGGAACGCTGACTCCACCGGCTTCTACTACACCCGCTATCCCCAGGGTCACGAGCGCCCCGCTGAAGACATGGACTTCTATCAGCAGGTCTACTTCCACGACCTCGCACAGCTCCCCTCTCACGATCGCTACATCATCGGTAAAGATTTCCCCCGCATTGCCGAGATCACCTTCGCCCCATCACCCGACCACTCTCGCCTCATCATCTCCGTCGCCAACGGAGACGGCGGCCAGTTCGAGCACTTCCTCGTCACCCCCGACGGCAAAATCCACCCCATCACGCAGTTCAGCGACAAAATCGTTGACGCCGTCTTCGGGCAGGACAACAGCATCTGGCTCCTCAGCCGCCGCAACTCCAACATGGGTGAGATCCTTCATCTCCCCGCCACTGACACTCGCCTCGCCCACGCCACACTCGTTGTCCCTGCCGCTGATGCTGCCATTGAGGGCACCGGAACCATTCCCGGCCGCATTTACGTCTCCGCAGATCGCCTCTACCTCATCGTCATCCACGGCGGCCCGGAAGAGATTCGCGCTTACTCCCTCACCGGCCAGCGCCTCCCCGATGTCAAAACCCCGCCCGTGGCTTCCATCTCTGAGCTCGTCCCCGACGGCCCGCAGGCCTTCCTCTTCGGCGCCGCAACCTACACCACGCCCCAGCAGTGGTATCGCGTCGCCGCCACCGGCGATCCCGTCGCACTGCCCTTCCACACCATCACCAACATCAAAATGGACGACATTGATGTCGAGCGCGTCTTCGCCGCTTCGAAAGACGGCACCCGCATCCCCATGACCATCCTCATGCGCAAGGGCACTAAGCTCGACGGCTCCAGCCCCGCCTTCATCACCGGCTACGGAGGCTTCGGCATCAGCATCACGCCTTCCTTCGCAGGCGCCTCCCGCTCCCTCTTCGATCACGGCTTCGTCGTCGCCATCGCAAACATCCGCGGCGGCGGCGAGTTCGGCGAAGACTGGCACCAGGCCGGCATGCTCGCCCACAAGCAGAACGTCTTCGACGACTTTGCCGCCTGCGCCCAATACCTCGTCGATCACCAATACACCAGCTCCAGCCGCCTCGCCGCAGAAGGCGGAAGCAACGGCGGCCTTCTCATGGGCGCCATGATCACCCAGCACCCGCAGCTCTTCCGCGCCATCGTCTCCTTCGTCGGCATCTATGACATGCTGCGCAACGAACTCGACCCCAACGGCAGCTTCAACATCACCGAATACGGCACCGTCCAGAACCGCGACCAGTTCCTCGCCCTCTTCGCCTACTCGCCCTATCACCACGTCCAGTCCGGCACGCCCTATCCTGCCGTCCTCTTCATCACCGGCGACAACGACCACCGCGTCAACCCCGCTAACTCCCGCAAGATGACCGCCGCTCTCCAGGCCGCCTCTTCCAGCAAGCTGCCTGTCCTCCTCCTCACAAACGCCAGCGCCGGCCACGGCCTCAGCACCAACGTCAGCCAAGCCCTCCTCGAGCAGGCAGATGCCCAGGCCTTCCTGTTTTCCATCCTCCATGTCCCCATGCAATAAGCCCGCTCAGCCACGTTCAGAGAGGACCTGAACCGCAGCGGAACTGGAAGATCAACGTCAACCCGGAAAGCGTTGACGCGCAAAATTTGAACAAGGCACGGGATCTCTGATCGCGCTCCAGCCCACGCGCCCAGCCTCAGAAATCCCGGATCTTGAAAGGAATAGCGAGGGCGCGCGTCGAGAACTGGGCGCCCACGCCCGCCTCACCGGCCCTGAAAAAAGCACTGCCACACGCTTCGACCCACCCTCTACATCACGTTCAAGCGTAACGTCAGTCACCGCACGTAAACGCTACAGAGCTACGCTGAAGTCACGTTGTGTCGAGAACCCCTCGTACCGGTTGCAGGTCTTTTGCAGAAGCCATGGAGGTGGGGGGCAGGATTGCGTCGCTACGCAATCATGGCACAGCGAAAATTCCTGGTGACAGCGCAGATCGCTGCACACCGGGCTGCTTGAGGCCCATGCGGCGCGAGCAGACCAGATGGCGTCAGAAGCCGGAGAGATTCTCTCTCCGCTGTCTCCGGGACAAAGAAGCTGAGCCCATGAAAGCCTTGAAATTCACTCTCGCTGTTGCGGGCCTGTTCCTTGCTTGTCCGTTGTTCGCCCAGCAAGGTGTCCAGGCCAGGATTCCCTTCGGCTTCTATGTCGGGAATTCCCATCTGATGCCTTCCGGAACCTACCGAATTGCACCTTGCAGTGCTCACGTCGCAACCGTCCGCAATTGCAAAAGTGGGGTGACCATATTCCACCTCACGCAACCCAACGACAAGATGGTCGAGGAGCGGGGTAAGCTGGTCTTCCATAAATACGGAGATAAGTACTTCCTGAAAGAAGTGCGGGGAACAACGATGTCTACAAACCTTGCGATCCCGGAAACGAAGAATGAGAAGGCCGCTCGGAACGAGATGGCGATTGTGACCACCTATGAAACCATCACGATTCCAAAGGACAATGAAAACACGCCTCCGGATCAATAGCCTCCTGATCGGTCCGGATCGATCCTGATCAGTCCGGTTCAGTCCTGGTTATTGGGGAAAGCGAGCCAGGCCCGCAGTCTCTCGGCTCCTTTCCCCCAGTCTGTTGTTGCTGACTCACCCACCATGCCGGGTGGCTTGGGTGCCACTCCGGCCGCGCCTTCGCTAGAAAAACCACGTCCAGTTCGCCAGCGCCGTCAGGCCATTCGCCACCCGCGGCGTAATCGCCGGACCATACAGGTACGTCATCCCCACGCTCACATAGCTGCCCGGCGATGTCCGGAACAGGTAGTTTCCGGTCAGCGTTGTTCCCCCTCGCCACACCGTCTTGCCCTGTGACACCAGCTTGTCGGTAAACACCGGGCTGTATTGCGTCCGCGAAGCCACCGCCGCAAAAACATCGCCCGGCCGTGACCGGAATGTTCCCTCCTTGTACAGCCGCGCCTCGTAGTACCGCGAGTACGCATTCAGCGCCTCCGGCACCGTCATGTACGATCCGCCCAGATACACCCCATGCGCCGGCTGCGCCTCATCCGGCTGCGTCACCTGCCCGTCCATCAGCACATACCCGCAATAGTTCCCCGGCTGCATCTGCCCCGTCGCCTCATTCAGCATCCGCGTCGAGTTGTGGAGGTACCCTCCGCGCAGCCACCGTTCCAGCGTATGCCCACTCGCCGCCCGCTCATAGCCGCCTTCGCCAATCAGCACCAGCTTGTCGCCATGTGGATCAAACCGGAAGCCCGTGTGATTCCGTGCCACCTCCGCCGGTCCGCCGTTCGGGTCGATACTCCGCTGTGCCGCGCCCTTCGCATACCAGTGCCGCGGCCCGTTCACCCGCACGTCAAACGCCGGCGCAGTCAGCGGAAAATACGACATCCCCGCCTCAAATGGCAAGACCGCATACACACCCGGCGACCCCGTCGCCGTCGATCCCCCCACAAACATCCCCACAAAATTCATGTTGTGCGCAATGTAGCCTGTCTTCAGTTCCACACGGTCCTTGCCGAATTCCTTGTAGTAGTAAAGCGCCCACAACTGCAGCGTCTTCGGCCCCGCCGGTACCCACGTCACCCAGTTCCACACCGCGCCCATGTAGAGCTGCGCATTCTGCATGTGCAGTTGCCGCAGATCCCACGACAGGATCGGCTGCGCAAAGGTCGACGCATATGGCCCCTGTCCCACGTACACCTGCTGGTCCGTCGGCACCGGCGCATTCATTGTGTCCTGCGTGTACTGCATCCCCGAAATCACTCGGAATGCCAGCCCCTTGCGTAACATCCCCTGCCGGTACGCCGAATGGACATCGATGATGCTGTCGGAAAACGGCGGCATCGCCGCATCGCCCCCGCGATAATTCAGGTCCTCAATCGTGCGGCTCGCCGGCGCCGGCGCATCCGCTGCCCCGCCGTCTCCTGGCGCGCTCTCCGCACAGCTCCAAAGGCATGCGCCCAACAGCAGCGCGGTGGCCATCCATCTCCCTGCACCACAAAACACGCTCGCCCTCATCTGCCTCCTGTTTCCTCTTTTGCGTCGCGCTTCCCGTCATCCTCTCAGATTTGCCCCGTGCCGCGCAGCATTCCGCCTGCGCATCGAGTACCATTCCTCTCAGGTCCGTACGCGGCCGTGCCTCGCGCTCCAGCCACCCTCGGGAGTCACACGTGAACCAGATCGATCTCGCTCATCGCGTCGCCGTTGTCACCGGCGCCGGCCAGGGCATCGGCCTCGCCATCGCTGGGCGCCTGCTTGATTGCCGCGCAGCCGTCTCCCTCTGGGATCGCGACGACGCCCTCCTGCAGGACGTCAAGGCTAAGCTCGCCACCGCCTATCCCTTCACCACCATCACCACACACACCCTCGACGTCACCCGCGCAACCGCCGTCCAAAACGCTACCGAATCAACCCTCGCCCGCCACGGGCGCATTGACATCCTCGTCGCCAACGCCGGCATCGCCGGATCCAATCACACCACATGGGACTACCCCGTCGAAGACTGGCAACAGGTCCTCGACATCAACCTCACCGGCATCTTCCTCTGCTGCCGCGCCATCGTCCCCCACATGCTCCGCCACAACTACGGTCGCATCGTCAACGTCGCCTCCATCGCCGGCAAGGAAGGCAACCCCAACGCCGTCGCCTACAGCGCCTCCAAGGCCGGCGTCATCGCGCTCACCAAAACCCTCGGCAAAGAAACTGCCGGCAGCAATCTCTCCGTCAACTGCATCACCCCCGCCGCCGCACGCACCCGCATCTTCGATCAGATGACGCAGCAGCACATTGACTACATGCTCTCCAAAATCCCGCGCGGCCGCTTCCTCGAATTGGACGAAGTCGCCTCCATGGTCGCCTGGCTCGTCTCGGAAGAGAACTCTTTCACCACCGGCGCGGTCTTCGACCTCAGTGGTGGCCGCGCCACCTATTAGCTCCACCCTCCCCGGCCTCAGTCGTGCGCAGCCATTGCCTCCGGCCACTCCACCACCCCAAAGCCCCCGCCCGGCGCTACCGTCAGCTCCGGCGCATAAAGCCCCAGATACTCCCGCCGCCACCAGTTTCCCGTCCGCCGCTTCTCGTCCATCGTCGTGAACCAGTACTGCCACAGCACGGCCCGCACATAGCGCGGCGGCATCTGCGGAAATGGATTGTCCCGAAACAGCGCCAGCACAGCAGGTGACCCCACAAGCAGTCGTTCCTCCGTCAGAGGCACCATCTCATTCGCCTGCCATCCACCCAGCGACGCAAACCACAGGTTCCAGTCAAAGCGCGGCTGGTACGGCGCATAGATGCGCGGCGCTTCTTGCAGCAGTTGCGGCTTGTTGCGAAACAGATACGGTGTCCAGTGCATGCCGTCGTTCGAGCCCTGAAACTCAATCTCATACCGTCCCCGCGTCATCACCGCAAAGAGCCCGTATTGATTGGCGATGCGGAACGGCTCCAGGACTGCAATCGGTGTCACCGGCACTGGGATCCTGCCCAGCGCCAGTCCCAGCATCTCCGCCGCCGTGTCATAAAAGACCCACGTCAGCATCACCGCCGCAACGCTCAGCGCCGCCAGCCGCAGCGCAACGCGCGCCCGTGCATCCGTCTTAGCTTCATCCTCATCGGTGTGCACCGCTCCCACAATCGACAGCGACGCTTCCTCCTGCCGCGCATCCGCAGACTCCGCCCCGCGAAGCTGCTCCTCCATCGGCCTGTACCGCGCCGGCACCGCTCGCCGCAGCAACCGGTCATCTAGCAGCAGAAAACCCAGAGCCAGAACCAGGTAGTTCAGAAACGTATAATTCGCCGTCAGGATCACGCCGATCTCCCACGGCGTAACAATCCAGAAGCAAATCTGCCGCACCCGCCGTGGAAAGAACATCAGCAGCACCAGCACCAGCTCCATCCCCAGCGTCGCGCCCACCGTCGCCGCGTGGAACCAGTGCGGCAAGTGCTGCACGTACCAGCCAATCCACGTCGGCAGCGGCCCGTTCTGGTAGTACTCATCCATCGCCGTAAAGTGCCGCCACTCCGCATCCCCGCTCAGCAGCTTCACCATCCCCGACTCAAAGTAAATGCGAAACCACTCCCACTGCAGCAAATACCAGCTCGCGCGCGACGGCGGATCTTCCGCGCCCCAGCCCGGCCACCACCCACGCGGCGCAAAAAACAAACCCAGAAAGCCCGCCTCCAGCAGCATCCCGTCCGACTGATAATTCGAAAACACACCCGATGCCCCGACAAACGACAGGAAGCACACAAAGCAGATCAGCAAACTCAGCCGCGGCCACACATTCACCAGCGCCAGCAACGATGCGATGATCCCTATCCACATCACCGCCATCAGCGCCGTTGAGCTCGCAGAGAACCAGAACACCGTCGGCGCATACCACCACCGCAGGCTCACCATGCTCTCGCCCACAGCGCGCAGGTACTGCTGCGCCGGCAAAATGCCTTCCGGCCCAATCAGCCCTTTGATCTGAAAGAGCAGCGAATAAAACGCCGAAAAGTAAATCAACGCCAGCGCGCGCAAAAAGATCCACCGCGGAATCAGCCGGCCCCGCGGGCCGCGCCGCCCGTCAAACAACCACTCGATAGCATCCCTCAAAGACCGCGGTTTCATCTCCCGAACAGCATAACGCCCCGCCAGACCGGCGTGCTGCGTGCCTCTACTTGCGCGCGCCACCACCCTCCTGGCAGCATCCCTTCGTTTTTCTTCGCTGCGGTTCCAGGAGCTGCGCCCCGGGTCCCAGCTTCGCCAGCTTGTCCCACGGATTACGCAGCGGACACACCCCAAGCGAAAGACACCCGCATCCAATGCAACCATCCAGTTGGTCGCGAAGCCGCGTCAGCCGCGCGATTCGATCGTTCAGCTCCGCCTTCCACTCCGCTGAAAGCTTCCGCCAGTCCTCCGCCGTCGGCGTGCGCCTGTCCGGCAGTCTGTCCAGCGCCCGCCGGATTGCAGCCAGCGGAATCCCCGCCTTCTGTGCCACCCGAATCACCGCAACCCGCCGCAGCACTTCGCGCGCATACCGTCGCTGATTGCCCTCGCTGCGCCAGCTCCGGATCAGTCCCTCCGCCTCGTAGTAGTGCAGTGTAGAGACTGCGACGCCGCTCCGCTGCGCCACCTGCCCCACCGTCAGCTCCAGCGGAACAATCTCTTCCTTTTCTTTCTTCATCGTCCCTCTTGACCTCAAGTTTACTTGAGGTTGTACGCTCTTCTTCAGCAAAGAACAATCTCCCAGGAGGAACCATGATCCCCATTCAAATCGCAGTCATTTATGGAAGTACGCGCCCAGGCCGCTTCTGCGACACCATCGTGCGATGGGCCGTAGAGCGAATTGAAGCCAGCGGACGATTTCAACTCGACGTGATTGACCCCGCCCA
>JAJYAE010000146.1 GCA_021779695.1 Acidobacteriota bacterium | reverse complement strand
TGACGGTCTCGGTGATGCGGCCGCAGTCCGGGCAGGGCGTGCCGGGAGGGCCGTCGACATAGAGCTCGTCGAAGACGCAGTACTGGCCGGTGTAAGAGCCCTTGTAGATGTAGCCGCGTTCGCGGAGGGTGGCGAAGAGATGCTGCACACCGCGCTTGTGACGGTCTTCCGTGGTGCGGATGAAGTCGTCGTAGGTGAGGCCGAGCTGGTCCCAGAGCCCGCGGAACTCGCCGGAGATGGCGGTGGCGAACTCGTGCGGCGTGCGGCCGGCGAGCTTGGCGGAGCGCTCGATCTTCTGGCCGTGCTCGTCGGTGCCGGTGAGGAACCATGTGTCAATGCCGAGGGCGCGCTTGCGGCGGGCAATGGCGTCGCAGACGATGGTTGAGTAAGCGTGGCCGAGGTGCGGCCGCGCGTTCACGTAGTAGATGGGCGTGGTGAGGTAGAAACGGGATGGACTTGCAGCTTGGTCTGTCATGAACGGGGTGATGCCGGAGATTTGCGCCCGACTGCAGGCGGGTACTTTGCGTGATTCTCCTTTCCATCTTAGGGTGCGGCGCGGGGTGCGTCAAACAAGGCCGCGAGCAGCGCTCTGTTAGAATCACCCTTGAAAATCAATGATTTTTGAGGCCCTGAGACTGTGTATCTGGAACTGAAAACGAGGCTCGAGGCGCGCCTGCGCGAGGTGCTGAAGGCGAGCTACGGACTGGAGCTGGAGACGATTCCGGTGGAGATTCCGCCGGAGCTGGAGTTTGGCGAGCTGGCGACGCCGGTGGCGTTTGAACTGGCGCGCAAGCTGCGCAAGGCACCCAAGGTGATTGCGCAGGAGATTGTGGCGGCGCTGGGCACAGTGGAGGGTTTCGCTGGATTTGAGGTGGCCGGTGCAGGCTACATCAATGCGCGTCTGGAGCGAACCGCGACGGTGCGCGGCGTGGCGTTTGAAGACGATGATCCGCCTGCGGATGAGCCGGCGCACGTGCTGGTGGAGCACACGAGCATCAATCCCAACAAGGCGGCGCATATCGGGCACCTGCGAAACGCCATTCTGGGAGACACGTTTGTGCGGCTGCTGCGCGCGGCGGGGCAGAAGGTCGATGTGCAGAACTACATCGACAACACGGGCGTGCAGGTGGCGGATGTGGTGGTGGGCTTTCAGCATGTAGAAGGCAAATCTCTGGCTGAGGTGCGGGCGCTCGTGGAAGAGCGTACGCGTGTGTTTGCGGCGAGCGGACAGTTTGCGGATGCGATTGATTACTACTGCTGGGACCTGTATGCGCGGACCTCGCAATGGTATGGCGAAGGGACCGACCAAGAGAGGGAAGCGCGGAAGCGCCTGCGCTACGACACGCTGCACGCGATTGAGCACGGCGGAAACGAGACGGCCGAGGTTGCCGAGTTGATTTCGACGGCGGTGCTGCGGCGGCATTTGGAAACAATGCTGCGGCTGGGGATTGAATACGACTTTCTGCCGCGGGAGAGCGAGATTCTGCACCTGAAGTTCTGGGAGTCAGCCTTTGAGCTGCTGAAGCAGACGGGCGTGCTGTACTTCGAGAACGAAGGGAAGAACAAGGGCTGCTGGGTGATGACGCGGCCAGGCGCGGCGACGAAAGAAGGCGAGACCGACGAAGATGCGAAGGTGATTGTGCGCTCGAATGGCACCGTGACCTACGTGGGCAAGGACATTGCGTATCACCTGTGGAAGTTCGGGCTGCTGGGTCGTGACTTCGGCTACAAGCCGTTCTTTCAGTATCCGGGGCACACGTGCTGGATCTCATGCATGGATGGCGAAGCGGAGCATCCGCACTTTGGCGGGGCGAGCGCGATTTACAACGTCATCGACTCGCGGCAGAGCGATCCGCAGGCGAATGTAATTCAGGCGCTGCGCGGGATGGGGCACACGGCGCAAGCGGAGCACTATACGCACTTCAGCTATGAGATGGTGGCGCTCACGCCGCGTTGCGCGGAGGAGCTGGGCTACGAGGTGGCTGAGGAAGACCGCGGACGGCCGTACATCGAGGTAAGCGGCCGCAAGGGCTTTGGCGTGAAGGCCGATGACCTGATCGACAAGCTGATCGCGGCCACGCTGGAAGAAGTGAACAAGCGGCAGACGGGACGCGACGCAGCGGAGCGGCTGACGATTGCAAAGCAAATTGCGATTGGCGCGCTGCGCTACTTCATGCTGAAGGTGACGCGCAATTCGGTGATCGCATTTGATTTCAAAGATGCGCTGAGCTTTGAGGGCGAGACGGGGCCGTATACGCAGTACGCCGTGGTGCGCGCGCGGAATATCTTCCGCAAGGGCGGAACGACCGAGAAGTCGGTGCTGGAGGAGTTTCAGACGCTTGTGAGCACGCAGGGCGCGCATGTGGAAGCCATGCTGCGGGCGCCGGAAGCCAAAGACATCTGGGCACTCTGGCTGCGCGCTGGGCGCAGAACGCTGACTTTGGAGCAGTGCCTGGCGACGTCAGAGCCAGCATATCTGGCGAAGCATGCGTTTCAACTGGCGCAGGAGTTCAACAACTTCTACCACAAGCACCATATTTTGACCGAGGAAGACGCGGCGCGGAAGACGCTGCTGCTGGCAACGGCAGCCGTGACGCTGCGGGAGCTGGTGACCGTGCTGGCGTGGCTGGGTATCGAAAGCCCGGAGGCGATGTAACAGATCTCCGCATTTCTGCGGAAACGGCGCGCTCGATGGGCGCGCCGTTTGTTTCCGGAATGGCCTGCGGATCAACGGTGGGATTCGAAGCTGCGGACCCACTCCAGGACCGAGCGCACCCCAATCCCGCTAGGGCCTTTTGCGATATAGGGCTTAGCCTCCTCGACCCAGGCGACGCCGGCGATGTCGAGATGAATCCACGGTGTATCTTCGGCGAATGCGCGGAGGAATTCTGCCGCGGTGATAGCGCCACCCCAGCGGCCGCCTGTGTTTTTGATGTCGCCGATGTCCGACTTAATCATCTCCGCATACTCGTCGCTGACGGGGAGACGCCAAAACTTCTCCCCGGAGATGGCGAGACCGGTGGAGAACTTTTCATAGGCATCTTCATCATTGGAAAAGACTCCAGCATTTATCATCCCGAGAGCGACGACGCAGGCACCTGTGAGGGTGGCGGCGTCGATGATGTGGGTGGCACCGAGGTGGCGCGCATAGGTGATGCCGTCGGCAAGAACGAGGCGGCCCTCCGCGTCTGTGTTGATGATCTCAATGGCCTTTCCAGTCTTGCTGGGTGCGAGCGGCATTGCGATCTGGATATCACCCGGTTTCTGCGCCTTGCCGTCAGGCATGTTCTCCGCGGCACAGACGATCCCGATCACGCGGAGCTTCGGCTTGAGAAGCGCAATTGCGCGCATGGCACCGAGCATGGCGGCGCCGCCGGCCATGTCGTACTTCATTTTCTCCATGTTGTCGGCGGGCTTGAGGGAGATTCCTCCGGTATCAAACGTGATGCCTTTGCCAACAAGAGCGAGCACGGGGCCGTCGTTGACGCCAGGGGGATCGTAGCGCAACACGATAAGAGCGGGTGGTTCCGCGGAGCCCTGGGCCACACTCAGAAAAGCGCCCATTCTCAAGTCGCGAAGTTTGTCAGTGGAGAAGATCGCACACTTTAGGCCGAGTTGTTCGGCCATTTGGCCGGCGCGCTGGCCGAGGACGGTGGGCGTGAGCTTATTTCCAGGCTCGTTGACGAGAGATCGGGCGAAGTTCTGGCTTTCGCCAACGATTACGCCCTCCTGAAACTGCGTCTGCACGGCAGGCTGGTCCACCGCGGAAGGAGCTGCCAGGGTGAAGGACTGAATACTGCGATCCTTTCGGTCACTGCGGTAGGTGTCTGGGTCGAAATCGCCGATGAAGGCACCCTCAACGGCTGCACGGGCACAACCATTGAATGGCTGGACGACGGATTCGGGCAGGGCGAGGGCCAATTCCCGGATATTACGCGGTTTGGCGAAGCGGACAGCGGTTCCCGCGGCGTTGCGCACACTTTGAACGGTGGCCTTTGATTTGGAGCCAAGACCGACGACGAGCAATCGAGATGCTTGAATGCCGGCGGGCGCATGAAGCAGCAGGGTTTCGTTGGCTCCAGCGTTGAATTCGCCGCTGGTCAGGGCAGGGGATATCGCCGCCAGAATGGCTGCATCGTCGGTCAGCAGAACCGGCTCGGGTCTGGCGTCGGCACCCTTGGCTGTTTGGGTATCCACGGCCAATACGGCCAACAGTTCGGTCTGAAGTTCTGAGAGATTGGCAAATGACAGTTCGGTCCGCATAACTTCCATTCTTCCTTACCTGCCATGCCACCGCAAATATGGCAAATGCCTCCGGATGACACTGGGGTAATGTGGCACAAAGGGCGGTTCGTAGTGGAGGGAGGAGATTCTTCTCAGCGGCCCATGCGGTGTTTGCTGGCATTGACGGCGGCGCGGGCTTCGCGATCGGCCTCGCGGCGTCGCTCGGTCTCGCGCTTATCCCAATCCTGTTTGCCCTTTGCCACGGCTAGTTCACATTTCACCTTGCCGTTTCGGAAGTAAAGGCGGGTAGGGATGAGCGTGTGGCCCTTGATTTGCGTCTTGGATTGTAGCCGCCGGATTTCGTCCTTGCGCAGCAGCAATTTTCTCGTCCGGGTTTCATCGTGGTTGGCGATGTTGCCGTGGGAGTAGGGGCCAATATGCAGGTTCAGGAGAAATGCCTCATCGTCTTTGATGAGACCGTAGGAGTCTTTGAGGTTGGCCTTCCCTTCGCGAATGGATTTGACCTCAGTGCCGCGAAGGGCGACACCAGCTTCGACTTTTTCCAGGAGGAAGTAGTTGTGCCCGGCTGCCCTGTTCTGGGCGGCGTCCCGTTCGCCTGCGGCGACAGGATCGCGAAGTCGCTCAGCCTTTTGGGGGCCGGACCGCGCTTGCTGTGCGATGACGTGGCTGGCTTGGCGGGGCATCTAGGCAATCCTTCGCCTATTCATCGTAGCACCGGCAAAGGAAAGGGCTCGGAACTTGCTGAGCTTTGCTAAAATAGGGCGTCACATCGCTGAACCTAAATTGAAATCAGGGTGCGGGAGCGGCCAGGTTGCAGTCGTTCCGTTCCAGCGGAATGAGCTTGGAACGGTCCTAGTGCCGGGCAGCACGCGTGGGAGTTTCATGAAGCGCCGTATCGCACGATGTTTTTTGAGCAGTTCAGCCCTTTGGTTCGCGCTGTCAGGCGGAGTGACTCTTCTGGGTCCGGCTTGCCTTCCGGTGCATGGTGAATCAGCCAAAGCTTTCTTCAAGCAAGGTCAGGCTGCCGAGGTCCGTGAGGACTTTGATGCGGCGTATGAGGACTATCAGAAAGCCTGGACGATGGCGCCGAGCGATATTCGATACCGGACAGCGCTTTACCGAGTCCGGCTCTCTGCATCGGCAGCGCACGTCACCAAGGGACGTAAGCTGATGGCTGCCGGCGATGAACAGGGTGCCTTGGTGGAACTGTTGCGTGCTGCTGAGATTGATCCGGGAAATGAATCCGCACAACAGGAGATTGCAAAGATCCGGGCGCGTCAGGGGAAGTCTGTGGCGCAGCCTGAGGCGAGCGCGGCCGAGACTCCGATTGAGGAAACAAGCATCGATTCGATGGCAGCGCCGACGCAGTTGAAGTTGGTATCGAATGTGCCGCTTTCGCTGCACATGGTGGAAGATTCGAAGGTGATTTACCAGGCGGTCGGAAAGGCCGCCGGAATCAATGTTCTTTTTGATCCGGACTACACGGGAAAGCGGATCCAGGTGGACCTTAACAACGTGTCGTTGATGGATGCGTTGCGCATTGTGGGGACACTTTCTGGAACCTTCTGGCGGCCGGTGACATCGAACACGATTTTTGTTGCTCAGGACTCGAGGGCCAAACGGACCCAGCTTGAAGAGCAGGCGGTGCAGACGTTTTATTTGACCAACGCCTGGCAGCAGAACGATCTCAATGACGTGCAGACGGCGTTGCGCAATGTGCTGCCAAATGCGAAGGTCTACGGCGTTGCGAGCCAGAATGCCATCGTCATGCGTGCGACGCCGGATGAGCTTTTGCTGGCGCAAAAGTTGATTAACGATCTGGACAAGGCGCGCCCAGAGGTCGTGGTGGACATTTCAGTTTTGGAAGTTTCAAAGAACTGGGAGCGAAACTTGGGTATTGACTGGCCGCAAAGCGCGGGTGTGACGCTACAGCCTCCCACCACTACGACCAGCACGACGACAACAACGGCGACCGGAACAACGTCGACTACCCCCACACTCTATAACCTGGCCCATCTGAATTCGAATGATTTCGCGGTGACGCTTGGAACGGCAACTGCGAACATGCTGCTCACGGACTCAAATACGCGAATCCTGCAGAATCCACGTATTCGCTGTACGGATGCTCAAAAGGCGACGATGAAGATTGGATCACGCATTCCAATCGCGACCGGATCATTTCAGTCCGGTGTGGGCGTGGCCGCAGCGATTACCCCCATGGCGGAAACGCAGTTTCAGTACATCGACGTGGGCGTAAATATCGAGATGACACCCACAGTGCATTATGACCACGATGTGACGATGAAGCTGAAGATCGAGGTCAGCTCTGAGAGCGGCAGCACGACGATTGAAGGTGTCACGGAGCCGATCATTGCTCAGAAGACGAGCGAACAGACGATTCGGCTGCGTGAAGGCGAAGCGACTATCCTCGGCGGTATTCTGAATCAGCAGGATCAGCAAAATTGGACGGGCATTCCAGGATTGAGTTCGATTCCGATCCTGAAGTACCTGTTTGGTTCGATGGATCACATCAAAACGGATGACGAGATCGTCTTTTTGCTGGTACCCCATATCGTGCGGTCTCCATTCCTAACCCCGGTCAATCTGCGCACGATTGATACAGGCGCGGGGCAAAACATTGAGCTGCGGCATATTTCGATGGCCGGCGCGGGCGTGGAGGCACAGTCTGCTGCATCTACCGGCGCCGCGAATGGATCGTCGGTGGGCACGGTGCCGGGTCAGACGGCCGAAGCTGGCGGTCAGGCGGCGCTGGCGCAGCTGCGTGCTGCGGCGCAACCGGTGCCTCCGCCAGCAACGCCAGCGCAGACTCCCGCGGCGAGCCCGCCCGGCGCGATGCAGGCGGAGCCATTGCGATTTGCCTTTGCACCTCCCCGGATGCCGGTGGCTAACGGTGCGCAGTTTCAGGTTCCGATCGTGATCAGTGGTGCTACAGACATTGCTTCGGTGCCCTTGCAGGTTCAATACGATCCAACTAAGTTGACACTGGTGAATGTGGACAGCGGGGACTTTCTTGGGCGGGATGGTCAAGCGGTGGCTCTGGTACATCGCGATGACGGGCCGGGGACGATAACGCTGAATGCGTCAAGGCCGCCGGGAGCCCCGGGAATAGGCGGGGCCGGCGTAGTGTGCGTCTTAAGCTTCCAGGCAAAAGCTCCGGGCGAGTCCTCCGTTAAGATATCTCGCCCGGGTGCGTTAAGCGGCGCTGGTCAAACCGAACAGGCGCAGGGCGGGCAGACCACGATCGTCGTGAAATAGGCAGGCAATGACGTTGCGCAGACAATGCGAGGTGAGAAGGTCAAAAGAAGCGGGCCTGACACTGGTTGAACTAATTGTCACCGTCACGATCCTGGGGATATTGGCGGCTGCAGCGATTCCTATCGCTCGCTTTCAAGTGAAACGCGAGAAGGAGCGGGAGCTGCGTCGAGACCTATGGGAGATGCGAGATGCGATTGACCATTACAAGGATGCGGCGGACAAGAACGCATTTCAAACCAAGGTAGACAGCATGGGCTATCCGCCGGACCTTCAAACGCTGGTAAACGGAGTGGATGTGCAGGGCAAAAAAGTCCGTTTTCTGCGCCGGATTCCAGTGGATCCAATGACGGGCAACTCGGATTGGGGCATGCGCTCGAATCAGGACGATCCGTCCTCGGACTCATTCGGCGGGCAGAATGTCTTTGATGTGTATTCAAAATCGACGGGAACAGCCCTGGATGGCACCAAATACGCAGACTGGTAGACGGGCGATGCAGACGCGGAAAAAGGTTGAAGCTGGATTTACGCTGATGGAGCTCATGATCGTGATGGCGATCATCGGCATCCTTGCGACCTTGGCCGTGCCGAGCTTCATCGGAGCCATTCGATCTGCCCGGGAAGCAGTGCTAAAAGAAGATCTGCATGTGATGCGCGCCGCCATCGATTCCTATACGATGGATAAGCAAAAGGCGCCGCAGTCGCTCGATGATCTGGTGCAATCGGGATACCTGCGCAGCATTCCCGAGGATCCGATGACAAAGAGTGCCGATACCTGGGTGACGGACACCAGCGATACGTTGAGTTCCGTCGATCAGACCGAACCCGGTATCGATGACGTTCATTCGGGCTCTCAGGAAACCGGATCAGACGGGCAGCCTTATTCTGCTTGGTAGGCGGGAGGTCGAATGAGGGCTGGAGTGTACCGTGCAATGCTGCCGGCACTTGGAATGTTGATGGGGCTATCCGTGGCTCAGGCACAAAAGAGTACGACCATCACCATTCGGGTGCTGGATGGGAAGACCGGCACGAAGGTTGATGCATCGAACGTCCTGGTTCAGTTTGACCATCGCAAGGATGTGGACAGCTTCTGGCGGCACGAGAACGACGACGGGAGCCTGGAGGTTGCTGTTCCCCCGGGGGCGCGAGAGATATCAGTGCATGCCACCTACGATAATGCGATGGAGTTCTACATTGATTGCGATGTGGCAAAGCAAAAGAATACATCGATGGAATCCTGGTACCCGTTAGCCGATATCCTGAAGTCAGGAATTGTTATGCCGAATGACTGCGTGAAAGAAAAGCAGGCAGACAAGATTCATATCGACGCGAAGCCCGGAGAGTTCGATGTCTATGTAAGGCGACGCAACTGGCGCGAGCAGGACTGAAGCTGGTCGCGGAGAATCGCAGAATCTTCTTGCCGCGAGGTACGAATTGACGGCAAACGTACAAGCACCTTCGATGGAGTACCAATTCGTGGTGGAAGTGGAGCGGGCTTACGCTTCCATCATGAGCAATTTTGCGGACCCTCTTTTGGCGGGGACAGAGCCAAGCCTCGGCGGCATGCTTTTCTATACGGGCCGCTTGGACGCGACGGGGCGTGCATTGACTTTGGCGGGGAATTTGGCAGGCGCCGCTGTGATGACAGTGACAGCCAATCCTGAAGCGCAACGACAAGCAGTCCGTCAGGGGATCGTCGATTTTCTAGTGACATCGCTCGATGAGGCGCTGCGCATCCTCAAGAATGAAATACGAAAGCGCGAAGCAGTTGCGGTTTGTATCGGAGCAGCGCCAGAGGATGTCGAGTGCGAGATGACAAAGCGCGGAGTGATGCCGAATCTGGTGCGCGATGCAGCGCTTCAAAAACTCAGCACATCTGAAGAGCGAACCTTGTGGGTGCGTTGGAAAGTGGAATCGCAACCTGCGCGTTGGTTGCCGTGGCTCGATACGATTGCTTTAGAGTGCCTGCCTGCAGCATCAGGTGCAGCGCATCGCTGGTTACGGCTAGCGCCACGGTATCTCGGGCGCCTGCTGCGCGAGGAGAGGTTCTTTGCGGCAAGCCCGGAGTTCACGCAACGGTTCCTGGAGAGATTGCGATCTCAGAGCGAAAAGTTACAAATTCCAGTGGCTATGACGATCCGCATTGGCGATGGACGTCGGGATGAGGTACACCATTTTGCCCCGACTGCTCAGCGTGTGGTGACCTAGCGCCGGTCAGATGTGGAAGCCGTGGCTTCGATAAGATTCCATAGAGAACGAACGCCATGGCCGGTTTTGGCGGATACGGCAAGAATCTCTTCGAGATCCAATGCCTTCTTGATGGCCATGAGGTTGCGTGTCTTCTCGTTGCCGCTGAGGCGGTCGACCTTGGTGGCGACAACAGTGAAGGCGCGATCGGCAGAGCGTAACCAGTCGACGAGCTGGCGATCGCTGGTTTGCGGTGGAATGTTGGAATCAACGAGACAGACACAAAAACCCAGCGTGATCCGGCTGGCTAGATATGGCTCAATAAAAGACGGCCAGCCAGCGGAGATAGATTTCGAAATCTTCGCGTAGCCATAGCCGGGTAAGTCAGCGAAGCTCAAGTGCGGACGTTGTTTCTCGTCTAGTAGAAGGAAAAAATTGATGGCGCGTGTACGGCCAGGTGTGGATGAGACTTTGGCTGCTTTGTCTCCCACAAGCGCGTTCAGCAGGCTGGACTTGCCGACGTTGGAGCGGCCGAGAAAGGCGATCTCAGGTACAGAGGGCGCAGGGAATTGCGCGGCGGCCATTGCCGATAGCAGGAATTGGGCTGTATAGCGCATGCTGGATTCGCCTTGGCGCGGCGTTACTGCCGCGCCACAGGGTTCGAACTGGACTCCGAAGGCGGGACTGCAGTGAGCACGTCGGTTTCTGTTGGAATCGGCGTGGGCAGCGGCCCTTCAAGAGCCAATGCCAGCACCTCGT
>JAJYAE010000145.1 GCA_021779695.1 Acidobacteriota bacterium | reverse complement strand
GATCCGCCTGTCGGGGCTGAAGGTGCCGGTGCTGGTGCAGGCGACGCCGGACCGCTCAGACGCGATGACGATTGCGACACGGCGCGACAGCTTCTGCGGGAAGATGAGCGCGTGCAACAACATGATGCAGTACGGGATTCAGTACTCGCTGACGACGCTGCACACGGAGAGCCTGACCTCGGATGAATTCAAGGCGGACCTGGAGTGGTTTTCCGCGGTGTGCCGGATTGTGAAGGGATTGAAGAACCTGCGGATTGGCGCGATTGGCGCGCGGCCGACGGCGTTCAATACGGTGCGCTACTCGGAGCGGATTCTGGAGACGAGCGGAATCACGATCGAGACGATTGACCTGTCAGAGATCTTCGGACGTATTGGCCGGATGAAGGACAACGACGATGCAGCGCAGGCGAAGCTGGCGGCGATCAAGAAGTATGTGACGACGGCGGGGATTCCCGACGAAGCGCTGCTGAAGATGGCGAAGCTGGGCGCGGTGATCGACGGATGGATGAAGCAGACACATGTGACCGTGAGCGCGGTGCAGTGCTGGACGTCGATGGAGGAGTTCTTCGGCGTGGTGCCGTGCACGATCATGAGCATGATGTCGAACGAGCTGATTCCTTCAGCCTGCGAGGTGGACGTGCCTGGAACGCTGAGCATGTATATGCTTGCGCTGGCCTCAGGGACGCCGTCGGCACTGCTGGACTGGAATAACAACTATGGCAGCGATCCAAACAAGTGCGTGTGCTTCCACTGCTCGAACCTGCCGAAGCACTTCTTCAAGGACGTGAAGATGGACTACCAGGAGATTATTGCCGGAACGGTGGGCAAGCTGAATACGTTTGGCACCTGCGTGGGTCGTGTGAAGCCTGGTGTGATGAGCTTTGCACGCTTCTCGACAGATGACCGGCGCGGAGTGATTCGCGGTTACACAGGCGCGGGACGTTTCACGGAGGATCCGCTGGAGACCTTTGGCGGCGCGGGTGTGGCGGAGATTCCGCAACTGCAGAAGCTGCTGCGGTACATCTGCCGCGAGGGCTTTGAGCACCACGTGGCGGCGAACTTTAGCGATGTGTCGAAGTCGGTGCATGAAGCCGCGCGGTACATGGGATGGGAAAGCCACTACCATCCGTCGCTGGACGAATAAGCGCAGACAACAAAGAACAACGAGCGGGCGCTGGAGACAGGCGCCCGCAGTTGCAAGAAATCGATACCGACCGCAAAGCCGGCGGGAGTGGAGCGGAATGAGCGAGCGAATCAGGAAGAGTCTGGTGGTGCAGGGAACGACGGTGGTGGAGCAGGCTGCGTGGGCTGCGGAGTTGGAGAGCAAGCATCAGAGGCTGGTGGAGTGGATGCACGCGCAGAAGCTGGGCGGCGTGCTGCTGCGGCGCAGCGAAAACCTGGCATGGGTAACGGGCGGCGCGGTGGAAGTACGCGTGCTGACGCCGAGCGAGACGGGCGTGGCGTCTGTACTGGTGACGGCGGAGGGCAAGCGGTACTACTTCACGACGGAGAATGAGGCGCCGCGCCTGCATGATGAGGAGTTTGGCGCGCTGGATTTTGAGCCGGTGACGTTTCCGTGGTGGGGCGATGACACGGCGGCGACGGCGGCACGGCTAGCGGGAGGCACGCTGGGATGTGATGTGCCGTGTGCGGGCGCGACGCTGGTGAGCTTGTATCCGCTGCGTGCGGCGTTGAGCGGGAGCGAGATGGCGAGGTATCGCTGGCTAGGCGCGGAAACTGCGGCCGCGACGACCGAGGCGCTGAAGGCAGTGGAACCGGGCCAGTCGGAGTATGACCTGGAGGCGATGACCGAAGAGATCCTGCTGCGGCGGGGAATATTGCCGTCGGTTGCGCTTTATGCGGTAGACGAGCGGATCTTCAAGTACAAGCACGCGGTGCCGCGTGGGGCGAGACTGAAGCAGTACGCGATGCTGAATTTGTGCACGCGGAAGTGGGGACTGGCGATTTCAATCACGCGGTTTGTGCACTTTGGCAAGCCAGCTGCGGAACTGGAGGCGCGATTCCTGTCCGCGGCGCGCGTGAATGCGGCGCTGCTGGATGCGACGAAGCCTGGTACGACGAGTGCGGAATTGTTTCGCGTGGCACAGCAGGCGTATGAAGCAGAGGGATATCCGGGCGAGGAGCGGCTGCATCACCAGGGCGGGCCGACGGGCTATGGCGAGCGCGAATGGGTTGCGACGCCGGCGGGCACGGAGACGGTGGTGAATCAGCAGGCTTTTGCGTGGAATCCGAGTATCCGCGGCGGAAAGGCCGAGGATACGGTCCTGCTACACGACGGGCGCATTGAGTGGCTGACCGCAACGCCCAATCTTCCGGTGGTGGAACCGGTTGTGAACGGGACGGCGTATCCGGCGGCGGGGCTGCTGGTGAAGTGAGCGCGATGTCCTAGGCTTCTTTGGGCTGAAGGGTCAGGCGTGCCGTGAGGACGATTAGCGCAGCCCAAAGAAGATCTGCCCCAAGCAGGTGAAGGACCTGCAACCAAACTGGCGCAAGCAGAACTACGTCAAGCAGGCCGAGCAGATATTGCGCGGCGAGCAGAATGAGGACTGCGGCAGAAAGGCTGCGGTTATCCCACCATGCATTGCGATGTGCGGCGCGCACGAGGAGCCAGATCAGAAAGATGCTGGCCAGGAAGGCGATGGAGGGATGCGTCCAGCGCCAGCGCACCAGCCAACCGCTTGTGGGCGAGAAGTCCTGTGCAAGGGCGGAGGCGAGTGAGGATGCGGGGAAGAGCGTGTCCCCGAGGGCTGCGAGCGATCCTGTGACTCCAACCACCAAGACGATAAAAAGTCCTGCGGAAGAACGGAGGGGCGCGACGAGATGGACGGTTCCGCGCAAATAGCCATGGGTGCGTCCGAGCAGGTGTGCTGTGAGGGCAAGCGCGGCAAGGAGCAGGAGGGTGTTGGTGAGGTGGAGTGCGAGATAGGGAGCGCGCAGAGGGGAAGTGCTTTCCGCGGTGAGTCCAAGCTTGACGAGGAGTGCGCCGAGGATGGCCTCAATGAGCGTGAAAACGACGGCGGCGATGGCGGCGGCTCGTGCGAGGTGACGTCGGGGAGTCGCAGCGAGTGTCCACAGCATGAGGCCGAGCGCGGCGAAGAATGAGATGCCGCTGGTGATTCGGTGAGCGAACTCGATCATGGTGTCGATGTGCGGTGCATGCTGAACGACTGTGCCGTTGCACAGGGGCCAGTGGTCTCCGCAGCCGGCGCCGGAGCCGGTGGCGCGTACGACGGTGCCCCAGAGAATGACGGCGATGAAATAGGCAAGGACGAACCAGGCAAAGCGGCGCAGCGCCAGTGAAGGAAGCTGCGCGATGCGAGCAGAGGCGGTAGCAGACGGCATGGCAACGGACTCCGAATTCCCAGTTTAATGCAGCGCGAAAGACCCTGCTGGAACGTCCGGGCTTATGTGCGGGACTGTTCACCGAGCAGGCGAACGACGTGATTGACAATCATCAGGTCTTCCAGTGGTGGAATGACGCGGATGGCAACGGGCGAGTGAGTGGCAGAGATGACAGCGGCACCGCGGGAGTTGTTGCGCGCGGGGTCGAGTACGATACCGAGCGGGGCAAGCCCGGCGCAGATTTCGGCGCGCGATGCGATGTCGTTTTCGCCGATGCCTCCGGTGAATACGAGCATGTCGAGTCCGCCGAGGATGGCCATGAAGCTGCCGATCCACTTAGCGATGGTGCGAGTGAAGAGTGTGACGGCGAGGCGAGCGCGCGGGTTTCCCTGGGCGATGGCCTCGCGCAGGCCGCGCATGTCGTTTGTGAGGCCACTGACGCCGAGGAGCCCGGCTTTTTTGCTGGCGAAGATTTCGAGCTTGTCGGCGGCGTCGGCTGTGTTCGGGACTTCCTCGGCCATGCGGCGGAGGACGAAGAGAAGAACGCCGGGGTCAATGTCACCCGTGCGAGTGCCGCTGATGATGCCTCCGGTGGGGGTGAGCCCCATGGAAGTATCAACGCATTTACCGTCGCGGATGGCGGTGATGGAGGCGCCGTTGCCGAGGTGGGCGACGATGAGGCGGGCGGGCGTTTCCGCGCCGAACTGGTAGACGATGGATTCGTAGCTGAGGCCGTGGTAGCCGTAACGACGGACGCCGATGGCGGAGTACTCGTCGGGGATGGGCATTTGCCAGGCTTCTTCCGGCATGGTGCGGTGAAAGTAGGTATCGAGGCAGACGAAATTGGGCACGCCGGGGAAGAGGCGCAGGGCCTCGCGCATGATGTAAACGGCGATGGGGGTGTGGAGCGGCGCAAAGGCGGTGTAGCTCTCCATCTCGTCGATGAGGGCGGGTGTGATGCGCTGATTGTGCTGGATGGTGGGGCCGCCGGAGACCATGCGATGGCCAATGGCGACGGGGAGCGGGTACTGGCCGGAATGGAGCGCGTCGGCGACGAGTTGGAAGGCGATGGCGCGGTTGGGCAGGGCGGGGGACTGGTCGATGAGCTTGCTGCCGGCTGCGTCCTTAATCCAGAAGGAGCCGCGGTCGGTGCCGATGCCATCGACGGCGCCCTCAAAGAGGCGATTGCGCTGACCATCAGAGGCCTCGTAGACGGAAAACTTAATCGATGATGAGCCGCTGTTGAGAACGAGAACCGGCAAAGATGACATGGAGAGCACCCTCATGGTGTTGGGCTGGGATCGACTTGCATGGCACACGTGCGGTGAGGAGCGTATCCGAGCCCACGACTATCATGTGTGGTTGGCGGATGATAGAGCTAGCCCTCGCCAAGAATGAGGCTAACAGCCGGGGTCTGGGGATGGGGTGATTTGGGTCACAGGTGGATCCAGGTGTTGCTGTTTGGCGGTATGAACGGCAGCTTTTGAGCGCGGAAACAGGATCGCTCGAGTCGTGGGAGGTCTGCGGTACACTGACAGCCGATGAGGGTCTTCGGGATCGACTGCGGCACCGAAGTGACGGGCTTTGGCGTGGTGGAGTCGAATGACTCCGGCCAGTTGGCTCATCTGGAGTGCAAAACACTGGGAGCGATCCGGCTGAGCAAGTCAAAGGCATTGCCGGCACGGCTTGCGCAGGTGTATGCGGAGCTATGTGATCAATTGGCGATGTGGCAGCCGGAAGTGGTTGCGATTGAAGAGGTTTTCTATTCGGTAAATGCGAAGTCGGCCTTGAAGCTGGGGCAGGTGCGAGGGGTTGCGCTTCTGGCGGCGGCGACGCAGCAGGTTCCTGTGGCAGAGTACGCGCCTCTGAAGATCAAGTCGAGCGTGGTGGGGTACGGGCTTGCTGACAAGCAGCAGGTTCAGTTTATGGTGGCGCGGCTGCTGGGGATGGCGGAGGTACCGGAGCCGGCGGACGCAGCCGATGCGCTGGCGGTGGCGATCTGTCATCTCCATACAGCGCAAACGATTCAACGGCGGGGAGCGTTGCGATGAGGGCTTGGTGGGGGGTAGCCCTGCTGCTGATTTCGACTGCTGGAGCGCAAGAGACTTCAAAGAACCTTGTGCGGCTGGACTTTTCGAATCCGTCGATTATTCCGGCGCAGTGGGAGCTTGTGGTGTACGCGGATGGGCGCGGACATTTCCACGCGGTGCGAGGCAATGCGAAGGATTCAAGTGCAGGGGATATGGAACCCCTGACGATTGACGAGGATGTACGTCTGAGTGGGCCATTTGCCGCGCAGATCTTTGCGATGCTTGAGCATCACCGAGTGGGAGATGGGCGGTGCGAGAGCCACAGCAAGGTAGCGTTTCAGGGGATTAAAACCCTGGCGTACCAAGGGCCCGGGTTTCATTGGAGCTGCTCGTTCAACTATGCCAAGGACAAAGATGTGGCAATGGTGGCGGATTTGCTGATGTCTGTGGCGGCGACGCTGGTGGAAGGGGCGCGCCTGGAGCTGATATGGCAGCACGATCCATTGGGGTTAGACAAAGAGCTGGAGTTTCTGAGTGATGCGAGTGCCGATGGGCGGCTGCAACAGATCTGCGCGATCCGAGAGATTCTGGCGAAGCTGGCGGTGGACCCTACAGTGATGGAGCGGGTACGAAAGCAGGCGCGGAAGCTTGCGCAGTGCAGCCCCTAGCGCGGGAAACGGCGACATTAAAAGCAACTTTTGAGGGTGCGGAGTGTCTCAAAGTAGTTGGGAGCGCCCTGAACAGCGAGGGGATGCAGGGCGGTTTGAAAGGGTGGTTGACCGATGAGACAGGAGCGGAGTGGCTGGGGTGGACGGTTCGTCCAGGCTGCATACGTGGCACTTGCGGCGGCGGGAATTCTGGCGGCTGCACCGCTCGGAGCACAAGCGCCGGATGGGAACCCGGGCGCGCGAGCCGTTCGGTTGAGTTACGTGGACGGGCAGGTTCAAATCTCACAGGGAAACCAAATCCTGGCGCAGCAGGCGCCGCTGAATGCGCCACTGTTTGAGGGCAGCCAGATTACGACTGCAGATGACGGGCGGGCTGAGGTGGAATTTGAAGATGGCAGTGTGGCGCGCCTGGCGCCGAACAGCACGATGACGCTGACAGTGCTGCGGCAGGCGGGGGATAGTACGAATACAGAAGTTTTATTGCAGCAGGGCCTCGGCTACTTTGAACTGCAGGGAAGCAGTGCCGCAGGTCAGATGCGGATTCGGTTTGGAAATAATGTGGCGACTTCGACCGGATTTACCGTGCTGCGGGTCGATCTGGACAACCCGCCGGGAGAAATGGCTGTCTTCTCCGGCAATGCGCATCTTGAGAATGGCAGCACGATGTCAGTGGATATGCACGGTGGAGAGACGGTGCGCCTGAATGCGGCGGACCCGACGAACTGGGCGATGCTGGAATCGATTGAGCCAGATTCCTGGGATGCATGGAACTCTGACCGGGACCAGGCGCTGACGGCGCAGGAGTCGGCGCAGACGGCGGCGACGACGAGTTTGCCGGACAATTCAAATCCCGCATGGAGTGACCTGGATGCGAATGGCGACTGGTATGACGTGCCAGGGCAGGGATATGTCTGGTCGCCCTATGAAGCAGCGAATGCAGGCTGGGATCCCTATGGATGGGGCAGCTGGATGTGGCAGCCGGGATTTGGTTATTCGTGGGTCTCAGGGGAGCCGTGGGGCTTCATGCCGTACAGCATGGGCATGTGGAACTTCTATCCGGGCTTTGGCTGGGGCTGGTCTCCGGGCGGTGGCTATTGGTGGCAGAACGGTGGCGGCTGGGGTTCGAATGTGGGATCGCACCCGCAGCGTTACAATCCACCGGTGCAGCCACGCGGCGGGCCGGTGGCACCGGTGCATGGCGCGCCCATGATGCAGGCGAAGTATGTGACGCATCCGGTGATTCACGCGGATCGGATGCCGCATGGAACGGATGTGTCGACGCGGGTGCGGAACGCTCCGCGGACGATTGCCGGCAACACGCTGCAGCCGATGCGGCCACTAGCGCCGCGGCCGACGTATTCGAACTCATTTGCGTCAGGGCAGCAGCGTCAACTGGTGACTTTGGGTCGTCCGGTGCAGCCGGGTGGCGTGCGATTCGGGTACACGGGCAATCCGTACGGGAATACTGGCCACGGCTACTGGAACGGAGGGACGACGAGCAGAACGACCAGCGTGTATGGACGGCCGTCGAGTCCGATGGGCGGCGGAAGGGCCAGCCATCCTGTGTATTCGAGCGGTGGCATGCGGAGCCTGGGAGGAAGCCGTAGTTCCGGTGGCGGCAGTGCTCACAGTGTTGGTGGTGGTGGCGGCTTCCACGGCGGCGGCGGTGGAGGTGGGTCGCACGGCGGTGGCGGAGGTGGTGGTGGTGGCCATCGCTGATTGAGATTCTTATCAGCTATGCCTTCATGCGCGGGGGAGGATGTTGAGCTGGTCTCACAAAGACCGGCTTGCAGGGCTCCCCCGCGTCGTTTTTTGTCTCATTGTGCTGGGTGAGACGCGAGGTTTCCCGCAGCAAAGCGCATCGACTGCGCCTGGCGCTACGCCGGATCGACCGATCAGGGTGTGGCGGACGTCATGCGGGGTGCCAGTTCCTTCCAAAGATCTGAGAGTTGCTCGACTGAGAGTGTCTCAGCCCGGGAACGTGGGTCAATTGAGGCTGCAGCGAGGGCCTGCGCGGCGGACTCTGGCGCAAATCCGGCGGCGCGGAGATTGTTGGCGATCGTCTTGCGCTTGAGGGCAAATGCCTGCCGGAGAAAGGCGAGGAAGGCGGTCTCGTCCAAACCCATTTCCTGAAAGCGCGGGTGAAATCGCCAGCGAAAGACAGTGGAGTGGACCTGCGGTGGTGGAGAGAATGCGCCGGGCGGCAGCGTGAACAGGGACTCAACCGGACCATAGAGCTGGGTGGTGACGGAGAGGAGTCCGTAGTCGCGCGAGCCGGGGGCGGCGGTGACGCGGTCGGCGACTTCTCGCTGGACCATGAGAACGGCATGATCGATGACGGTGTGGCTGGCGGCTAGCTTGAGCAGGATTGGGGATGTGATGTAGTAAGGCAGGTTTCCAACCACGATGAGGCGTTGGCCGGCGCTGGCTGCCGCGGCAGTGAAATCAAAATCAAGGACATTCTGTTGAATGACGCTGACGCGCTCGGCGGGGAGTACCAAGCGGAGCTGTGCGGCGAGTTCGGGATCCAGTTCGATGGCGAGGAGGCGTGCTGCGCGGGTGACGAGCTGGTGGGTAATTGCGCCGCGGCCGGGCCCGATTTCGACGACAGTGCGATGGGAGCAGTCTCCCAGAGCGGCGAGAATGCGCTGGATGGCCTGCGCATCGTGGAGAAAGTTCTGGCCGAGTCTGGAGCGGGAGGGCATGGCTTCTCTGATGGTAATTGAGCGGTAGAGGGCGTTTGGGGGGCGTGTTACGGAGGCATTTGGAACGTGTCAGGCTTCTCTTTGCAGGACGGCAAAGTGAAGGCTGCGTCGAAGGGCGAAGCCCAAGGCGTTGTAGACGCGGATGGCGGAGTCATTTTCCGAGAGTACGTGCAGGAAGGGCGTCTTGCAGCGACGGAGGATGGCGTTTCGCACTGTGGCGAGAAGTTGATTGGCGTACCCACGGCCGCGCGCATCGGGATGGGTGCAGACTGCACTAATCTCAATGAACTGCGGGAGATGGAGGCGCTGACCGGCCATGGAGACGAGCCTGTCTTCGTGGAAGATGCCCCAGAAAGCGCCGAGTTCCATGGTGCGCTGACGAAAGGGACCTGGCTCCGTGAGTGCGGTGAGTTCGAGCATGGCAGGGATGTCGGCGGGGGTGAGGCGCCGGAGGGTGGCTTCGGGCGGAAGCGCATCCGGCTCGGAAGCGCTGGTGGAGAGGAGAATCATCTGGTCAATCCGACCGCTGCGCGGCGAGGACCAGCCTGCGGGAGGCTCGATAGGGCCTTCGAGAAAGACGACTACCATTTCGTGAGGCTCAAGGAGCCGGCGAAGCGCATCATAGCTTTCAGTTGTCTGGTCACAAGTGGCACTCAAGGGGCCAATCTCGGTTAAGAAGCGCCTGGCGTGCGAGTTGCCGAAGGAAAAGCGGCCCTGCTCGGTGTTAAGAGCACTCCAGATCGGATTGTCGAGGGGATGCACGGCAGACATGGTGTGTGTGAAGAGTATGCCATGACAGGGAAGTGGCGAAGGGTTTGTAGCTTGATTTGCCAAAGAATCGATTGAGAAGGAGAGCGGGAAGATGCGCCTTGCAATGGTGGGGTCTGAGTGTGTTCCGTATGTGTCAACGGGTGGACTGGGAGAAGTGGTGGGAGGGCTCAGTGCTGCGTTGGCGCGGGCAGGGCATGAGGTGACGGTATACCTGCCATATTACCGGGCTGTAAGGGAGCGCTTCAGAGAGAAGGCTCAAGTGCTGGTCCGCTCAGTGACGGTGCCCTTTGAACACTACAACCGGTATGTGGCGGTGGTGGACGGTGGGGTTCTGGAAGGCGTCAAGTTCCTATTTATAGATTGCCCAGAACTCTTTGATCGCAATGGACTTTATGGAGATGAGGGCGGCGAGTACCGGGACAACTGGGAGCGCTTTGGGCTCTTTTGCCGGGCGGTGTTGGAAGTATCGAAGCAACTGGATATTCCGGAGGTTTTCCATGTGCACGACTGGCAAGCGGCGATGCTTCCGGTGTACTTGGGAACGGTGTATGCGACCGACCCGGCGTTGCGCAGGGTGGCGACGGTCCAGACGTTGCATAACGCGGGGTATCAGGGGGTCTTTCCGGCCGAGACGACGCAGCGGCTTCTGCTGCCGTGGGAAATCTTCTCAGAGCACGGTTTGGAGCATTATGGCCGTTTCAACTTCCTGAAAGGGGGGCTGATGTACGGAGACAAGCTCACCACCGTCAGCCGGAGATATGCGGAGGAGATTCAGACGCCCGAGTATGGGGAAAGCCTGGATGGTGTGTTCCGCTGGCGGGCAGGGGATCTGCGGGGGATTCTGAATGGAGCTGATCAGGGCCACTGGGATCCTGAACGAGACCCAAATCTGGCGGCACATTTTTCGACACACGATCTTGCGGGAAAGGCGGAATGCCGGGCGGACCTGCTGCATGCATTCGGGCTGGATGGAGTGCCTGAGTCAACGGC
>JAJYAE010000144.1 GCA_021779695.1 Acidobacteriota bacterium | reverse complement strand
AGTTGGAATCGCGAGGATCTCAGCGATCGGGAGCTGCCCGACAAGATGAACCGAAAAAGAGCAGGTGATTCCGAAGAAGAGGATGAAGAAATCGCCCGCGAGCGCAAGCATGCTTCCACGGTCGGCGGAGATTGAGTCGTGATGGCGGATTGGCCTATGCACCTGCATGAATCCTAGTGACCTTCTTGCATGGAGGGTCGAAGAATGGGCAGTTCTTCAAATGCCAAGTCTTACATCCAAATCATTCAGCGAGGGAAGCGAGTCAGTTTCATTCAATACGATTGCAAATGCATCGGTTGCTTCTTCATTCGAACATCCGAGGGTGTTCCTGGAATCTTGCCACTGCGCATTGAAGTTGTCATTTCGTGTTGAGACCTCGGTGGAGTCCTAAGACGGATCTGGCCCCTTCTCGCCGTAATAGTCGTAGTACTTCCGCCCATAGTAGTCCTTATATTCAGGAGCATGAAAATCAACGGCGTTGACTACCACGCCGAGGAGGTGTGCAGCGGAACGATCCAATATGTCGATACAGCGCTGGGCAACGTGCCGCTGCGCAAGTCCATAGCGAACGACGAGAATGACCGCATCCGCCATGCGACTCAGTACCGACGCATCCGTCACAGCGAGGACGGGCGGGGTATCGAGAAGAATGAAGTCGTAGTCCTTCTCAGCCGCATGAAGGAAATCCGACATTTGCTGGGACCCCAGGAGTTCCGAAGGAAGCGGAGGAATCGGGCCGGAAGGAAGCACATGTAATGCAGGCAACTCATCCCAAGGCAGAATTGCGTCCTTCGCAGCATTCTTGCCAGAGAGCACGGAGGACAAGCCTGGACTCTTGCTCATCCTGAAGCGTATGTGCACGGAGGGTCGCCGCAAATCGGCGTCAATCAGAAGAACACGTGCTCCGTTTAGTGCAAGGGCGATCGCGGTCAGGCTTGCAATGGAGCTTTTTCCCTCAGAGGGACGGGTGCTCGCAATCATGATTGTCTTTGGCGGAGAGCCTGGACTCGCAAGAAGGATTGAGGTTCTAAGTCCGCGAATAGCTTCAGACAGCCGTGACCATGTGGCGGACGTCCTTGCCAGGCTCGCATTGCGGAAGCTGGCAGGCAAAAGACTCTCGGCCTCTACCGAAGGGATGGCCGCGAGCAACGGGAGTTGTAGTGCCCCTTCGATATCACCGATAGTCTTGAGGTTGGTGTCGAGTGCTTCCAGAAGAAAGGCAATTGCAAGGGCAATGAAAAATCCAACCCCCATGCCGAATGCCATGTTGATCCTGGTCCGCGGGTAACTTGGATACGGGGGAATATCCGCATTGTCTACGATATGGATAGACGTCGAATGCAGGCCCGCCATGATTCCGGCTTCCTGCAAACGCTCCTGCAATCCGTCATAGAGCAATCGCTTCGAATCGTAGTCCTGCTTGGCGAATTCATAGTCCGCGCTCTTGCTGCCATTTTTGAAGGCATTCTGCTCTGCTTTATCGAGAGCCTGGCGCAGCATGTTTTCATTTCCTTGCGCAGCTTCCAACTCCTTTTGGGCTCGCTCAACCTGGGCGCGCTCTTCAGATTTCAGGGTGCGCTGCAACTGATCGATTTGAGCCTTCAGCGACTTTACCTGTGGATACGCCGAACCGTAAGTCTGAACGAGCGCCGTGTATTGACTGCGAAGCTGGGTCAGCGTTTGGCGCGAATTTTGAAGCGCCGGATCAACCGTGGCGCCAGCATCGATTACCTGCGGGGAAGCACTCTGAAGCGACTGCAGGCGCGCCTCCTTCACCATACTGTCCACCTGCGCATCCGCAAGTTGTTTGTTCAATTCCTCCAGATTGGCGACAATAATGCTGTTTTGCCTGTCAAGCCCGACAATACCAAGATCCTGTTGCAGTGCGACCATGTGCGCCTGGCTTTTTTCGAGGTTGCTCTTCAGGCCATCCAGCTGCGAGTTCAGCCAGTTTGACACCTTCGCCGTGGCAACATAGTTATCGCGGAAGGAGTGTTCAATATAGTTGTCGATGAGCGCATTGGCGACAAGGCTGGAAAGACCGGGCTGGCTGGAGCGAAAATTGATCGCCAGGATCGCAGTGTGGCCAACCCGGTCCACGGAAAGATCTCCCTCGAAAGTCCCAACCAGCTGATCCCGTACATCCGGTTGCGACATGTCCCACGGGTTTCCGGGCTTGAATGGCAAGAAATCCTGATTCGAATTGAGCTGGAGCGCGCGGATCGTCTGCAATGCCAGTGACCGGCTCTCAAGCACTGCAATTTCAGTATCGATCTTTTCCGAGAGGTCTGTGTCCCCCCCCAAATCCGGTGCCTGCATAACTCGAAACTGAGAAGAAATGTCGGGGACAATCTCAATTCTTGCTGTCGCGGTGTAGAGTTTGTGCATTACAAGGTTGGCCGCCACGCCGAAGAGCAATCCAACAGCAATTCCCGCCGCCGGAATCCATCCTCGCTTCCGCAGAAATCGAACGACAATTTCAAATGAGTTTCCTTCAGCATCGGAGGGCGCGAACGCCCCCTGCCCCGAGAGGGGATTGAGGGTCCTCGTTGCTGTTTGTTGATTCTGGTCGGGCATTTGTCTCACTGTGGTTGCGTCCTTGAACCTCTCAAAAGTCTATTCTGTCCCAAGGGATCAGCCCCTTCTGTTCAGGGGTCAATCGTTCAAATCACGTGCTGCGATTGGTTGCAGTGGCTCTTTTTTGCGCAAACCGCGCATCGTTCGAGAAATGATATCCATCCAACAATGTCTCTGCCCATCGTGTGGGCGAGTATTGCAATGAGAGGCGATGGCTCGCCTCTGACATCTCCTCCAAACGCTGGGTAGAAGAACTGCTGATGCGGGTCATAAGACGCGCAAGGCCCTCGGTATCCCCGGCATCAAAAATGAAGCCGTTTAGACCTGGTTGCACAAGATGGACAGTCGATCCGACTCGCTCGGAGGCAAGAATTGGCAGTCCGGCAGCAGCCGCTTCGTGAACCACGACTGCCCAAGGTTCAAACCTGCTGGGAAGAAGCAAGCAGCCGACCTCGCCGAAGATGGAAGGCAATTGATCCGGCTGAACAAACCCTCTCACGATGATTCCAGCACGCCCCTCCAATTGGGTGGAATGCGGGCCAGAGCCGCAGCAGATTAAAGGCCACGGATCCGGCGACCGTTCCCGGTAGGACGTATATGCGGCCGCAAGAGTATTAATCCCCTTCTCTTCAATAAACCTTCCAACAAAAAGAAAGGCTCTCCCAAGCGGGCGCCTTTCCAGCACACGCTGCAGGTAGACCTTTTCCATGGCGGGCAGATCGCAGGAGTAGAGCCCACGCAAAATGTTGCGTTGCTCGAAGCCAAGCTTGCGGGCAAAAATTGCTTGCCGCTCTCCGGCGAGCCAGGCCGCATCAGCAAGCGGACGCGGGAACCATGGACTTGCGAGTACCGCCAGCCTTTGCTTGGTCGTGGCCAGCCAGCAGTTGTCCATGGTCATCACCCGCCAGCTTTTGCCGGCGCGCTCTTTCGCCACCTGACGATAAGGCGCAAGATGCCATCCCGCAAAAACAAGAATCTCAGGATCGAATTCTCTCACCCGATCACTTAATGATCCGAGGTCCTTCTCTGAACGCCACACCAGGCGATCCTTCATCCAGGAAAATTGCGCGTCGTCAAAGGGGGCATTGGCCTCAGGAATCTGATGAACTACCAGGAGTTGCGCCCCATTATGACTGGCTAGCGCCCTCAGACACGCATTGAGATATCCCGATAAGCCTGTCCAGAGAATGGCAATCCTCATACGAATCTATGACCTCGGCCCTTGATGGTCACATCAGCAAAACATGCATGCCAAAACATGTAGCTGGATTCCGGTGTCCGACGGCCCCTCTGACCGCGAAGCAGACAATCTGTGCGCCAAATGAACGAAGGGATCACGGCTCCCACCTTCATTGGCCTAGCTGGACTCCGAGTGTCAGCGACCTTCACGGGTGCACCACATACAACAGGGGTGGGGCCACTGCAATCGCTGCGTTCTCAAACTGGCTTAGAGCAGACTTGATCGTGCTTGGCGATACATAGATCATGTCATCCTCACGGACGATCGGGTCAATGGCTCGCGCATGCAGAACCTTGCCCAAATCAATCTCCTGAACGGTTCGCGTCCCATCCTTCGCAGAGCGAATGATATATGTGTGCTTATCCGCACTGAGAGGCAGATTTCCGCCTGCCAGAGCCACCACCTCAGAGAGCGTCATGCGAGTAGAACCGCAGAGCGAGTAGGCGCCTGGCTTGGCAACTTTCCCTCCGATATACGCGATTCCACACCCACGCACGATGACTCGATCGCCGGGCTCTACGGTCCGGTCATAGCTTTGCGTATTGTGCATGGTGGGATCCCATGCAACATACTCTTTCTTTTCTTTCGCGCCTGGGTTTGAGATTTCAATGACGCGTCCTGTATTTGCAGTCAATCCGCCTGCTGCGGCCAGAACGTCTGAAAGTTGATGCTTACCCAACGGGGGATAGATTCCTGGATTCCTGACTTCACCGAGGACCGTGATCCATCCTGCCGAACCATCCACTGTCACCAGCACGTGAGGATCTGCGAGCAGATCCGCCTGCTTCAACCGCTTCTCAATGTTCGCGGCTGCATCGGCGCTGTTCAGGCCAGCAAGATGAAGGTGTCCCAGCATCGGATATGGGACATCGCCATTCTCTGCCACGCGCGTGGTAACGGTGAAATCGGGAGCACCAAATACGCTGATGTGGACTACCTCTCCCGCGGTAATGGGTTGGTCGGTGAGCTGGCCGAGGCTACCTTGCGACGTCATAGTATCGGCCGCATGGACGCCGCCGCTGCCATGCAGGCTCGTGACAAGGGCCGGCCGCGCCTCTTGAGCTGCACACACACCTGGCAGAGCTAAGATCCCAAACAAGGTTGCGAAGCTGGCTGTCATCAACTTTCCCAGCAGATTAGAACCGTTCTCCACCGATGTCATTTGGTCAAGCAATTTCATCTCAATACCTCTGACTACAGTTGGCCCGCGTCGAGCGCCGGATCAAGACAGCAGCGGACTCATCGCTCTTACTCACCTTCATGTTCATCTGCATGGATTTCGCGCAAGATGAATCCAGCCGATGAGACAAGTTTTAGACCGACGAATCGCAACCTTGTCTCTCTTCGTCGGCTATGCAGGCCTGCGGCAGCATCTCGCATCATGCGTGGCTCGCAAGCGTCGAACGAAAATAGTCAAGACTCAGGCGGAGCCCCGCCTCAAGGCTCACCTTTGGCTCCCAGCCCAGCAGTTTCTTCGCCTTTGAGATATCCGGCTGCCTTTGCGCTGGATCATCCTGAGGAAGCGGCCTGAACGCAATCTTACTGGATGATTGAGTCACACGAAGTACCGCTTCGGCACACTCCATGATGGTCCACTCCACAGGATTGCCGATATTGACAGGAAGATGCTCATCGGACCGCGACAGCCTCAAGATTCCTTCAATTTCATCCGATACATAGCAGAAGCTTCTTGTCTGTTTACCTTCTCCATAGACAGTTAGCTCTTCCCCCTTCAATGCCTGCGTCATAAAGTTGGAAATCACTCGTCCATCATTCTTCTGAAGACGCGGACCATAGGTATTGAAGATGCGCACCATCCGTGTGTCGACGTTGTAGTAGCGGTAATAGGCCATAATCAACGCCTCAGAAAATCGCTTGGACTCGTCGTACACCGAACGTGGACCAACAGGATTCACATGGCCCCAGTAGTCTTCTCGCTGCGGATGCTGGAGAGGATCGCCGTAGCACTCCGAAGTGGAAGCATGCAGGAACCTGGCTTTCGAGACCCGCGCGATGTCCAGCAAGTTTCGCGTGCCAACCGAACCGACCATGAGCGTTTCCACGCCAAGCCGAGTGTAGTCCACGGGGCTGGCGGGCGATGCAAAACTGAACACATAATCAACCGCACCTGGATCAAACGGTTGACAAATATCCTGCTCCAGAAAGCTGAATCTCGGTTCATTCTTGAGCTGCGCAAGATTCTTCAAGGAGCCGGTACACAGGTTGTCCACCCCCAGAACACTGTGGCCTTCATCAATTAATGCATCAGCCAAATGCGACCCAAGGAAGCCGGCTACGCCAGCAAGCAAAATCCGCATCGAATACGATCCTTTCCTCTCTTTTCAGGCGACGTTCTAGCAATCACAATCCGAATCATAGGCCTCCGCAGCCGTTAATCCAGCCGGGAATGGGACAAGCAGGACTTTAGGAGTGCGCGCCTTCCCTGGGGCGGGGGATGTAGTACGTCGGTATCGGATCCAGCGGCTGCGACGCGCCAGGACGTCCAACACTGAGATAGGAAAATCCAAAGCTGGCCATCAACACTGGATCGAAGAGGTTGCGCCCATCGATCACAATTGGGTAGCGCAAGGTGTGATGCAGGCGCTTGAAATCCAATTCAAGGAATTCGTGCCAGTCATTCAGAATCAGGAGGGCATCCGCATCCTGCGCAGCCGTGTAGGGGTCCGAGACGTACTGCATTTGCGAACTCTCCGGAATGACCTCCTTGCTGCGGTGCTCCGCTGCCGGATCGTAAGCACGGACGATGCAACCTTCATGCAACAGGCGCTCCACAATATCAAGGGCAGGCGACTCGCGAATATCGTCCGTACCGCCTTTGAACGCTAATCCAAGCACTCCAATTTTCTTGCCTCGAAATGTCCACAACGCCGAGCGCACCTTCTGGAAGAAACGAAGCTTCTGCTCCTCATTGATTCTCTCGACCTCATGGAGAAGTCCGAAGTCGACCCCAACCTGCTCGGCAACGTGGCGAAAAGCAGCGACGTCCTTCGGGAAGCAGGAACCTCCGTATCCAATACCGGCGCGCAGAAACTTTGGGCCAATGCGCGTATCCATTCCGATCCCCTTGGCAACCTCTTCAACATCAGCGCCTGCCGCTTCACAGATGTTGGCAACGATGTTGATGAATGAAATCTTGGTGGCCAGGAACGCATTGGATGCATGCTTGATAATCTCGGCGGCCTTTGTGGACGTTTGCAAAATCGGAGGCGGATCGGCTTCGCTTCGCGGTCCCGGCACCGGACTCTGACCGCGATAATACGCACCCGATGTAAGCGGCTCATAAATGCGGCGAAGCAGACCCGCAGAACGCTCAGTGGCTGCGCCAATCACGATTCGATCGGCATGCAGAAAATCGACAACGGCGGTTCCTTCCCGGAGAAACTCGGGATTTGATGTCACATCGAACAGCTCTCTCGAAACGCCATTTCGTTCGATTACGCGGCGGATCCATTCATTTGTGTAAACGGGCACCGTGCTCTTTTCGACGATCACCTTGTACGAATTGATCGACCGCGCAATTTCACTTGCGACGGCATCGACATAGGACAGATCGGCGCTCCCCGTCTTGCTTTGCGGCGTCCCAACGGCAATAAAGATCGCTTGCGCTGTCTGCGTGGCAGATCGTAGATCGGTCGTGAACTCGACCAGATTCTTGCGATGCCGGCTCAGCAGCTCGGGCAGATATTCCTCATGGATTGGAATACCGCCTTCTCGCAGCACACGCACCTTGGCTTCGTCGTTGTCGACGCAGATCACCTGATGCCCCATCTCAGCAAAACAAGCGGCTGCTACCAATCCGACATAACCAGAACCTACGACAGCAATGGAAACCTGCTCCGACATCGCACACCCTTTCATTTTTCAATCAATATTGCGCTGACTAATTGCAGCCCTGCTTGAAACCACTGGCGACTTCAGGACCCAGCTCACGTCGAGCGGTTGAACCAAAATCGCCCCGGGGGTTGCCGTCTCGTTCATTCTCTTTGATTATCTTGGCCGATGCACACCTTCAGAACTCTCCTTCAAGCCGTTGGCTGATCCCTTCAGGCGAAACCGGCAGTTGGCTCCGATACTTCCATATGAGCGGAAACAACTGAAATGCAGACCAGTAACGGGGAATGTATCGCTGCGGAGATGAAACACATCGAAAGAGCCATCCCAGATACAGTCGGTCGGCCCAGACCGGGATGTGCACCTGGTCTCCGCTGAGAAATGCGATTGCCGCCCCAATGCAATGAATTGCGGGCAGATAGTGGAGGCGCGTCTTGAGATAGAACCCGAGACGCTCCTGAGTCCCGCCGCCCACAGTCACAACAATGTGCTTCACGCGCAGCTTTTCAATCTTTTCAAGCAGCAACTGGTCTTCGATTTGGGCTCCGTACACGGGCGCCTGGTACACGCACTCATCGGGCACTTCGACTCCCTGGGATTGCAGCCAAGCGAGATTCCTTCTGGCGCTTTCCTGACCAGCCATCACCCACAGTGTGGAGCCAGGTGTCCTGACATTTTGCTGAAGTAGTAACTCGCGCAGATAGCGGAGTCCGGAGAGCCTCTGGAGAGACTCGCCCTGCAGCATCCTCCAGGCCAGAACCATGAAGGCCGAGTCAGTGATTACGAGATCGGCTCCAAGAAGCGCCTCCCGATAGCTCCGGTTGGTAGGGAGATCCTTCAGAGCGGGAGCGGCCGGCACGACGACGAGACCGCCATGAGCGACTCGCTCAATTGCTCCCCTCACATCGCCAACATAGAATTTGATTCCAAGAATACTTCGATCCTCTTGCCGTTCCGACATTTAGAAGGCTCCCTGTTCCGCGCATTCTTTCATCAGAACGTCGTCCGTACACCGTAACGCCAGCCTCGCCCGCAACACCGCAAACATACAGCATCCAGAAAGTTGCGCAGGCGGATCAACTACTCCCAGTTCAATTCTGCACCTTTCCTTGATCACTCAATCCGGCCTGGGTACTCCTTTGGGGGAATTGAGGTTCGATGTTTCAACCATGCCAATCACGAATCCCAAATGGATTGGCGCAACCATCTAAATTCTCAGACCAAGCAAGCGCGCGCATACGATTCAAAGAGTGCGGGCAAGCTATCGGAATCGCCGCTGAAAACGCGATGAAGCGGTCCGCGGCCAAGCACGATGGCCACCAGTGCGAGAACCAGGGCCTTGGCGCTTACACAGCGCAGCTCCCCGCGCTCTATCCACGGTTCCAGATAACGAGCGATCACCTCAACCTGCTCTCCAAGATGCCTGCGCAGCAATGGATCCAGTTCTTCGCTCAGTTCAAGCGCGCTGAAGCTGAGAAGGCGCAGCAGCTTTGGCTCTCGTTGCAATGTAGTCGCAATCAGTTCAAAAGCACCTGCAAGTGCCTCCTTCGCATCCGGTGCTTCGGCCAGGCGGGTCAGCAACTCTCCGCGCAGGTGCACTCTCTGCACCTCGGCACTCAGCACGGCAAGGTACAGATCGCGTTTGCGAGGGTAGTGCCTGTAGATTGTCACCTCGTTCACTTCGGCCGCCCCGGCAATTTCCCGAGTGCTCACACCGTTGTATCCAAATTGCGCAAACAGGGCTGCAGCTGTTGTGAGAATGCGCTGCTCCGTTCCACTTCGACTTGATCCTGAAAGGCCTGCCATAAAGATTCCCTACCGGAGGTTGTGCCAGAAATAGATTTGAATCGATGACCGCTTGATCCAATGAATGCGCGATATTGCGAGCGACTGAAAAAGATCAGGCGCTTTGACAGATGCGATGACTTGCATCAGGAGCTGCGAAAAGGGCTCGCGGAGGAACTGCTGAGGGCACCACATCCTCTTCACTCACCTCGACCGCGAGGCTTTGGGCAATCTGGCCGAGCGTCAGCACCACACGCAAGCCGTTTCGCCTTCGCACCACGACGCCTTCCATTCCTGCGAAGGAGCCAGTGCAGATGCGCACAGTTTGGCCCACGATCAGGAGCGGGTGGGGCTCTACCCTATGCTCTTTGATCCCGCATTGAAGAGCCCGGATCGTTCCATCCGGAATGGGTGCAGGTGCGCCCCCGGTTCCATCCACCAGAGCGACCGCCCCTGGCACGCCAAGAACTCCTGTCCGTTCCGACTGTGCAATGTGAACAAACATGTAACCCGGGAAAAGTGGCAAATCAAGAGTGACGCGTGAACCGTCTTTCCACTTACGCACGGTCTGATATAGCGGGAGGTAATGCTCAATGGCGCGCTGCCGTAGGTAGAGCGAGACCTTTTTCTCATGCCGGCATGCGGTGTACACAGCAAACCAAGATCGAGCCTGCGATCCTGGCAGCTCGGTCGATGTCCGTTTTGAATCGACACGAATTTCTCGAACTGACCGGAAACCTTGCAAAGCTTCGCCGTCCTCACTTGGGTGAAGTGTTCCATCTTCGCCACCAGAAGTGGCATTTCAGCCAAGGCCATCTGCGAGGGAGAGAAGAGAGCAAGCAAGCACTTTCCTGCCGAACTACCTCACCTGCGAGTCAATCAAGGGACAGCAATACAGTCAATATAGCAGTTCCTGCTGGATTTGCTTCGGCTTCTGAATCAACTTCAAAGTTTTCATCTCCCTTTCACGCTTCGCAGACTGCAAGCGAACACACACATGAAGTCCGCTGAGCGATTGAATCATGATTGGTAGCCGGATGGGAGACCGGAAGCGGGCGCAGCATGGCAGATCAGGCGAAAATCACCGTGTGGTAGCCTCCAAGCGGAGGGTTCTTC
>JAJYAE010000143.1 GCA_021779695.1 Acidobacteriota bacterium | reverse complement strand
CATAGCGCTACTCTTCTTTACCCTGATTTCTTCTTCGGAGGCCCCAATTCATCTCCCACAATCACAAAGCAAGAAAAGATCGCGGTCCCGACAACCCTATTATTGTGAGTGGTAGGCGAGGCAGGGCTCGAACCTGCAACCCCCGGCTTAGAAGGCCGGTGCTCTATCCAATTGAGCTACTCGCCCGCTTTGGTTATTGTAGCTGCGAATGACCGACAAAATCGGTATCGTGAGGTAGTGCACCTTCGAAAACAACCATCGCCTTGCCCAGAGCCTCTTTTGCTTGCGAGTCATCCGAACCAAGTGCGCACAGATAAGCGGTTATTCCAAAGCCAGTTTGATCTGGGCCAAAGACAGCGCGGCGTATGATGAGATCGATTCTGGATGATTTGAGTGGCAATTCGCGCAGTTTGGTACAGAATAAGCCACACCATGTGATGATGCGATCGGGCGTAATCCAATCCAACTCTCTCCGAGAGAAGAGATCGACATAACAGGCAAACGCGCTATGCGTAGATTCTGGATCTGCCTCAAATTCGTACGGGTCGAATTGTTCTGGTGTCCACAAATCACATTTCGCAGTCCAGACCGGAGATGAATCAGAGTTCAAGCTCATTAGGAACGGCCTTAGCGGTGCGAAAAACTCAATTTCGGTAATTTGATCAATCTGGTCTGGATTTCGTCGAAGATCGATAAAGCCTTCCCAGGAAGGCGCCATCGCGGGGGCATCTCCTCCAATTTCTATTTCCCAATCAGCTTCCATGGCTTTTAATTCCGATTGCGGTCAGATAGCGAATCACCGTATCTTCTGCCCAGTGGATGGACTCTCCTGAGCTATTTGCGAGGTAAGCGCAATGTCCTCCGTACTGGGTTTCGATCAAGTGAATCCGTGGATTGGCCAATATGGAAGCATGTGTTTCCGCTGTGAATCGAATGAACGGGTCATCCAGTGCTCGCAGGATGAATGTTGGAACCGCAATACGGTCGACGACTCTTGCTGCAGCTGCCCGATGGTAGTAATCATCCGCATTGCGAAAGTTGCAGTAGCGAGCAACAATCTTGTCGTCGAACTCTCGAAGCGATCGGATTGGACCGACATTGCGGCTGTAAAGATGAGGAAATAAGCGGACTTTAAGCCGGTAACGCCGCATGAGCCCACGAAGGAAATGCCACTCATAAATGCGGTTAGAGGGTAAATGAAGCGCATCCGACCCCGCTGCTAAGTCGATGGACGGACAAACTGCCGCGACAGTCCAAAGGGGTACTCGGCTTTCCCATTCGCCAGCAAGCTTCAGGACGAGGTTCCCGCCCATCGAGTATCCGACCAGAGCTACGCGTGAAATCCCTCGTTCATTCGCGAAGTGATTGATGACAGCCCCAACATCGCCAGACAGAGACGAGTTGTAGAGCGTTGGCGTCAGATGGTCAGTACCTCCACAATTGCGCATATTCATGCGGATGACGTGGAAGCCAGCCTTCCACGCGCGCGCTGCGAGCCCGAGAATGTAGCGGGAATTTGAGGAACCTTCAAGGCCGTGCAACAAAATCACAGCCATCCTGTCGGAATGATTCGCCTCGGTCTGCCAATGACAGTGACAGAGAACTCGACTATTGTCGGAGGGATCGACCACTACGGTCTCGGAGATAGCTGTGAGGGGAAAATGAGGTCTGGGAAGGTAGTTACCAACGATCGTCTGAAGGTGACCATTGCTCAACCCCCGGCGGGGCTTGAAGGGAGTCAACCAGCCGGAAATCTGGCTCGATGCGCGGCCTGCCTGTTGCTCAAGCTGAGGGTCTGATGTCACCGATGCCCTGAAAAGTACCGGATGTTCTCAAGCAGATCTGGGGAATTTGGGGCGGCTAGTGGGGATCGAACCCACGACATCCTGAGCCACAGTCAGGCGTTCTGCCGCTGAACTATAGCCGCCACGTATATGACTGATTGTAGCATCGAAATGAAGAGTCGAATGGGAGAGGGGGGCGTTGAAAGCCAATGGCAACGGAAAGGCAAGTTGGCAAGGCAGATCAAGACGCGCAGAGCGTAACCGCCTCCGGAATGGAAGTTCAGAATCGTTGGGAACGCGGGGCCTGGCTATTGCGCGACAGCACCTTGCATCGCCTCGAGATACTTCTCGATGAGGCCTTTCGCATACCGGGTACGCAGGTTCGATTTGGATTGGATGGGATGATAGGCCTGGTGCCGGGATTGGGAGACGTGCTCGCCGGACTCCTCTCCCTGGTTATTCCGCTGGCAGGATGGGTTCGAGGGCTTCCCTACGTGGCGCTGGTCCGTATGGCGGCGAATGTAGGAATCGGAGTGGTGGTCGGCGCAATCCCCCTCTTTGGAGACGCATTTGACATTGCGTGGAAGGCGAATCGGCGAAACTATCGGATTCTCCGTAGGCACATTGAGGCTCCACATCAACACACGTGGCGAGACTGGGTCTTCCTTGGACTGCTCGGAGCAGCGGTCATGGTTGTATTTCTTCTGCCGCTTGTCGCTTTGCTATGGTTGCTTTGGTGGATTCAGAGATGGGCGCGGGGTCATGGGCCCTGAGCAGTCGTCGATAACCGCGATTGTCTGGAATTCCACGATACAATCATGGTAGATGTCGGGGCGTAGCGCAGTCTGGTAGCGCATCTGCTTTGGGAGCAGAGGGTCGGGGGTTCGAATCCCTCCGCCCCGACCATTTAGAATCATTTTGGGGCATACAGGCGTCAGGTGCGCAGCTGACATTGAGATGCCAATCCAGGCTCTGATTCACAGGCAGAGTTAATCGAATTTCAAGTTGGATCAACTTCGAACTTCATGCAATTTCTTCGCCCCGCAATGGCTGCGCCCGAATTTATTATTCGCGATATTCCACTGAGAAATGGGGTCTTGCGCTCCTGTTGGAAGTGGTTCCGCCAGGAGACAGCCTTCCTCAGCACGAGCCCCTGCCGGTTGGACTGACCTTTCCGGTCTTGGCCGGGAATGGGCGCAGATCTGCGACGAATCATTTCAATACGCCAATTGATTATCCTTTGACTCAAGTGCGTAGTCGCTGATACTTGTTTTGTGGTTAGGAGATCGAGTAGGGGGCTTCTTTCAAAGTTGTCCTGCTTCGACTCTTCGCGACACGTAAGGATTTCCTTCGACTCCCACGCGCGCACCAGGCTCTCCACTTCTTGGGGGCGTCGAGGCCTACTCATCTTGGTTTTCGCCGAATACTCTTTCTCGGGGATTTGCGCGACGGATACAACTGGGGGATTCAATGAAGTGTAAGCGCTCACAACAATGCAATCGAATGCCAGTACGGGTGCCAAGAGAGATGTGGCTTGTCTTATTTTTTCTGATACCCCTTCAGCTTGCGCCACAACGCGCGTTTTCTCAGGATCTGCATGCAAAATTCCTGGATCCACCACCAGAGGCCCGTCCCATTATGCGTTGGTGGTGGTTTGGTCCAGCCGTAACTGAGCACGAGTTGGGCAAAGAATTGGGAACCATGCACGATGCGGGTATTGGCGGCGTGGAGATCCAGCCTGTTTATCCGATCGCCCTCGACAACCCGGCAAATGGCATCCACAATTTTCCATATTTATCCCAGCAGTTCTTGCAAGATGTCAGTTTTGCTAATTCGGCAGCTCGATCGCTTGGCCTGCGCGTTGACATCACTTTGGGGAGCGGTTGGCCATATGGTGGAGCAGGGACTCCGTTGTCATTGGCCGCAGGAAAGCTGCGGGTGGTGTCTTTGCCGATCCATGGAGCGAAGGTCGAATTACCTCGTCTCGATGAGGGCGAACGCTTTATTGCAGCATTTGCTCTAGAGGGAACCGAGAGAGCTTTCAGCCCGAGTTCAGCAGTTCGCATCGATCTCAAGACGGGCACAGTCGCAGCATCAGACGCACCGCGGATCGCCTTGTACTTCATCGCCAGTCATACGAGACAGCAAGTGAAACGGGCCGCGATGGGTGCAGAGGGCTACGTTCTTGACCATTTCTCGAAGGCAGCCATCGATCAGCATCTTTCGGATGTCGGATTACCCTTGTTGCAGGCATTCGGCAGTCAACCGCCTTACTCAGTGTTCTCCGATTCGTTGGAAGTTTACGGCTCAGATTGGACAACGAACTTGCCGTTGGAGTTTCAGCGGCGACGAGGGTACGATTTAGTGCCACATCTTCCGGAGCTAGTCGCAGGTGGTTCAGCTGAAGCCGATGAGGTCCGACACGACTGGGGCGTGACCCTCTCGGACCTTATCCGAGAGCATTACCTCGCACCAATCACCGCATTTGCCCAAGCGCATCACACGCTTTTCCGATCTCAAACTTATGGCGAGCCCGCAGTCACTATGGCGGACGAAGCAATCGCTAATCTCCCGGAGGGAGAAGGTCCGCAATGGCGCGCTTTCTCATTCACTCGATGGGCCAGCTCGGCAAACCATCTATACGGCAGAAATGTGACATCGGCGGAGACCTGGACATGGCTGCATTCACCGGCTTTTCGCGCTACGCCTCTGGATATGAAAGTTGAGGCGGACCGAATGTTCCTTCTCGGAGTGAATCAGATTGTTGGCCATGGATATCCATACTCACCTCTTGCGGCAGGCGAACCTGGATGGGCATTCTATGCGGCGGGCGCATTCAACGTGCATAATCCGTGGTTTCCGGTGATGCCAGACGTGATGCGCTACCTTCAGCGAATCAGCTGGCTTCTACGCCAGGGAAATCCAGCCAATGATGTCGCCATTCTTCTTCCGGAAGACGATGCGCAGGCTGCCTTCACTCCAGGGCATGTTTCGGTAACAGATGAGATGAAGACCCGAATCACCCCTGAATTGATGGCTGCAATTCTGGACGCAGGTTACAACGTGGATTTCATCGATGCAGAGACGATCAGAAGGCTCGGCAGGATTTCTTACCCGGTTCTGATCCTTCCGCCAACGGATCGAATCCCATTGGATGTCTATGGTCAGATTGCGACCTACTCCGAAAAGGGTGGAAAGGTGATCGCAATTGGAAAGACCCCCTCAATAGATCCGGGCCTGCTCAATCAGAGGCACAATTCGCAAGTCATCGAACAGTCGCACAAGCTATTTGATCGAGATGTGAGTCAGTCTGGAATCTTCGTACACTCCGTGAACGACCTTGCGCCACAAATCAGGCGAGTGCTTCCTCCAGATCTCATCTGCCATGGACAAGCGATTGGCCTTGGCTTTATTCATCGAAAGTTGGCGTCTTCCGATGTTTATTTTGTGGCGAACACTCACAACAGAGAAGTCAAGGGAAACATCGCATTTCGATCGGTCCGTGCGGTCATCGAGCAATGGAATCCCGACACCGGACAGGTGATGCAATCGATTTCGTACAACCCTCAAAAGGGTGTCGATATTTCTCTTGCGCCTTATGAATCGAGAATCTTCGTGCTTAAAAATGGACCGACTACCTCCAAAGCAGAGATCAACGACATTGATCAAGGGGGGGGATCGGAGAAAGCTAGGCAAATCGAGGATTTGAGCACGGAATGGAAAATCCAAATGAAGGGGCAAGCTCAGAAGCAGACCTTGAATGGCTTGCCATCGTGGACTGAACTTCATGGACTCAAGTATTTTTCGGGCAGAGTGGACTACTTCAGATCGTTCATCTTGCGCCGGCCACTCTCAAAACAGAGCAGGATCGTTGTCGACTTTGGCCAGGGAACGCCGACAGTGGACGACAGGCCTCCGAATGCAAACGGCATTCACGCACTGCTTGATCCTCCTATCCGCGAAGCTGCAACGATCTACGTCAATGGCAGGCTCGTGGGGTCATTGTGGCATCCTCCATACCGAATTGACATTACGGGCTTCGTGCATGCGGGTGCAAATCAACTTCGAATTCTGGTCTACAACACCGCGATCAATGAATTAGCTGGAGAGCCGCCCCACGATTATTCGGCGCTCTATGCCAAATTCGGGACACGATTTATTCCTCAGGATATGAACAACCTTGACCCCGTGCCATCCGGTCTGCTGGGCCCAATTCGTTTGGTGGAAGTTTCTGCAGCTCTGGCCGTACAGTAAGTATCTGATTTCTGCACATGCTCGAAGTTACGTTCAGCGTATGGCAGTTCCGATTGCCTTCCGTGAGGCAATCGGACTTGAATGAATTCGAAGGTGCTATGGAAACTAGAGCATTGTGGAATCAATGGACTTGATGATTGTGTCAGCTGCGGCACGGCTCCATCCGATTCTGAAGCTCCGCACGTCGCGCAATGCAAAGACGCCACTTGCACTGGGGGGAGCGGATATCGCAAAGAAATCAGCCTGATCCACATCCTGAAGGGAAAAGGCAGGGCGCGCATCTGCCGTTATATTGGCGAGCTCAATGTGGCTCATCTCCAGATTCTTGACGTGACGGAGAAAGAACCCAGAGGCCGGCATCACACCAAACTCCTCTGGATCTGGATATTTAGTTTCATTTTCCGGCGGGACGATGCGACTTTCGGATTCTGTACCGCCTCCGGCAGAAGCTATGTAGATGTCAGAGAGCTTTAGGTCTTCGATCGGATGGTCGGGAATGCCGCTCAAGATCGAGCACGGTGTCCGGGCTGCGTTGTAGCAAACAACGTTGTTGATGAGGACGCGCCGGATTGTGCCAACTTTTGTTGTGCCGATGGGACCACGCAGCCGGGATCCGAGACGCACAAAGAAAGGGCCCGCAAAGATATCCCGCATCGTCGTGTTTGAAATAACAATGTCTTCGAGTAGTGCACCGTCCATGGATTCCAGCGCATAGCCGTGGCAGCCTTCAAAAACGCAGTTTGAAATGGAGATGTTGATGAATCCTCCATTCGACTCCGTGCCGCACTTGATGCGCCCCGTGTGATAGACAGTCGCATCGGCTTCAAACCTCTTGAAGGTTCCGTCCAGAACGGTTCCAAGTTTGTAGTAGCCCGTGACCCAGCAGCTCGAGATGGTGACATTCTTGGTGGGACGTGCATAGCCAAGTGCAAAGCTCGACTTTGGACAGATTCCGTCATCCCACGGTGAATTTACAGTGCAGTTTGTGACGCGCACGTTTTGGCAGCAATCCAGATCCATTCCGTCCCGATCGGTATCAATCTTGAGGTTATCGATCGTGAGATTGTCAACGCCGGTCAAGAGCAAAGCAAAATGCCCACCTTTCAAAACGGAGAAGTCGCGCAGGAGGACGTTATAGCAATTCTTGAGGGCAATCGCTTTGTTCCCGACTCCGGGCTGCTCAGCTACGTAGATCGGGAAGTTGCCTCTTGCCGCACGGTTGGCGCCAAAACTCAACCCTTTACCAAAGATCAACCCAGGACCAGTAATGCTGAAGTCATGGATTCCTTCACCCCAAATAAGCGAGTTATGCCAATGATTATGACCAAAGTCCTGATAGTCCTCCCATGGAGCATTCGACTCCGCCGCGTCATAGGTTCCGCCGTTATAACCTGTCTGCTGACCAGGGAGTGGGGAATCAGCTGCCACAATCGTGGAGCCCTGTTCTAAATGCAAATGCACATGACTCTTCAGGTGCAGAGAGAAACAAAGGTAGCTTCCAGCTGGAAACAACACAGTCCCGCCTCCCGCAGCCGCTGCCGCTTCGATTGCGCGATTGATCGCAGGGCTGTCCAGCGTTTTGCCGTCTCCGACTGCGCCATAGTTGCGCACATTCACAAGCCCATGGGACGACATTGGGTCTGTGTTTGCTTCCTCGTGTGATAACGCGGCATAACCGAATTCAGGGACTGTGGCTCCTGCAATGCCAAGGCTGCCCACACGCAAAAGCGCGCGACGCTTTGAACTGAATTTGTTCATCCGAAGATCCTCCTTATGAACCTGCAATCTTTTTTGCCAGATACTCACGGATTTCACTCCGATCTAGGCCCGGTCAAACTGATCCGCCTTATTCGACGTGACTCCGATCACTCGACCATCCAGAGCGAATCCGTGATGCTACTTGGGGTGTGTGTTCTTGGAAACTGTGCCGTACATGAGCAATGGATTACGTAGCTTTGGTTTTCCAACACGAGGAATGTGGTCAGACCACGTGACATCTCAAAGAGATTCTCACTCTATTGAGGGAGCTGTCAAGACGTTCGAGAGTTGGGCTTTCGGCCCCAAACTGGCCGATGACCTGAGCTGATTCTCAGTCAAGTTGAGTGTGAGCGATTCAGCCCTCCAGACGATCGAATCACTGAGTCGCTTTGGCCTTTGCAATCCAGGCGTGGATTCGGTCGGTCAGTACATCCAGCGGAAGCGACCCTGAGTCTAGCACTTCGTCGTGAAACGCACGGATATCAAACTTGCTGCCAAGCCCTGCCTTTGCCTCTTCCCGGAGATCGAGTAGCCTCAACTCACCGACTTTGTACGCCAGTGCCTGCCCCGGGTTCGCAATATAACGATCAACCTCGGATTGTACGGTCGATTCGTCAAGCGCCGAATGTTCGTGGAAGTAATCCACCATTTGCTGGCGGGTCCAATGCTGGGAATGGACGCCAGTGTCCACGACCAATCGAATGGCTCGCCATATATCCGCTTCAAGCCTCCCGTAATCCGAGTAGGGATCTGTATAGAATCCAGCGTCCTTGCCAAGTTGCTCCGCGTAGAGTCCCCAACCTTCATCGAATGCAGTGTAGTTTTGGAACTTCCGGAATTCAGGGACTCCCTGTAACTCCTGTGCAATCGAAATCTGCAAATGATGCCCCGGAATCCCCTCATGGTAGGCGATCGCCTCCACATCGTAGAGATTTCTTCCGGTGGCGTTGTAGGTATTGATGTACAGTCGCCCGGGACGCCTTCCGTCTGGCGTCCCAGATTCGTAATAAGCTGGAGCAGCATTTGGCGCCAGGTAATCAGGAACGGCTACGACCTCGAACGGTGCTTTCGGAATGTGGCCGAAGAATTGGGGCAGTTTCGCTTGCATCGGGCCCAGATAACCCCGAAATGCGTCAAGAAGCGCTTCGGATGAAGCGGGATGAAGCTTCGTGTTTGTCTTTAAGCTCATTTCGAAGCTTTTGCGGTCTTTGAAGCCGAGTCTCTGTGCGATCACGAGCATCGCTGCTTCGTCTTGACCCACCTGGTTCAGGCCGATCTGGTGAATCTGTGCGGCAGTGAGATTTGTTGAGGTGTAGCGGCGAATCCGAAACTGGTAATATTTGTCGCCGTCGGATAGAGCCCAGATTCCTGGTTGATCACGACCAGCAGGAATGCATGCGGATTGAATAAATTGAGCGAGTCGCTTATAAGCAGGCAAAACCTGGCGCTGAATTACTTCGAGCATTTCCTCGCGAATGCGCTGTTGGTCTGCCGTCGAGACAGAAGATGGGAAATGCTTGATTGGCAGGGCCAAAGGGGAGTCCTCGGGCTTCTGTGCGGCCAGTTGTTGGACCTCAGCGAGTGCCTCCTGAAGGATGAACTTCGGGGGAACTCTCTGGTCATCGATACCAATTGACATGTTGGTGATGACCTGGTCAAACGCATGAGGAATCTTGCGCAAGCGGGCAATCCAATCATGGTAATCTTTAACCGTCGAGAAGTTCAGTTGCGTGGCCAGATCTGGATAGGTCGAGTAAATTCCGTCTTGCTGGCTGATGGGCATCTCCCACTCTTTGAAGTCCGCCGCCTCCTGGTCGTCGAGAAATTGGCGTAGTAGAAGGTCACGGCTGGTCACTTCCTGATCTGTGAATCCAGTGGGATCGATATCAGCGAGTCGCATCATCTCATTTTGTTCGAATGCAAGCCAGTCATTCACTGCACGCACAGAGTAGTCTGTGACTTGGTCGTTGAATCGCGTGTCTCCAATCGTCGATGCGAATTCCGGCGAGTGCTGCAAATAGGCGTCCCAATACTCTTTGAAGAGTGCCTGGAGGGCGGTCTCACGATCTGCAAGCGGAGTGACCGGCTCAGCAGCATGCGCATGAAGAAATGACGTGGAGAAGGGAAGAGCTGAAAGGACGAAAGCAAGCGAAATCAAACGATGTTTCAAGGAAGGATACCTCGACGCGGAATCACAACAAAATCCCCATCGATGAGTGTATTCGAAGCAGCACCTCCAAGGATTCGGGCCGATTGCTTGGCGAGCCTAGGGAGCTTTAATTCGTATCATGCAATTGCGACAGGCTTTCGGCCCAGCACTCGATAAAGTGTTGAGCGGCTGATACCGAGCTGACAGGCAGCGCGCAACTTGTTGCCACGATTCAGATGCAACACATATTGCACATGCCTGCGAATGGCTGTCTCCAGCAGGAGGTCAACTGCGAGCATCGTCGGCTGGGCATCACGGCGTTCATCTTCCGCGAAGGATAGATCGACGGTGCGGATGAGGCCGCTTTCGGTACTGAGGATGGCGCTCTCTAAGACGCATTGAAGTTCGCGAAGATTGCCAGGCCACTGGTGTTGAAGTAAGCGATTGATGGCGCAATTGGAAAGGGAGTGCGGATGTTGCTGATAACGGCTACAGATTTGATGGAGCATGGCCTGTGCGATCGGGATGATGTCTTCCCTGCGCTCCCGTAAGGGTGGAATCGCAAATCGTATCGCGCTGAGATGGAAGGCAAGGTCAGGCAAGTATCGCCCTTGCAGAGTCAACGTCCGCAACGGTGTCTGTGAGGATGCGAGCATAGCCAGAGTCCCCGATGTCTTGGCTCGGATGGACTTAAGGAATGCGAGGAGCAAGCCCTGACCAGGAGCCGCCAGCAGGTCGACGCGATCAAGATAAACAAAGCC
>JAJYAE010000142.1 GCA_021779695.1 Acidobacteriota bacterium | reverse complement strand
TGCTGGTTCTGGTGGGGCTGGGAGAAGGCTTTCGTTCCGGGCAGCGACGCAACCTGATGCGACTTGGCAATGATCTTGTGATGATGTGGAACGGGACAATTCCTGCGGTTGCCAACCAGCACACCGGGATGCGGCCCTACCAACTCACCATGGGCGATGCCGCCGCACTTGGACATCTTCCAGACCTGCGCGCCGTCACAGTAGAGCTTGGCCGAAGCGATCTGTATGAGGTGAGTCAATGGGCCAATACTTCGAGTCACGTGATCGGGGTTCTGCCCAATTACACGGTCGTGCGGTTCATTCCCATGGCTACCGGCCGATTTATTGATGCCACGGATGTCGCAGACCGCCGCCGGGTCGCCGTGCTGGGTTTCAAGGCAGCGCAGTTGCTCTTTAACGGCCGTCCGATGGAGGGAGAAGCGATCACGGTCAATGGGACGGCGTTTACGGTGATTGGGTCCGTGGGGAAGATCAGTCGTGGCGACAACGATTTCGACGATCAAAAAGTCTATCTTCCGGTCAGCACCATGCAGGAACTGTTCCCGCTGAAAGGGGACAATATCGCGCGGGACGCGCTGACTTCAATCCAATATCAGCCTACGAAAGCAGGGGATGCGACGGCCGCGGTTGCTGCGGTGCATCGCGTCATCGCTGCGCGTCATGGGTTCGACCCTGCAATGAAGGACGCGTTCCAGGAGTGGAATACGATTCAGGAGATGAAGATGGTGGGTGCCATCTTCACTGCGATGGATGTCTTTCTCGGCGGGGTAGGGATTGTTACGCTCGGGCTTGGCGCGGTCGGAATCATCAATATCATGCTTGTCTCTGTCACCGAGCGCACCAGCGAGATCGGACTGCTGAAGGCCCTGGGGGCGACACGGAGCAGCATCCTTTCGCAGTTCTTTTGGGAAGGCCTGCTGCTAACGGGGATCAGCGGCATGATTGGCGTCGGGTTGTCGGCTGGTTTTATGGCTGTGCTGCAGATGGCTCTGACGGACAAGATGCCAGGATGGGATCCCCCGCGACTTGTTCCATGGTCCGCAGCACTTGCACTTGGATCATTGATGGTGAGCGGTGTAGTCGCCGGGCTCTATCCGGCCAGCAAGGCAGCGGAAATGGACCCGATTGAAGCCCTGCGCCGGGAGTAGGGAAGGACATCATGTTCAAGGACATTTGGGGGCAGGCATGGGAGGCGATGGTCTACAATCGCCGGCGCACGACCATCACGATGGTCGGGATGGCATGGGGAATTGCGACCGTTGTGCTGCTTTTGGCCTACGGCGCAGGATTCAGTCGTGCAATTGAAGTCATTTTTGCGCAGTGGGGTACGAATGTGATTGGCGTCTTTCCTGGCCGCACCAGCGAACAGGCAGGCGGAGAGAAGGCTGGCGCGCAGGTCCGATTCACCCAGGATGACCTGGATCGTATTACGGCGAGCGTCCCGGGAATCGATCGCTTGTCTCCCGTAGTGTGGAAGGATGTTGCAGTTCAGAACGACTTGCATACCTACACTTGGACAGTGAATGGGGTGGTGCCGGCGTTTCAGGACATCTGGAAACTCGATACCGAACAAGGCCGATTCTTCAACGGCATGGAGGAGCAGCAGCGCGCCCACGTTTGCGTCATCGGGTCAGAATCAAAGTCGAAATTGTTCTCGGGTGGATGGGCGCTGGGTCAGACAGTCCGTCTGAATGGGGTATTGTTTACGATCGTCGGGGTGCTTGCCCCGAAAATGCAGGAGGGAGAAGACAACGATCGCAATCGGCAGATTTATATCCCCTTCAGCACGATGAGCGACATCAAGGATACAAAGTATCTTGACGGCATCTGGTTCAATTACCGTGGCAATTATCAGATGGTAGAACAGAGCGTCCGCGATACTCTTGGCGCGGCGCATCACTTTCGATCGACGGACCACAACGCAATCTATGTGGCAAATCTGATGACGCAACTCCACCAGTTCGAAATTCTGTCCCTGGCGCTGCAGGTTCTGCTTTCGCTCGTGGGTGCCTTGACACTGGGCATTGCGGGTATTGGATTGATGAACATCATGCTGGTCGCAGTCCAGCAGCGAACTCGCGAGATTGGGGTCGAGAAAGCCCTGGGCGCTCAAAGGCATCACATTCTTACCCAGTTTCTGGCCGAGGCCTTCGTCATTACGGGTGTGGGCGGATTCAGCGGTATTTTGCTTGCCTATCTCGTCTCGATTCTTGTGGGACGCATTCCGTTCTACAGCGAACTGGCGTTGCATGCGGAAGCCGCAGACATCTATTTGCGCATCTCCCCGACTGCTGTGGTTGTTGCAACTTTTATTCTTGCTGTGACCGGACTTGTGAGTGGAATGATTCCGGCTATTCGCGCAGCGAACCTTGATCCCATTGAAGCGCTTCGCTACGAGTAGGCAGTGTCTTTGAACCGTTACGCTGCCAAGCGGCCGCGACAACCGGGAAGCCTTGAGGCGCAAGTCACTTTGAGATTATGCCTCCGGCGGCCAAAAACGTGCCAAGACAAGGCGGGCAGGAGTAATCTGGTTCCATGAGCCTCTACTGCGCAGTGGGCAGCGCTGATTCAGAGTTTTCCCTGAAGCAGCTGAACGAATTGCTTTTGGCTGGTCTTGCACAACTTGGCACAAGGCAGCGTGTTTTGGCGGTGCCTCCGGACCTTACGCGGGCGCACTCCCAAGCAGGAGCTCTGACGAACATGGTCTGGAAGCACTATGGCGAGAGTCTCAAGGCCGTGCTTCCCGCTTTAGGCACGCACGCCGCCATGTCACCATCACAACTCTCGGACATGTTTGGTGATGTGCCGCAGAGTCTTTTTCGCGTCCACAACTGGCGGACCGACATCGAGACCGTTGGGGAAGTTCCGGCTGAATTTATCCGTGAGCAGTCTGAAGGCAAGCTGAATTTCTCATGGCCAGCACAGGTCAATCGACTACTGACGCAGGGCGGTTTTGATCTAATTCTATCGATCGGCCAAGTCGTCCCGCACGAAGTGATCGGAATGGCAAACTACAACAAGAATATTCTTGTGGGAACAGGCGGACGCGAGGGTATCAATCGAAGCCACTATCTAGGGGCGGTCTATGGGATGGAGCGAATCATGGGACGAGCTGATAATCCCGTTCGCTCGGTTCTGAATTACGCTTCAGACCATTTTCTCCGTCAATTGCCGATCGTGTATGTGCTAACGGTAGTCGGTCGAAGCTCCAATGGCCGGCTGGCCGTCAGGGGACTCTTCATCGGCGACGACTTTGAATGTTTCCATCGCGCAGCGGAGCTCAGCCTCAAGGTTAACTTTGAGATGTTGGAGGAGCCGATTCGCAAGGCTGTGGTGTATCTGGATCCTCACGAGTTTCATTCGACCTGGCTCGGCAACAAGGCCGTTTACCGAACTCGGATGGCGCTTGCCGACGGCGCAGAACTGATCGTACTCGCGCCCGGCGTACGAGAGTTTGGCGAGGACAAGACGATCGACTCAATGATTCGAAAATACGGGTACAAGGGAACTCCAGCCACGCTGCGCGCGGTAGAGGAAAACGCCGATCTCGCTAACGAACTCAGTGCGGCAGCACATTTGATTCATGGGTCATCCGAAGGTCGGTTCCAGATTACCTGGTGTCCGGGAAAGCTGACCCGAGAGGAAGTGGAGGGGGTAGGATTCGCGTATGGCAATCTGAACGAGATGATGAAGAAGTATGATCCAAGCCGGTTGCGCCACGGCTACAACACGCTGAACGGCGAAGATATCTTCTTTATCTCGAATCCAGGGCTGGGACTCTGGGCGCATCGTTCTCGTCTGGAAGCATCGAAGCCCGTATCACTTTCCGCGCGCTAAATATGGCGACGCGCTCAGTGCAGCCGTCAGGTCACTCATTCCGGAAATGAGCACCTCGATATCCGGCATGGAACACCTCATCCACCGCAGTTCCTTGCTTAACGTTTCCACTGGACTGGGCCGGAGATACTCATTCTGATCGGTGAAAAGGTCGGGCAGACCGGCTGGATGACAAGCAGGAGCATTCGCGTCATCGCATTTCCTCTGAAGGCTGGCAATCTTACCCCTCCAGAGCAGGAGTGTGCGGTTTCAAAAGCGACGTGACCGAGGTTGTGGAGTCGCATAACTGCGTCAAAGTTGCAAGCCGAAGGTTGCTGCGCTTCACGATGGCCTCCCTGAGTGAGCCCGGGTGAGGCTTGGTTAAAGCAGAATCTGACTTTCGATCCAGTGAGCACGATGCGTGATCCAGTTCAGGAGCAATATCCCCGCAAGCTCAACCTGTTACTTGTGATTGCAATCACTGGCAAGGGACCAGGAATAGGGGATGATCAAACGGAAATGTTGCTTTATCCTGTTTCTATGAGCAAAAGCGGCGCCCTGTTGATGCTGATTGTCGCGGCCTTGTGGGCTGTGTCTCCCGCATCAGTCTGTTTGCTGGCGTGGCAGGCTCATGCTCAGCCCTCTTGCTGTCAAAGCATGGCGCAGAATTGCCCAATGCAACAGTTTGGTGCAAATGACGCCTGCTGCATCATGCATGGGAAGGATGCTGCAACGCCTCCTGAAGGTCCTCTTTCTTTGCAGGATGGATTCACCTCCACTTTGCAGAATGGGTGCATTGGGCTTTTTGCTATCGATACGTTTGACCTCTTGAGGCATTTCTCCGTTGTGGAGCGCGTCCCCGACACTTCTCCCGGCGCTTCTTCCATTCTCCGTATCTAGAGCTTCTTCTCCTGCGATTTGAATTTGAGCTATTGCGGACTTGCGTGTTCTTTTTGCACGTGAGAGCTTTCGCAGGCTCGTAATTTCCGACGCATAGATGGAGGAAGTGATGAAGTCTCTTACGACCGCGCTCGCCGTTGCGGTTAGTTGCGGGCTTTTCTTGTACCGAGTTCAGGCGCAGATGCCGGAGCAATCGATTAACCTGCAAGCCTTTGAAGATTTGCTTCAGGTTTCTTCCCGCGGCTTGGCTGCGGGCCCAGTCTTGACTCTCGGAGATGCCGAGCGGATTGCTTTGGAGGAGAATCCCGAAATTGCGGTTGCTGCCCGACGTGTCGCAGTGGCGGAGGCGCATTTGCCCATTGCCGGTGCGCTGGATGATCCATCGGCGATGTACCGCGGATGGGGTGTTCCGCTCAGGCAGCCATGGGACTTCAACCAGGCACAGAACATGTTCAGTCTGAGCCAGACCTTTCCCGGAAAGGGTAAGCGAGCCTTGCGCACAAGTGTGGCGCAATCTGATGTCGATGTAGCGAAGGCCGAGCTGGCCGAGACTCGTCTTGAGGTGCAGGTGCGCGTGCGGAAAGCTTTTAACGATCTCTTGCTCGCCAATGAGGAAATGGATATTCACGAAGGGCATGTGGGGATTGCGCGACAGGCCATTGAGGCTGCGCGCATCAAATATGCCGTTGGCAAGGTCTCGCAACAGGACGTCCTCAAGGCGCAGGTCGCACTGACGGCGCTCGCCGAGCATATGATTCGCTTTGATCGCGATGCAGGAGTTGCGCAGGCTCGCCTCAATACACTTCTTGGGCGCAATCCAACGTCTCCCCTGCAAGTAAAGGGGCAGTTCACGATTACCTCCCCACTGCCAGAGTTGGAGACACTCGAAAAAGTGGCTCTTCAATCGCGGCCGGATTTGGAAGTTGCACGCGATGCTGCCGATCGTAGCCACAAGCAGCAGGCCTTGGCGAACAAGGCATACTTGCCGGACTTCACAGTCTCCGGCGGTTATTCGCTGATGCCGCCCAGCGTCAGCATGCGCAATAGTTACATGATTGAAGGCTCCATGAATCTTCCCTGGCTCAATCGCCGCAAGCACAACGCTGAAGTTGCTGAGGCAAGCGCTGCCGCCACAGAGCAGGACACCGAGATCGATGCATTGCGCACCGCCGCGTTTGGCCAAATTGGAGAAGCTCTGGTGGAGGCTGAGGCTTCGCAAAGGTTCGCTCGCCTCTATCAAGATCAGTTACGTCCCCAGGCAGAGGCGACACTCCAGGCCAGTGTCGTTGCTTACGAGAACGACAGGACAGATTTTCTGGATCTTCTGAATAGTCAGATGGAAGTGATTGATGTCCAACTGGACTGGGCGCAAGCCATGGCAGATTTCGATTCTCGTCTCGCAGATCTCGAACTTGCTGTAGGCGCTGGGCTGAACCAGTTACAGCAAACCGCACCGGAGGTGAAACCGTGAAGATACGTCAATACCAGTTTGCTCTTGTGGCATTGGTAGCCATCTGCGTCGCCCTCGGCGCCATTCTAGCCTTTGTGCTGTTGCATCGCGGACTCCAGCTTCCGGGCACCCCTGCGGAAGATCCAGTGGTTGCTCGCGGACCCGCCGCAGTTTCAGCTCACCCTTCTGCCAGCGCGCCAGCCCAGGAACCCTTCGTGCCGGGAAACAATCCCCAACTGGCGCCCATTCAGCTCACGCCTCAGCGATTGCAGGAGATCGGTGTCACAACTGCCGAAGTCCTTTCCAAAGACGTCAATGACCAATTGGACGTCCCGGGAAATGTGGACATCGACGAAGAAAAGCTTGCCTATGTGCAGACGCGCTTCCCCGGTTGGATTCAGGACGTCTACGCCAACGCGACTTATCAGTACGTGCATAAAGGCGATCGTCTTTTCACCGTATATAGTCCGGATTTGGTCAGCAGCGAGCAAGAGTATCTCCTTGCCAGGCAGAATGAGAAGTCATTTTCGCCGCCGATGAATGGATCATCCACAGTGAACGGGGCAGGCGCTGGTGACAACATGGCCGTCCGTGAGAGCGGCTGGCTCCTGCATGCGGCCGAGGAGCGGCTACGACAGTTCGGTATACCGGAACAGGCAATCGTCAACCTGGAGAAGACAGGCAAGACGCAACGCAATATCGCCATCAACTCTCCCGTCTCTGGTTACATCACGGAGCGCAATGCACTGCCCAATGCGTACGTTCAACCGGAAACCAAGCTCTACACCATTGCCGATCTATCCACGATCTGGGTCTACGCGAACGTATTTCAGGATGCCGTGGGACAATTGCGTCCTGGTGATCCTGCACAGGTCACTGTCGATGCTTATCCGGGGCGTACATTCAACGGCCGCATCGATCAGATCCTTCCACAGGTGGACGTCACTACGCGAACTGTGCGCGTACGCCTTGCCTTTCGCAATCAAGGTGTGTTGCTCAAGCCCGGCATGTATGTCAACGTCCACATTCACGTGCCGCTCGGGCAGCATCTGGTCATTCCGGCGTCTGCCATGCTCCAATCCGGGCAAAAGGCCATTGCATTCATTGATCATGGACAGGGTCATTTAGAACCTCGCACAATTCTGGTCGGTCCGCAAATCGACGACTCTGTCGTCGTGCTAAGCGGACTGAAAGCCGGGGAGCGGGTGGTAAACTCCGCCAATTTTCTCGTGGATTCCGAGGCGCAGCTTCAAGCTGTCCTGAATGGGTTCACGCCACCTCAGCCACAGGCGGAGAGCGCGGGCAATCCTCCAACAGCAAAGATAAAGATTGATCTGCATACGCAACCAGACCCACTCCGAAAGGGCCAGAATACTTTGATCGTGCAGCTCACAGGTCCAGACGGAAAGCCGGTAACGGGAGCGCAGGTGACGGCCAGCTTTCTGATGCCTGCCATGCCCGCGATGGGCATGGCAGCAGAGCGTGCTGTTGCCATCCTTTCTGAAGAGGGAAATGGTAGATATCAGGGCGCACTCCAGTTGCCAGCCGGCGGAACATGGCAGGCAACCGTGAACGTAATGCGTGGCACGCAGACAGTGGAAACCATGCAGTTGAGTTTTGACGTTACCGGAGGCATGTAATGATCGCGAGAATCATTGCCTGGTGTGCGCGCAATCCATTTCTTGTCTTCTCGGCGGTCGTGTTGCTGGTCGCCGCGGGAGTGTGGTCTCTCAAGCATGTACCGCTCGATGCGCTGCCTGACATCAGCGATGTACAGGTGATCGTTCACACGCAGTGGGCAGGTGAGCCACCTAATGTGATTGAGGATCAGGTGACGTATCCGATTGTGACCGCCTTGCTTTCCGGGCCGCGCGTCAAGAGTGTTCGTGCGCAGACGATGTTCGGCGACTCATATGTCTTCGTCGTGTTTGAAGATGGTACGGATCTCTATTGGGCACGTTCGCGTGTCCTTGAGTACCTGCAACAAATCGCTGGCAAGCTCCCCGCAGACGTACATCCTGCCATCGGTCCTGATGCAACGGGAGCGGGATGGGTCTATGAATATGCCATCATTGACCGCACGCATACGCACAGTCTGGCCGACTTGCGCGCACTCCAGGACTGGTATTTGCGCTACCAGTTGGAGACGGTGCCGGGCGTTGCGGAAGTAGCCAGCATTGGCGGATTTGTGCGGCAATACCAGGTAAATCTCGATCCCGCCAAGCTGTTCTCCTACGGCATATCTGCCGCAACAGTGACGCAGCGCGTGCGCGAAAGCACCAATGAAGTCGGTGGAGACGTCCTCGAAATGAGCGGGGCCGAATATATGATTCGCGGTCTCGGCTATTTTAGGACGCTCGCTGATCTACAAAACGTTCCTGTGTCCACGAAGAATGGCACACCTGTGCTGGTGAAAGACCTTGGAACCGTCAACTTTGGCCCGGATGTCCGCCGCGGCGCTGCCGACTGGCAGGGGGAAGGCGAGACCGTTGGAGGCATCGTCGTCATGCGTTACGGCATGAATGCGCTCGATGTTATCAACGGCGTTAAAGCCAGACTGCGGGAGATTGCCCCTTCGTTGCCAGCCGGCGTCGAGATCGCTACAGGCTATGACCGATCCTGGCTGATTGACCAGTCCATCCATACACTGAAGCGCGACCTGATTCTCGAAGCCATCATCGTCAGCTTTGTCAGCATCGTCTTTCTATTTCATTTTCGGTCGGCGCTGGTGCCTATCATCACTGTGCCAATCGCCGTACTGGCCGCGTTCATTCCCATGTATTTCCTTCATGTAAGCTCCAACATCATGTCGCTCGGTGGTCTTGCCCTTGCGATTGGAGTGCTGATTGACGCTGCCATCGTCATCGTTGAGAACGGTTACCGTCATCTGGCAGATCGGACCGACCAACTCAGCGCGGACGATCGCAAGACCATCCTTATCAAAGCAGCGCAACAGGTCGGTCCTGCTCTCTTCTTTTCGCTCATCATCATCGTTGTCTCGTTCCTCCCCGTCTTTCTTCTCGAAGCACAGGAGGGCCGCATGTTCCGCCCACTTGCCTGGACTAAGACGCTCTCGCTGATCTGCTCTTCCTTGCTTTCCATCACACTGGTACCGGCGCTCATGCCGTTCTTTCTGCGCGGCAGGCTGCGCCCAGAGTCGAGGAATCCCGTGGCGCGGATCACGCAGGCAATATATCTTCCCGTGCTGCGCTGGTCTCTGCACCACTGGAAGATGGTCATTGCGCTGAATCTGATGTTTCTCGCCGTTACGGTTCCACTTTATTTCCGTCTGGGCAGCCAATTCATGCCAGCGCTCTACGAAGGTTCCGCCCTGTACATGCCGAGTGCGCTGCCGGGGATCTCGATTACGCAAGCTGTCGCGCTCATGCAGGAACAGGACCGCATCATTCGCTCCTTCCCTGAAGTTGCAACTGTCTTCGGCACCGTCGGCCGAACTGATAGCGCGACCGACAATGCCCCGCTCGATATGTTCGACACCACCATCATGCTCAAGCCGCGCAGTCAGTGGAGATCGGGCATGACCTACGAAAAGCTTATCCAGCAGATGGATGAGAAGCTGCAATTTCCCGGTCTCACCAACACCTGGACGATGCCCGTTGAGAATCGCCTTGACATGGAGATGACTGGAATCAAAACGCCACTCGGCATCAAAATTCAGGGCACAAGCCTCGATGGGATTCAGGAGATTGGTGCTCAGATGCAGCAACTCCTGACCTATATGCCCCAGACGAGTGCAGTTTTTGCTGAGCGTGTCTCACAGGGCTTTTACCTCAACGTAGATGTCAACCGAGAAGCTGCGGCACGCTACGGCTTGACAGTCGCCGATGTGCAACGGGTCATCACGTCCGAAATCGGTGGGGCCAATATTGCAGAGAATATTGAGGGCCGTGAGCGCTTTCCCATCGCGGTGCGCTACCATCGCGACTTCCGTCAGGATCAGTCGTCGATTTCGCAGGCTCTCATTCCCGCGCCAACTGGCGCATCAATTCCCATCGGCGAAGTGGCACGCGTCTACTATTCCCGCGGACCGGCCATGATTCGCGACGAGGGAGGGGCTCTGACCGGCTATGTCTATCTCAATCTCAAGACCAGCGACTATGGAGACTTTGTCACCCAGGCGCAGAAAGTGTTGCGCGAGAAGCTTGTTCTTCCTTCAGGCTACACTTGGCATTGGGCCGGGGAGTATGAATTTGAGCTGCGAGCCCGCCAAAGACTCGCAATCATTCTGCCGATTGTCTTCTTCGTCATTTTCCTTCTGCTTTATCTCGTCTTCAAATCCGCTCTCGAAGCCTCGGTTCTGATATTTCCCACGCTTTATGCCATGTCTGGAGGGCTCCTGCTCCAGTGGATCCTTGGCTACAACTTCAGTGTTGCTGTCTGGGTTGGGTATATTGCGCTCTTCGGTATCGCGGTCGAAACTGGAGTCGTCATGGTGGTCTACCTTCATGAGGCACTCCAGGCGCGAATTCTTTCAGGCGGGCCTTTGACTGAAGAAGACCTGGAAGCGGCCGTGATCGACGGC